>CAZQSM010000022.1:10633-30480 GCA_964596065.1 uncultured Chlorobiaceae bacterium | reverse complement strand
CGACGGCGATCGGGTCGACGCCCGCGAACGGTTCATCCAGGAGGATGAACTTCGGGTCGATGGCCAGCGCCCGGGCGATCTCGGTCCGGCGCCGCTCCCCGCCGGAGAGCATGTACCCCCTGCTGCCGGCGATCTGCGTCAGGCCGAAATCGACCAGCAGTTTGTCGCACCGCTCCTCCCGCTCTTTTTTTTGCATCGCCGTCAGCTCGAGGATCGCGAGCAGGTTGTCGCGGACGGTCATCTTCCGGAAGATCGACGATTCCTGCGGGAGGTAGCCGATCCCCAGCCTGGCCTTCCGGTACATCGGCTCGTCGGTGATCTCCCGGTCGTTGAGGAACACCCGCCCCCCCTCCGGCCGGACCATCCCGACGATCATGTAGAACGTGGTGGTCTTGCCGGCGCCGTTCGGCCCGAGCAGCCCCACGATCTCCCCCCTCCTCACGTCCACGCTGACGGTGTCGACCACCACGCGTTTCTTGTACCGCTTGGTCAGGCCCTCGGCCCTGAGCGTGTCCGACGTGGTCGCGGGCGGGGCCTGCGGGGCCGCCGCTCCGGGCTCGCGCGCCGGTATATTGCCGTCGTTCGTCATCGTGTCTGCCATTGATGTCCCGGATCCCCGCGCCTAGCGGGGCCGTTCCGGGCGGTCGTCCCTCCACCGGAACCCGGGGAGGTTGTACTCCGTTTCCTTCCCCCTGACCATCGGCTCGGGGACATATTTCCCTTCGACGCCCTCGGAGAGGGCGATCGATTCGATCCTCCCGGAACGGAAGAGCATCGTCACCCTGTTCCCGGAGGAGCGGTTGAGCCCGTTCGGTCTCCCCTGCTCGAAGAGGTAATAGAGGCTTGTCGCCATCTGCCGGACCTCGATCCTGCCGAGCCGGTTCTCATCAAAATACAGAATAATTTCCTGGCCGGCCAGCTGGTTGTACCGTCCGCCGAGGAGCGAATCGGCCTCGCTGACGGCCATCGCGTCCCCCATCACCCTCACGTTGTCCGCGAATCGCCCGCGCACTTTCATTGTCACGGAATCCCCGGCGATCTGGTTCTCGGCGCCGCCCTCGTCACGGTACCAGAGGTACGGCTCCCGGTAGAGGGCGATGCTGTCCCGGCCGAGATGGAAGACAGCGAGCCCGGCCACGCCGGCGAGCCCCTCGCGGAAGATCCTGACGCTGTCGGTCACCACGAGGGTCCGGAGCGAGTCGCCGCGGCTCTCCATCGTCACGCCCGCGACGACGAGCGTCTCCGGCGGGGCGGCCCCGGCTCCCGCGGCGGCCTGCGCCATCCTCGGGTTGCCGGTCCATTTCATCGTCCCGGCCAGCCTGTCGTTTTCGAAATGGTCGGAGAATGTCACGACGCGGTTGCGCAGCTCCTCGATCCTCACGTTGCCATCGGCCTCGACGAACTGCCGTTCGCGGTCGTACCTCGCCGTGTCGGCCGTGAGCACCGTCGCCGTGTCGGCGATGACCACGTTGTCGCGGAAGCGGGCGACCCGCCCGTCGGCCGTGTAGGTGCCGTAGCGGGCCTGGAGCGTTGTCGTTCCCTCCTCGAGGAGGACCCGGTCGAGCGCCTCGACGGTCCTCGTGGCGGCGTAGTAGACCGCCCGCTGGGCGACCATCCGGACGCTGTCGTCTCGCACCTGCACCATCCCCTCGAAGTAGACCCTGTTGCTCGTCAGGTACTGGATGGCGCGCGCGCAGTTGAGCACCAGCCCCCCCTGCGTGAACTGCACGTTGCCGATCAGCTGGCGCGCCGGTTCGCCGCCGATCTCCATTCCCACGAGGCTGTCGGCGCGGTCGAGGACGATCGGGTGGTCGTTGCGCTGGAAGGCGGCGGCGCGCGCGGCCGTGAACGACAGGGCCGCGAGCAGGACGATCGCGACGTGCCCGGGGCGCCGGAACGCTATGCGTATCCGCGGTCTCATTTCTGCTGGACCTTCCCGGTGACCTTCAGGATGGTGTAATGCCTCAGCGCCTGGTCCGACTCCAGCCCCATCCCCCGGATCTCCTCCGTCGGGGAGGTGATCTCCACGAACGCCTCGGTGTGGATCCGTTCCCGCTTGTTGTCCCAGTTGAGCTCCTCGCTCCTCAGGACCGTCCCCGAATCGGAGCGGACGACCACGTCCCCCCTCGCCTCGAAATCGTTCGTGACGTCGTTGACCCGTCCCCGGCGAGCGGTGAGCACCGAGGTGTGTTCGTGCCGTTCATTGAAGAAATCGACGACGATCCCCGAATCGAGGATGGTGAACTTGTCGCTCAGGTACTTGGCGATGTAGCCGGCCCTCACGACGCCCGTGATCATCCCGGAATCGGTGAAGGTGATGGTGGCGTTCCAGCTTTCCTGGTCCGGGGCGTCGCGGCCGGGCTGGGACGGGAGCACCGGCGGGCGCGTCTTTTCACCGCAGCCCGCCAGGAGGAGGGTCGTGAGCAGGAGGAGGAGAGCGCGTGCCACGCCCTCCACCCGGATCACCGCGGCCGGTTCACCCCTCACCGGCGATCCCGGCCTTGACGAGGTCGTGGAGGTGGACGATACCGATCGGGCGATGGGCCCTGTCCACGACGACGAGCTGCGTGATGTTGTGCGCCTCCATCTCCTGCAGCGCGACGACGGCGAGGAGGTCGGGGGAAATGGTCTTCGGGTTTTTCGTCATCACCATCGCGGCGGTGTGCCCGGTGAGGTCGGTGGTCTTTCCGAGGATCCTGCGCAGGTCGCCGTCGGTGATGATCCCCAGGAGGATTCCCGCCCCGTCGACGACGCAGGTGGCCCCAAGCCGCTTCGAGCTGATCTCCAGGATGGCGTCCCGGACCGGGACGTCCTGGGCCACCCGGGGGATCTGCGCTCCGCCGACCATCAATTCGCTCACTTTCAGGAGGAGCCGCTTCCCGAGCGAGCCGCCCGGGTGGTAGAACGCGAAATCCTCGGCGGTGAAATTCCGCATACCGAGGAGCGCCATCGCGAGGGCGTCGCCGAGGGCGAGCGCCGCCGTCGTCGACGACGTGGGCGCGAGGTCGTGCGGGCACGCCTCCTCCTCCACCGAAACGTCGAGCACGATGTCGGCGGCCTCGGCCAGGCGCGACCGGAGCGAGCCGACCATGGCGATCACCGGCACGCCGATCCGCTTCACCAGCGGGAGGAGGTTTCGCAATTCCTCGGTGTCGCCGCTTTTCGAGAGGCAGAGCAGCACGTCGTCCTTGCGGGCCATCCCGAGGTCGCCGTGGACCGCGTCGGAGGGATGCATGAACATCGCGGGCGTTCCGGTGGAATTGAGCGTCGCTACGATTTTTCTCGCGATCGCCCCCGATTTCCCCACGCCGGTGACGATGGTGCGTCCGCGGCAGGCGAAGATCATCCCGACGGCGCGCGCGAACTCCTCGTTGATCCTGGGGCCCAACGCCGCCACGGAAGCCGCCTCGATCCGGATGACTTCCTTCCCCTTATCGATGATCGATTGCTTGTCCATTGGTCACTTTCCTGTGAGAAATCCGAGTATTCGCCCGGCGATGCCGCGGCGCCGCCTCGCGCCGCCCGGGCCGCCCGCGGGGAGTTCCAGTTTGGCCTTGACGCGGTTGTACGCCACGAACGCGGTCGCCAGCTCCTCGTCGGAGTGGTCGGCGAGCCGTTCGAAGAGGGTCGAACTCGCGAGCGCGACCTTCGGATCGCGGATCTTTTTCAGGAGCATCAGTTCGTTGTAGTAATTGGTGACCGGAACGGGGCGGCAGATCCCCGTCGGTCCGTCGTAAATCCAGAGCCTCCGGTCGGCGGCGCAGATACCCAGGACGACCGGTCGCGGGCCCGCGCCGGCGACGGCGATCTCCCTCGCCGGACGGGCGCACTGCGGACAGGGGTTCCCGGGCCTCCACCTCGCGTACGTCCACCGTCCCGCGATGGTCGCGTCCTGTGCGACGCGGTCGCGTCTTCGGCCCACGATCTCGACCGACATCTGGCCCTCGAAGATCTCCCTCACCGTGACGGAGACCTCGTCGTCCGATGTCGAGGCGGAGCCGAACGAGACGACCGGCGGCAGCGGCGGATCGAGGTCCGGCCGCTCCCCGGGTGCCCCGAGGATCATTTCCCCCTCTCCCCTCCTCCCCTGTCCGATCACCATCGAACGGGCGATGAATTCCCGGTAGGGCCTGTAGCCCGGGGCATCGTCCGGAAGGGCCCAGGAGATCAACTCCGATTCGAACGGGGTGAGCGCCCGGGGATGGGGCGCGTCGGACGGGGAAGACTCTCCGGGGGCCGGCACGCTCACCCCCGCGACCGCGCCCGGAGGATCAATTCGATCACCTCGCGCACGGATCCGCGGCCCCCGCCCGCCGCCGTCACGAAGTCGACGCTCCGCCGCACCGCCGTGGCCGCTCCCGGGGGAGCGGCGCTCACGCCGGCCGCGCGGAGCATCGGGATGTCGGGTTCATCGTCCCCGACGCAACAGGCGTCCGCGTCCGAGAGCCGGTATTTGCCGAGGAGCGAACGAAGGACAACCAGCTTGTCGGTGACACCCTGGTGGACCTCCGCGATCCCGAGTTCGCGCGCGCGGCGGACGACCACCTTCGACTTCCGGCCCGAGATCAGCGCGACGATGATCCCCGCCCCGAGGGCCTTCCGGATGCCGTAGCCGTCCATCGCGTCGAACACCTTGAACTCGGCGCCCGATTCGTCGTAGATGATCCGGCCGTCGCTCAGGACGCCGTCCACGTCGAGGGCGAGGAGACGGATCCTCCGGAGGGCGGCCCGTGAGGGCTTCCGGTCAGCGGCGTTCGGCGCCAAGGCTCTGCCTCATTGCCGCGTCCACCGCCGCGATCTGTTTCAGGAGCGGGCCGAGGAGTTTCAGCTCGAGCTGGGTCGCCGGGTCGCTCAGCGCCTTCGACGGATCGGGATGCGTCTCGATGAAGACGCCGTCGACGCCGACCGCGACGCCGGCCCTCGCGAGGGGGAAAATGTATTCGGGCTGGCCGCCCGACGAATGGTCGTTGCCGCCCGGGAGCTGGAGCGAGTGCGTGGCGTCGAGGATCACGGGATACCCGGTTTCGCGCATGATCACGAGGGATCGCATATCCACGACCAGGTTATGGTAGCCGAACGACGTGCCCCGTTCGGTCAGGAGGATGTTGCCGTTTCCGGTCCGGGCGACCTTTTCCGCCTGGTGTCGCATGTCCCCCGGCGCGAGGAACTGTCCCTTCTTGATGTTGACAGCCCTGCCGCTCCTGCCGGCGGCCTCGAGGAGTTCCGTCTGGCGGCAGAGGAAGGCGGGGATCTGCAGGATGTCGACGGCCTGGGCGGCCGCCGCGACTTCCGATTCGGAATGGACGTCGGTGAGGACCGGCATCCCGGTCTCCCGGCGGACCTCCTCGAGGATGCGGAGCGCCTCGTCAATTCCCAGCCCGCGGAACGATCGGCCGCTGGTCCTGTTCGCCTTTTTATAGGACGCCTTGAAAATGGGCGGAATGCCGGCCGCCGCGGCCGCCGTGCGGACGCCTGAGGCCGTCGCGAGGATCATGTCGCGACTTTCCACCACGCAGGGGCCCGCGATGAGGACCAGGGGTTTACCCCCGCCGATGGAAACTGAACCGGCGCGAATGACGTTGTTCCGGGAGTTTGTCACGGAGGAACTTAACAAAAAGGGGCCCCAATTTCAAAGAGTCGGCCCGACCAACAAAAAACCCCGGCCGTGGGCCGGGGTTTGACTCGGTTGCAATTTTTTCGGTTGAGTTCCTGTATCCGGCGTCCCCGGCGCTATCCTCTTATTCCCACCACGCAACGATGTCCAGCGGCATTGCCTTCGTCACCGTCTTCGTGGCATTTTTAATCGCCAGATCGGAATAACGCATTGTGGCGTTGCCGTTTCCCATGATGTTGCCGCTCAGGACTGATTTCAACACCACGATGCATCCCAAAAAATCCGCGTGAAAATTTGTCATATCATCGGCCACGATCAGGCCCTGGAAATTCCCCTTCGTGTTCTTGAGTTCGGCGTTCTGGGCAGTATTATGGACGACGAGTATCCCCTTCCCCCGGATGTCGGCGGACGACCAGGAATTTTTCGGATTGTTTGAGGGCATCTCGACATACGTTACCCCGGTGAGGGGGTATTTCAGGTAAGCCGGGTCGGTGACGTACTGGCTCCCGTCGATCCCACTCTGCGCGATCAGTTTCAGCGCGCCGTCGGGCAGGCCGAGCCCCGCGGTGACGCCGCTCATCGCCAGGTCGGGGGTTAAGGGGAATCCGTTTTTATAGACCTGGCCGAGGGCAAGGGCACCCCCGAGCGGAACCTTGGCCGGGGCCAGATCGACCCCTCCCGCCGTCCCTCCCACCATCGCCGAACCTCCCACAGAAAATCCGCCCATCGTGGACCAGATGCCGGGGACTCCCGTCCCGGGAATCAGGTTTCCCGCCAGGTCGAAATTTCGTCCGTCGACCGTGATCGTCCCATTGATGGCCCCGATCGCGTTCAGCGTCAGGAGGGCGCGCGCGGCGTCCGGTTTATAGCCTTCGTCCCTGACGTAGACGACACAGGTGTCCTTTCGCCGCATCGAGGAGCCGAAATCGGTCTCGCCGACGGAGAGGAGTTTTACGACATTCATCCCCCCGAGGAGCTGGTTCGAGAGGCTCACACTGACAGTCCCCTCGGACGTACTCAGCTTGTTGTACCCCGCACGCCAGCTCCTGTCGGTGGAGAGGCTTGTCAGTGCGAGGTTCATTCCGGCCTGGGCGATGTTTTGCGTGGTTTGCCGTTGATAATAATCCCCGAAGTTCCGGACGATCCGCGTGCTCGCGGCCTCGATGTTGAACATCACCGTTCCGACGATGATGATGATGCCGACGACCAGGACGAGAACCGCTTTTCCGCTCATATCGGTGCTTCCTTATTTGATATTTTTTGGAGCAATCGTCCGCGTCCAGGTCGCACCCTGGTAGGTGGTATCGTAGGGGGCGGTGCTCTCCACGTCCATCGACACCCTGATCGACCGGATCGACGAAGGAGTCGGCACCGGGTTGGCGGCGATGAGGACGTTGTTCTTGTCATAATAGACGAGTTTGAAGCGCGTGAGGCCAAGGTTGATGTCCTGCGTCGGCGATCCGCTCTTCGTCCTGTAGAGTATCCTGCTACGCGGGTTGTGATGACCCGAGGCCTTGTTCCGGTCGAACGAATAGGTAACGACGTCCACGACCCCGTTGTCGTCGATATCCCCCTTGAATGTGATTTTATTCGAATCGGCATAGACGATCGCACTGTCCGTCACCCCCGTCGCCAGATACCCGATTTTCCGGAAATCGTATTCCACCAGTTCCGCCATGGCGGTGAGGTTCGACTGGACGATCGATGTAAACGTCTGTGCCGCGGCGCCTTCCATCACGGTCGCGTTGAATTGGAGGAGCATCAGCAGGATGATCCCGCCGATCATCATGGACCCCAGGACGTCATAGAGCGACTGCATCTCGTTGCCTCAGAATTGTGTGAAGACGTACGAAATTGTCAGGGTGTCCGAGACGGAAAACCCGTGCTTTTCGATCTTTGGAAAATATGGGCTCGTGATTCTCACCGTCATCCTCTTGCAGCTGGTCGGCGTCATGACGGCCAACCCGTTCGAGAGGGGATCGACGTAGGTGACGGTCACGCCCAGTTCGTACCCTTCCGCCCTGGAACTGTTCACGACGCGGCGGTAATTATTGTAATCGTCCACGTCGTCGAACAGCGATTCGGACAGATACCCGTATTTTCCCAGTTCGTCGGCGCCGATCATCTTCTCGGCGATCCCGTCCGTGCCGAGCCCCGCCGCGGCGGTCCGGGTGACGCCGACATTCTTCATCCAGCTGGCGGTGAGGTTACCGTCGAATTTCTTCATCCTGGCCTCCTCGATCACCGATTGGCCGTATGAGAGCGCGGCGATGTAATACTCGTTCTGGGAGGCTATCTGGGTATTGCCCATAAGAAGACGGTTCGAGGAACCGAGGAAGGTCCCGAACATGATCAGCGAACCGATGGCCAGCAAAATATTTGATCCCATACAGACTTCCTCTTCCGATCCACGTTGGGCCGGTTCCCTGTCCGCTGCCTTAGCGGAGGGGGCCGGCGCCTCATTACTGTGACCAAGTTAGAAGAAGATACGGGGTAGGCACACACGACGGTCACAACGTGTGACCTCGATCATCCGGGGGGTAATGCGCGGGAGTCCCCGGAAGGCCGAAAATCCAGCCAATCGGGTTGAAATCGTGGATCCTGACGAGCGTCACTTCCGCCGGATTGTTCGGACAGGGCATAATAAAACCCCGGGCCGATCCACCACCGACCCGGGGTTCCCTTTATCCTTATAGGATATTTACTTCAGAAGCACCATCTTTTTCACCGAATTGAACTCGGGAGTCTTGAATCTGTAGAAATAGACCCCTGTCGCCAGGTTTGCGCCGTCGAATGTTACTTCGTGTGTACCCGGCTGGTAAGCGACGTTATCGAGCACTTCCGCCACTTCCGCACCGAGCGCGTTATAGACCGTCAACGATACGGTGGTGAGCTTCGGAACATCGAAGACGATCCGCGTCAGCGGGTTGAACGGATTCGGGTAGTTACCCTGGAGTGCGAACTTCCTCGGTAATGGGTTCGATTCCTCCACGCCGGTGAGCGTTCCGTCTCCGACGAGCGGAAGGAGATCGGGGGAGGAGGGGCCATTATGCACGAACACCACGTTCCCGTTCTGCACACCGCTGAAGGTGGGCGCGAACGAGACGTAGAAATCGAACGACCCGAAGGGATCGATCGTCGCGCTGGCCGGATTCACACTGAAATCGCCCGTATCGATAGTGACGCTCGAGATAAAGAGGGATTTCGACGAATTGTTCGAAACGGTGACCGTTTCGGTGAATACCGACGAAATGAACACACTCCCGAAATCGATGCTGGTCGGGTTGACAAGGAATGCCGGGACGGTGTCGGCGTGGACGCTCGAGATCCAGAGGGAAGGAGCCTTCACGCCCGTTCCGGCCGTCATTCCTGTGGCCATCAACAGGACTGCTATGATGAGTGAAAAAAATCGTAATTTAGATGTCATCGTGCCCCTTTCGATTCTGGTGATCGTTCAGTTAAAAAAATCAAGTAAATCGAGAATTCAATTCCATATTTACCCATTTTCCCCGGTTGTTACCGTGGGGGAAAAAAGTACGAAAAACTAAATATATTGTCAAGTACAATTCAATCCAGATCACAACCACATCGTTTACTGCTATATATATCAATAGGTTATCCGATTATTATAATCTTTAAAATGTCCTGATTTGGGATACCATATACCCTATATTCCTAATTATCCTCTCTTACGATCCCATTCATATGTTGTTTCAACGGGCATTCGCTAAAATTAATTTGGGCCTGCGGGTCATCAGAAAACGGCAGGATGGGTACCACGATATCGAGACTGTCTTCCACCGTGTCAATATTTTCGACGACCTTGTCGCCGGACCGGCGCAGGATCTATCCTTGAGCTGCGACGACCCCCGGATCCCGATCGACGGAAACCTGGTCCTCCTCGCCGCCGGACTCCTGCGGCAGCGTTTCGGCGTCCGCGCGGGCGCCAGGTTGACGCTGACAAAAAGGATACCGTACGGCGCCGGCCTTGGTGGCGGGAGCGCCGATGCGGCCGCCGCCCTCCTGCTGCTCTGCAGGCTCTGGAAACTGGCCCCCCCCCGGGGGTCGCTCGACGAAATCGCGCTCGCGATCGGGTCGGATGTCCCGTATTTCCTGGGCGCGGGATCGGCGTACGCCACCTCCAGGGGGGAGATGTTGTCGTATTTTCAGCTCACCCTCCCCTACGCCATCCTCGTGATCGTGCCGGAAATCCATCTATCCACGCGGAGCGCCTTCGAAGCGATCGTCCCCGTCGACCACTCCGGTTCAGACGACCTCCGGACCCTGCTCCTGCAGCACCTCGACCGCCCCGACCTGCTGCGCAATGTGCTGTTCAACGATTTCGAGGCGCCGGCGATCAGGTCCCATCCCCAGATCGGCGACCTGCGAAGGCGGATCTACGACAGCGGGGCGGACTGCTGCCTCCTCTCGGGAAGCGGCTCGTCGGTGTTCGGAATATACTCCGACGACGCCGCGGCCGCTGCGGCCGCGAGCTCGCTCGGCGGGGAATTCCGGACCTTCCTGACGCCGTCGGGCTTCGTCCCGGACCTCCGGATCACCGGAGCGTCCGTTGTTTGAGGCGGGGCTTTTCTCTATATTCACCATCAATCCCAACGCACTGACGTGCCTGCATCCGTGAGAATCGCGGCGCTCATCCTCCTCGTGGCGGTGTCGTTCCAGTCCCGGACGGACGCTCAGCTGCCCGATTCCGCCGACACGGTCCCCCGGGTCGACTCCTCGACCGCCGCCCCCCGCGAGGATTTCACGCCGCTCCACGGCGTCGGCTCCCTCGCCCGCTCGGGCATCGCGGTCCACACGCTCCCGGAGGCGGATCTCCCCTATCTCCCCTTTCGATCCACCGGAGATCTCCTGGCGCGCATCGGTCCCTTCACCGGCCCGCTCTTCGTCTCGGAGACGGGACTGGGCGGGTTCCGGCGAAAATATTCCGTGCACGGACTCTCCGACGGCTCGATGGCATTCCTCGCCGACGGCCTCCCCCTCGACGATCCCTCGACCGGCCTCTTTCACGCGGACCTCTATCCGGCGGATTTCGCCGGATCGGTCGAGTTCACCGGTCCACCCGTCAGCGCTGCCAACTTCGTTTCCAGGAGCGCCCGCGCGCCCCGTCCCGTTTCCCGCATCCGGTACACCCAGTCGACGTACGGGTCGAGCGTCATCGACGGATCGCTCTGGCAGGATGTCGCGCGGGGGTTCAATGTCTCGATCGGAATGCAGCACCCGGTTTCCGACGGCAGGTTTACGAATTCGGGCCTCGACGCCTGGCAGGCGAGGATCAAGCTCCGGTACGACCTGCCCGGGGCGTCGGTTTACGCGTCGGAGCTCTTCACCAGGTGGGAACGGGGCCTGAACGACGGGATCTCGCCGTCGACACCCGAATCACTCCGGTTCGAACGGGTCCGCGCGGTGGTCAACAATGCGTCGGCCATGGAGATGCTCGTCAGGCACGATGCGTCGGCCGGCGCCGCGCTCGGCGGTGGCGGCGGGGAGCTCACCGCTCTCGACGTCCGGCTGACGTCCCAGTACCGGCAATACCGGGACGAGGCGGCGGGGGCGGGCTCGACGGGCGTCCCGTTCCGCGAGACCCGCGACGAGCAGTCGTACGGGTTCCGCCTCTCCCATTCCCGGGTGATCGCCGGCGCGCGTCTCGCCCTTTCGGCGGATCTCAGGAACCGGCGGTTGCTCGACGATCCGAACATCGGGTCCCACCGGTCGACACAGTCAGGAATCGCCGGGAGCGTCGCCCTACCGTTCGGGGGGGTCCTGACGGTGACGCCATCCGCGCGCCTCGAGCGGTTCCTCGGCCGGGGGAGGATCTCGCCCCGCGCCGACCTCCGGCTGGAGATCGCTCGGGGGCTCGCCCTGACCGGCGGAGTATCGCGCTCTCACCGCTTTCCTTCATTCGCCGAGGCGTTCGGGGTCCGATCGCTCGCGTCGCCCCTCGCGACCCCCGACCCGGAACGCCACGACCTGGTCGCGGGCGGGCTGGTGTTCGGCGATTCGTCGGGGAACAGCGCCTCCATCGGGGCGTTCCACCGGAAGATCGCCGGAACCATCGTCCTCGACACGGCCGGCACGCCGGGCGACCCCCCCCTCGCCTACGGGAGGAGCGGCTCGGAGACGCGCAGCGGGATCTCCGCGGCCGCGTCGCTCAGCCTCGGGAGCTTTCTCGCCGAGGGGAGCGCCGACTACGTCTCCTACGGAGGCGCCGTCAGCCGGCGCCACGCGCCAGCCTGGAACATCACCGCGGGGATCTATCTGAACGACCACCTGGTCGGAGGGCACCTCCGCCTCAAAGCCGGATTCCGCGGGCGCTACTTTTCAGCGTACGACGGCGAGGCCCTCTCGCAGCGATACGACCTCTTCCTCCCCGCGGGAAGCCGCATCGCGCCGGCCGGCACGCTCGACCTCGTCCTCTTCGCCGGGATCGGGGACGCGGTCATCCATATCGTCTGGGAAAACCTCCTCGACCGGCAATACGTGATGACGACATTCTATCCGATGGACGACCGGGCGCTCCGCTTCGGACTGACGTGGGAATTCCTCGACTGATCTTGCCGGGAAGAGGTAAATTTCGTACCATATCGGACTCATCGAACCCGAGGCCCACAATGAAACTCCTCCGCCCGTTCCCCGCGCTCCCGATCGCCCTGGCCCTGGCCGCGTCGACGCTGACCGCGCAGGTCCCCGCGCCGCTCCTCGGGGAACGACTGCTCGGCCTCCTCCACGAAGCGCTCAGCGGTGAGACGGCGAAGGAGGACGTCATCGGCATCACGCGGAGCCACAGGATCCAGGGCTCGCGCGGGTACCGCGACGCCGCGCAGTATGTCCTCGGCCGCCTCCGCGCGGCCGGGTTCGGCGGCGCCGACGCGTTCGTCGAGTCGTTCCCCTCCGACGGAAAGCTCCATTACCAGACCTGGCAATCGCCCTCCGGGTGGGACATCACCTCCGCGGAATTGAGGATGGTGGAGCCGTACGACGAGCGGATCGCGGGGTTCCCCGAGGTCGCGATGAGCGTGATCACCTACTCGAACCCCGGGGACGTCACGGCGGAACTCGTCTGGGTGGGGTCCGGCACGTCGGAGGGCGATTACCGGGGAAAGGACGTGAAGGGAAAATTCGTGCTGGCGACCGGGTACGGTGGCGAGGTCCACCGGCTCGCGGTCCTGAAGTATGGCGCGAAGGCCGTCGTCTGCTACCTCGACGACGAGCGGGCGATGGAATACCCCGACATGCTCGCGTACACGGGGATGTGGCCGAAACCGGGCGAGCTCGCCGCGACGACGTTCGGCTTCAACCTCACCAACCGCCAGGGTGAGAAGCTCAGGTCGCTCCTGCTCCGGGGCGAAAAGGTGACGCTCCGCGGGTGGGTGAAGGGGGCGGGGCTCGAGCCGTACGCGATGGACGTCGTCGTCGCGACGATCCCCGGCACGGACAGCGCGGGCGGAGAGCTGCTCTTCAGCGCGCACCTCGACCACCCGAAGGAATCGGCCAACGACAACGCGAGCGGATCGGCCGCCATCCTCGACATCGCGAGGACCCTCAGGGGGCTCATCGACGCGGGGCGCCTCCCCCGGCCGAGACGCACCTTCCGGTTCCTCTGGGTCCCCGAATGGCACGGCACGATGGCCTACATCGACGCGCACCCTGAGCTGACCGGCCCGGAATTGGGCGGGAGGGTGCTCGCGAACATGAACCTGGACATGGTCGGCGAAAACACCGAGCTGCTCCATTCGAAACTGGTCCTCACGCGGACCCCGCTCTCGCTCCCGACGTGCGTGAACGACGTGGTGGAGAACCTCGCGCAGGCCGTGGACCGGCTGGACGTGCGCACGCCGAGGGGCTCCCTCTCCGCGTTCAATTACCGCGTGGTGCCCTACTCGGGCGGAAGCGACCATATGATGTTCATCGACCGGAAAATTCCGGGCGTAATGTTCTCGCACGACCCCGACTACACGCACCACACCTCGGAGGACACCCCCGACAAGGTCGACCCCGTCGAGCTCGAACGGTGCGAAATCATCGCTGCGGGGACGATGTGGTACCTTGCCAACCTCGACGACGTCCAGGCCGCCGACCTCGCGCGGCTCGCGCACGCGAACGCTTCGGGAAGGTTCGGCCGGGAGGTGCGCCGCGCCCACCTGACGGACAGCCCTTCGCCATCCGCCGCTGTCGACCTCAATGCCGTTCAGAACATCATCGACTACGGATACTGGGACGCGAGCCGGTCGGTGGGCTCGGTCCTCTCCTTCAACGGCGGCGAACTCGCCCGCGCCCGGGTGGAGGAGTCGCTCTCGGCCCTCGAGTCGGCGTTCAGGGCCGCGTCGGTGAGGCCGAGCATCCTCTATCCGGCTGGCGCGGGTGGGACCGCGCCCCGCGGAGGCCTCAGCCCGATCGAATCGCGCGTCCCGGTCCGGACGACGAGGGGTCCCCTCGATTTCGGCCTGCCGGAGAGCGCCCTCCCCGCCGCGGACGCGGCCTGGTATTCCACATCCGCGTTCACCATCTCCGGGGACCAGCGCTTCGAACTGGTGAATTTCATCGACGGCCGGAGAAACGTCTCGGAAATCCGCAACGCCATCAGCGCGTACGGCCACCCGGTCGGGGTCGCGGTCGTCAACCGTTACCTGGAAGACCTGGTCAGGGCGAAGGTCGTCCGGTGGGCGGAGTGAGCGCCGGCGCGGGAGTGAAAACATACACACTCAAAAAGGCCGGGGCCGGGCTCCGCGTCATCCAGCCGGGGACGTTCCGGATCGACTACCGGTCTGAACTCAACGCCTCGCAGTACGAGGCGGTCACCTCGGTGAACGGCCCCCACCTGATCATCGCCGGGGCCGGCACGGGAAAGACCCGGACGATCGTCTACCGCGTGGCGTACCTGGTCGAGCTGGGGGTCAAACCGGAGCACATCCTCCTGCTGACGTTCACCCGGAAGGCCGCCCAGGAGATGCTCCGCCGGGCGTCGACGCTGCTCGACGACCGCTGCGACAAGGTGGGCGGGGGGACGTTCCATTCGTTCGCCAACCTCACGCTCCGGAAATACGCGGCGCTGCTCGGGTACGACGCCAACTTCACGATCCTCGACCAGGGCGATTCCCAGGACGTCCTGAACCTCATCAGGACCAGGCTCAGGCACGACACCGCGAAACGGCGGTTCCCCCGGAAGGAGACGCTTCACGACCTCTACAGCCGTTCGGTCAACACCCTCACGCCGCTCGCCTCGATCCTCGACACCGATTATCCCCACTACGCCGAACTCGCGGATCAGATACGGAACATCGTCGCGCTCTACGGCGAGTACAAGCGGGCGAACAACCTGATGGACTACGACGACCTCCTCGTCAACCTGGCCCGGCTGCTGGACGAACACCCGGACGTCGGGGAGGTGCTATCGAACCGCTACCGGTACGTCATGGTGGACGAATACCAGGACACGAACCGGATCCAGGCGGAGATCGTGGGCCGGCTCGCATCGGCGCACCGGAACGTGATGGTGGTCGGCGACGACGCCCAGTCGATCTATTCGTTCCGCGGCGCCACGGTCAGGAACATCCTCGGGTTCCCGGAGGCGTTTCCCGACTGCCGCGTGGTCAAACTCGAGGAGAATTTTCGCAGCACGCAGGCCATCCTCGACGTCGCCAACGCCCTGATGGGACATGCCCCCGACGGACAGGAGGACAACAGCTGATCCCGATGACTCCGACGACACAGGTGAACGCCTCGAACCCGGCAATGCCGGCGATTACGCCGACCCTCCGGGGACCGTTCCGCCTCCCGCTCACGCCGGCGTTCTGCGCTCTGCTGGTGATCGTTGTTCCGGCGATCCTGGCCGGTTGCGGCGCTTCGAAGGATGCGGGGAACCCCGTGCCGCCTCCCGCCGGGGAGGCGACTCCGGTCGCCGCTCCGGTGGCCGCGATGACAGTGAGGATCGCGAGCCTCGACCTTTCGGGGTTCCGGGGACGGATCGAACGGTCGCACGTCGACGAGCTGGCGGGGCTGATCGCCTCGAATAACATCGACGTCCTCGCCGTCCAGGGGATCACGCGATATCCGACCGTGGCGACCCGGACCGACCTCGTGGCGGAGCTCGCGTCCGCGACCGGGATGTTCCACGCCTTCGGGGAGACGATCAACGTCTCGGGAAGGCAGTCGGGCAACGCCGTGTTCAGTTCCTACCCGGTCTCCTCGAGCGACGCCCGCTCATACGACGGCGTCTCGGGGAACACCTTCGAGGGGGCGCTGCGCGCCGTCATCGACGCGGGGACGCGGCCGCTGGTGGTCGTGAGCACCCGTTTGCCCGACCCGCTTGTCGGGAACGACGCTCGCGCCTGCTCGGACCTCCTCTCGGCGATGGCCGCCGAGGCGGGGAGGGATCCGTTCGTGGTCCTCGGGAACCTTCCGCGCCCGCCCGGGGGAAGCGCCTGGGAGGAAGTGCGCGGCTCCGGGGAAACCGCGGGCGGGACCCCGGGGGCCCGCCCCGGATCGCTCTGGTATTCGCACGGCCCGCTCTCGATCGGGGCCGCGTCCGGCCTGAAGTGCGGGCTCGGGACGCTCCTCGTCACCGAGGCGGGCATCTTTCCGCAAAACGGGCGCTGATCCCGATGCCGGAGCGCTTCGAAAAACGGCTCTACACCAACCGCCGGGAGGGGTCGCTTCCCCAGCTGATCGTCGCCCAGACCGAACAGATGCAGTCGAGGTACGTCGTCCAGAAAATCCTGGAGCTCCGCGAGGAGGGCGTGCCGCTGCCCGACATCGCCGTGCTCTTCCGTTCGTCGTTCCTCTCGTTCGACCTCGAAATCGAGCTCTCGAGGGCCGACATCCCGTTCCAGAAATATGGCGGCTACAAATTCATCGAGACCGCGCACGTCAAGGACATGATCGCCTACATGAGGGTGCTCGAGAATCCGCGCGACATGGTCGCCTGGAACCGCATCCTGCTGCTCATCGACGGCGTTGGCCCCCGCACCGCGGAGAAGATCATCGACGACATCCTCCGGCGGCGCGTGGCGGCCGGCGCAGGCGCCGGGGCCGGCGGAGGTCCATCGTACTGGCCCGATTACCAGGGCTACCCCGAGGGGGCGAAGGAACTGATCGGACTTCTCAAGTCGCTCGTGCCCTGCCGGAACAACCCGGCCGAGTTCGCGGCCCGGATGATGGCGTATTACCAGCCGATCCTCAAATTACGGTACGACGATTACCCGAAGCGGATGAAGGACCTGGAGATCTTCGGCCAGATCGCCTCCCGCTACCAGGACGTCCCCGCCCTGCTCACCGACCTGGCGCTCGAACCGCCGAACGAGAGCGTCGCCGACGTTGAATCCCCCGGCGCGGAGCGGGAACACCTGGTCCTCTCGACCATCCACAGCGCCAAGGGGCTCGAGTGGCACTCGGTCTTCGTCATCCACGCGCTCGACGGCCGCTTCCCGTCGCTGCGGTCGGTCGACGACCCGGACGAGCTCGAGGAGGAGCGGCGGCTGATGTACGTCGCGTGCACGCGCGCGAAGGAGAACCTGTACATCACCTATCCCATCAACGTCTACGACAGGGAATCGGGGTTCATCCTCACCAAGCCATCGAGGTTCCTCGACGGCCTCAACCACAAACTTCTCGAACAGTGGGTGATCAATGAAGAGTAAGAAGAAGGCCGCGCGCCGGGCAGCGGGCCCGTCGACGGCGGTCAGCGTGAAGTACGACTGCCGCCATTTCCGCGGCCACGTCCCGTGCGTCCCGAACAAACTCCGCGGGAAGATCTGCGGCGACTGCGACGAGTACGAGGCGGTCACGAAGCGGATACTGATCATCAAGCTCGGGGCGATCGGCGACGTCATCAGGACCACGCCGCTGGTTTCGGCCTTCCGGAATCGATACCCCGGGTGCCGGATCACCTGGGTGACCCATTCCCCCGACGTCCTCCCCCGCGACCTCGTCGACGAAGTCCGCGGGCCCGACGCGACCGGTCTCCTCACCGTGCTGAACTCCTCCTACGACGTCGCGCTGAACCTCGACAAGGAAGCGGAGGCGTGCATGCTCCTGGCGAACGTCGACGCCCGGAAGAAATTCGGCTTCACCTGGAAGGGGGGCCATATCTCCCCGGCGACGCCCGCCGCGAAGGAGAAAATCCTCACCGGACTCTTCGACAGCCTCTCGCAGGCCAACACGAAGCACTACCTCGAGGAGATTTTCGGGATCTGCTCGATGAAATTCGCGGGCGAGGAGTACCTCATCCGCCGCGATGCGGCCGCCGAGGAGCGCTGGAAGGTGCAGGTCGGGGCGAAGGCCGTGGGGAAACGGGTCGTCGGGCTGAACACCGGGTGCGGGAAGCGTTGGACCACGCGGCTCTGGCCCGTCGAATCGTGGGTGGTCCTGATCGACCGCCTGCAATCCGCCGGTTTCTACCCGCTCCTGATGGGCGGGCCCGACGAAGACGCGCAGAACCGGGAATACACGCGCCGGACCGGCGCCTGGTACCCGGGGCATGTTCCGCTCGCGGAGTTCATCGCCCTGAGCGCGTCGGCCGACGCGGTCGTCACGCAGGTCTCGATGATGATGCACATCGCGATCGCCCTCCGGAAGCCGCTCGTCCTGATGAACAACATCTTCAACGCGAACGAGTTCGAGCTCTACGGGAGGGGCGTCATCGTTGAGCCGTCGACCGGATGCGACTGCTACTACGGGGAGACCTGCACGAGGAGCCGGCACTGCATGCTCGACATCGGGGTGGACCGCGTGTTCGGCGAGATACGGAAGCTCTCCGGCGACGATCGATGAAGATCTGCTACCTCTCGACGTTTCACCCGTACCGCGGCGGAATCGCGCAGTTCAACGCGTCGCTTTACCGGGCGCTCAGCGTTGAGAACGACGTCACGGCGTTCACCTTCACGCGCCAGTACCCCGACCTGCTCTTCCCGGGCGCGACGCAATACGTCCAGCCGGGGGACCGGGCCGACGCGGTGGAGAGCGCGAGGACGCTCGACAGCATCAACCCCCTGAGCTGGTCGGCCACCGCGCGGGCCATCAACCGGCGCTCCCCCGATCTCCTGCTGATGAAATTCTGGATGTCGTTCTTCGGGCCCTCGCTCGGGGCCGTCGCCGGGCGGATGCGGTCCGGGACAAAAGTCGTCACCGTCCTCGACAACGTGATCGCCCACGAACGACGCTTCTTCGACATTCCGTTCACGAAATATTTCCTCCGGAGGAACCACGGGTTCGTGGCGATGAGCGCGTCGGTCGAGCGGGACCTCCTCTCGCTCGCCCCCGGCGCGCGATGCATCCGGATCCCCCATCCGCTCTACGATCATTTCGGCGCCCCCGTCGACCGCGCCGCGGCGGAGGAACGCCTGGGGATCCCGAAGGGCAAGCGCGTCGTCCTTTTCTTCGGCTTCATCCGCGACTACAAGGGGCTCGACCTCCTGATCGAGGCGTTCGGCAAACTCGACGACCGGTACGTCCTTGTCGTCGCGGGCGAAACATACGGGAGCTTCGGGGGCTACGATTCGCTCATCGCGCGGTCGCCTCTCAGGGGGAACATTCGCATCTTCAACGATTACATTCCGGACGCGCGCGTCCCCGACTTTTTCTGCGCTGCCGACGTCTGCGTGCTCCCCTACCGGTCGGCGACACAGAGCGGCATCACCTCGATCGCGTACCATTTCGATCTCCCCGTCATCGCGACGGACGTCGGGGGCCTGGCCGACGAGGTGGGAGGCCGCGGGGCGGGCCTCGTCGTCGGGCGGCCCGATCCCGGGGCGATCGCGGAGGGCATACGGACCTATTTCGACTCCTCGATGAAGGCCGGGTGCGTCGCGAACATCGCGAGGATGAAACGCGAGGAAAACTGGTCTAATTTCGCACGGAAACTCACCGCGTTCGCCGGAACGCTTTGACGGGCTCACGGCCCCTTGCCCCCCTCCCCGATTTTTCGTACGATTCAGGATGTTCGTTGAATTCCATACCCCCCGCCCCCCGCTGGACCGGTTCATCAGGCATTTCGTCTACTTCGAGGGGATGCACAGGACGAACGTCGCCGACCGGCTGCTCCCCGACGGGGGCATCGACCTCCTCTTCGATCTGACCGACGCCCCGAAAAAGCTCTTTGACAACGACGACATCACGCGATACTCGACGCTCCGGCATTCCTGGATTTCGGGGCTGAGGACCCGTTTCATCACGATCGACGCGAGCGGTTCGTCGATGTTCAACATCCATTTCCGCGCGA
>CAZQSM010000022.1:0-10533 GCA_964596065.1 uncultured Chlorobiaceae bacterium | reverse complement strand
TTCATCACGATCGACGCGAGCGGTTCGTCGATGTTCAACATCCATTTCCGCGCGAACGGCGCCTATCCGTTCCTCAGGATGCCGCTCACGGAGATCCGGGACCGTGTCGTCGAGCTCGACTGCCTGGTCGGTCCCGAGGCGGAGGCGTTCCGCACAGAACTCCTGGAGACCCCCTCAGCGGCCGGGAAATTCCGCGTCGCCGAACGGCGTCTGCTGGCCTGGGCCCGGATGACGCCCGAACCGGAGCCGGTCGTGCAGTACGCCGTCGACGCGATCGAGCGGGGGCCCGGATGCGCCCGCATCACCGAGATCACCGCGAAAACCGGTTTCACCCACAAACATTTCGTCCACCTCTTCGAGAAACAGACGGGACTGACGCCGAAACACTACGCCAGGATCAGGAAATTCCAGCGCGTCCTGGAGACCATCGAGGGGGGCGCCCCGATCGACTGGCCCCACCTGGCGATGGATTGCGGGTATTACGACCAGTCCCATTTCATCAACGAGTTCAGGCATTTTTCCGGGATCAACCCCGCCTCCTACCTCGCCGCCCGGGGGGAACACCTGAATTACATCCCGATCGACTGAAACTCCAGGTAAATTATTTCCAAGAACGGCGGCGCCCGAATGCCGTCATTACCGTACACAACAGGAGATCCCCGATGGACCAAATGCCGATCAACCACCTGGCCGTGTTCGCGGCCGCGCTGTCCGACTTTGTCGTCGGGGCGCTCTGGTATTCCCCCTTGCTGTTTTACAAGGCGTGGAAGACGGAGAACAAATTTACTGACGAAATGCTGAAGGAAGGCTTCAATCCGGCCCTCACCTACGGCCTCTCGTTCCTCTTCGCGCTGATCATAGCGTACAACCTCGCTTTCTTCCTGGCCGAACCCTCGACCGACGCCGCCTGGGGAACGACCGCGGGACTGCTCGCGGGCCTCGGCTGGGCCTCGTTCGGCTTCGCGACGGTGGCGCTCTTCGAGCGGAAATCGTTCAGGTACGTGGCGATCAACTGCGGATACCTGACCGTGGCGTTCACGCTCAAGGGGCTCATCATCGGGGCGTGGAGGTGACGGCCATGGGACGGACCTTTACCCTCGTGACCGTCGTCCTCGCCCTTCTCGCCGGAGGGGCGGCCACCCCCGCGATCTGCGGCGACGGGAAACTCAGGATCGCCTACAACGTCCTCGCCGACAGCGTGAAGGACAATTACGAAATCTTCGCGATGGACCTCGACGGCTCCAACCGGAGGAACATCTCGAACCGGGAAGGGGTGGACTGGGTCTATTACGCCCTGGGGGACCGCATCTATTTCATCTCCGACCGGGACACCGCGCACAGGATGTACTTCCTCTACACGATGGACGCGGACGGGAACGACGTCCGGAAAATCTGCCCGTTCCGGCTCGAGGACTCGTGGGTCTCCGCCCGCAAGGGGGGCGCCGAGATCGTCGTGTCGGGACGGAAGGACGGCCTCCGCTACACGCTGTACCTCATCGACAGCTCCGGGAACGTCATCCGACCGCTCACGGCCGACACGTCACAATATTTCAACGACCCCGCCTTCTCCCCCGACGGGAAGGAGATCGCCTACCGGCACCGGGCGAAAAAACGGGACACCACCGAACCCGACGAGATCTGGATCATGAAGGATGACGGGACCGGGAGGCGGCAGGTGACGCACTATCCGAAAGGCGACACGACCGCGGAGCCGCACGCGTACCACGCGGGACCACCGTTCTGGGAGCCCAACCGGAACGTCATCTCCTTCGGGTCGATGCGGAAGGGGAATTACAGCATCTTCGCCATCAACCCGGACGGGACCGGGGAGCGCCAGCTCACGCCCGACGGTTTCAACGAGATCTGGCACGCCTGGTCGCCGGACGGCTCGATGATGGTCTACGACCGTTCGGAAGTCGACGGGTCGGAGTATGACATCTGGCTGGTGAACGCGGACGGCAGCGGCGCGAGGAAATTTCCGAGCCTCCACCGGGTGGAGCAGGCGCCGGTGTTCGTGCGGGGGGCCTCCGGCGGAAGGAAATAGGCGTGACCGGCGCGGGGGAGGGGCCGGGCGTCCCGCCCCCTCCCCGCACCCCGGCTAGATTTCCACGTCGATCTGGTAATGGATCCGTGCGACGATCTTCGTCCCGGCCGCGACAGGCACCGAGGTGTTCCCGGTGGTCCGGACCGTCACCGTCGAAGCGAACGGCAGGCCCGATGAGTCCTGCAGCGCGTCGAGCAGGTTCGCGAGGGCCGTCGGGTTGACCGAAAGGACCGCCGCGTCGAGCACCGACACCCCGGGCTCGGCCAGCACCGCGAACGGCACGTTCGTCCAGGTGGCGAGATCGATGATGGTTCCGCCGTCTGTGGCGTATGAGAGGGTTCCCGAGCTCGTTCCCGTCGCCGGCGGATTGTCCATAAAGATCGTGATGTCGTTGACCCGCGAAGCCCGCACGTCCTCGAGGTAATCGGAGCTGACGTCGGTGATTTCCTCCCCGATGTCGAACGTCTCCGTCTCGTTCCAGCTGCTCCCCCCGTTCAGGTCCACCGACACCTCCAGCGGAAGCCCGAGGGCGATGATGAGGGGATCGACGATGGTGCAGCCGGCCCCGGTGAGGAGGAAGGCCGCGATCAGTGAAGCGGTGAACATCCTGTGCATGGTGAGTCTCCTTCGAGCCTGTTAAAGGGTTGAGGGTGCGGGCCGGGGTCAGTTGCCGAACCCGATGCCGCCCGAAAAATTCACGACGGACCCGATGTTCGCGTCCGCGAAGATTTTGAACACGCCCACTTTCAGGAGGCCGCCCGCGGTCACCCTGAAGGTGTTCTTGCCGTCAAGCTCGATGCTCACCGGGGAGGGCGTGCTGCCGGTGGACGTGTAGTCGAGGTTCAGCGTGCTCTTTTCCCACGCGGCTCCGCCGTAGAAGGTGAACACGTCCCACGTCCTGCTCCCCTGCGCGCCCACGATCACGCCGGTGACATCGAGGATGTCGCCGATCGAGAGTTTGTTGTAGGCGATACCCACGGCGACGTCGAGCGGGGGATTGACGAGGTACTGGCTGACACTGTGGCGGATCCCGCCGCCGAAGAGCGTGGTTTTCGGGAATTTCTTGCTCGCGAGTTCAGGGGAGGCCAGGAAGCGTCCGAAGACCTCGGTCCCCTGGAACCCCCCGAGGGTGATCTGGCCGAAACCGTACGAGAAGAGGCTCGCGTCGACCATGCCGTCGGAGCCTTTGTACTGCGCGCCGCTGCCGTCGGTGATCAGCGTCGCCCGGGGGCCGAGGATCGTCGGCATGTCCGCGGTGCTCTCGGAAAACCCCTCCGGAAGCCTGGCGGAGAAGAGCTTGTTATCGTCCGAGACGATCGCCCCCGTCCCCACGAAATCGACGTTGAACTGGAATCCGGCGGTGGAAATCGCGGCGCTCCGGAAAAAACCGGAGTTGATGTCCGCGCCATAGAGGTCTGCGAGCGGCTGAATGTACCCCTTGATGTTCTCCTCGCCGTAATAGGTGATGGCGTTTTCCACGTCGGTCTGCGCCGGCGCCTGCGCGCTCGCGACCAGGGCGGCCAGCGCCAGCGTGATCAGCGCCGGGAGCGGCCTGAATGGGGAACTGTTCATTGAACCCTCCGTTGCATGAATGGTGAAATGGAAATGTGGGGTGAAAGACGTACATTCAACACCGGGACACCGTGCCGTCCGCCCCGCCGGGGCCGCGTCCGGGACCGGATCGCCGCGGCGCGAAACGCAAAAAAATATAAGGGAAAATTCCCCGATGGTCAAGCTCCGCCGCCGTTTTTTCCCGTTTATTTTCTCCGTCGCAATCCCGGATGGGTCCCGGAGCCGTTGAAAACATAGGGTTTTTCTGCACCTCCCCGTCGTGGGGAGGGCTCGAACTCAACATCGTGAGGCTCGCGCGCTGGCTCGGCGAGCGGGGACATTCCGTGACGCTCTTCGTCGCCGGCGGCACTCCCCTTCACCGCGAGGCCGCGCTCGCCGGGTGCCGGATCGAACTGGTCGGGCGGCACCGGAAATATTTTGACCTCCCCGCGGCATTGAAGCTGCGCGCGAGGCTCCGGCGGCTCGGCGTCCCGGTGGTCTTCGTGTTCCATCGCGACGACATGGACGTCATGGCCTGGGTGAAACTCCTCGCCGGCCGGTCGCTGACCCTCATTTTCCAGCAGCATATGCAGCTCGGCGTGTCGCGGCGCGACCCCGTCCACGCCTTCCGGTACTCGCTCTACGACGCATGGATTTCGCCGCTCGAAGGCCTGCGGGCTGAGGTCCTCGCGAAGACGTTCATCCCCTCCCGGAAAATCCGCGTCATCCCGCTCGGCGTCGATCCCCGGCAGCACTCGGGGAGCGCGGTGGGCCGGTCGGGTGCGAGGAATTTCTTCGGCATCCCGGAGGGCGGGACGCTGTTCGGGATCCTGGGCAGGATCGAGCCGGGCAAGGGGCAGGGATTTCTGCTGAAGGCCGTGAAGAGGCTCCGGGACGCCGGCCACGACGCGCGGCTCCTCGTCGTGGGGAACGTCACGATCGAACCGTCGGGCGGGGGCACGACAGCCGATCGCGGACCCGATTTCGTCGCGGAGCTCCGCTCGGCCGTCAGATCGCTCGGACTCGGGGGCGTGGTCTGGCTCCACCCCTACCTCGCGGACACCCGGCCGTTTTTCCAGGCCGTCGACGCGTGCGTGATGGCGACCGCCTCAGAGACCTACGGGATGGTGACGCTCGAAGCGATGGCCTCCGGCACACCGGTGATCGGGAGCGATTCTGGCGGGACGCGCGAGCTGCTCGGCGGGGGTCGGTATGGGATGCTGTTCGCCCCGCGCGACGAGGGGGATTTCATCCGGCGCGCGGAATCGCTCATCCGGGGGGAATATTCCGCGGGGATGATCGGGGAAGCGCGCGCCCGGGTGGAGAAGGAGTATTCCCACGAACGGGAATGCGCGATGATCGAGGCCCTGCTCGAAGACCTCAGGGGACGCCGGGCCCCGCCACCACCCTGACGGTCGTCAGCCCGCGGCCGGAGCGGTCTCCCCTTCGAGCCGGGCGGGCACCCCGTCCTCACCGTGGAGCACCTTTTCCCGTTCGTCCACCTTCGTGTATTTCCCCAGGATCGAGTAGACCACCGGCACCAGCACCAGCGTCAGGAAGGTGGAAAAGAGCATCCCCCCCACCACCGCCAGGCCGAGCGGGCGCCTCGATTCGGCGCCGGCCCCGAGGCCGATGGCGATCGGCAGTACGCCGAAGATCGTCGAGAACGAGGTCATCAGGATCGGGCGGAGCCGGATGGTGGACGCTTCCAGGACCGCGTCGGTGATCGATTTTCCCGCCGCCCGGAGCTGGTTCGAAAACTCCACGATCAGGATCGCGTTCTTGGTGACCAGCCCGATCAGCATGATCAGGCCGATCTGCGAATAGATGTTGAGCGTCTGCCCGAACACGAAGAGCGTCAGGAACGCCCCGAAGACCGCGAGCGGCACCGACAGGAGGATCGTCAGCGGGTCGAGGAAGCTCTCGAACTGCGCCGCCAGCACAAGATAGATGAACAGCAGCGCGAAGAGAAACATCTCGTAGAGGCTCGAGCTCGAGGATTTGTATTCGAGCGACTGCCCGCCGTATTCCCGTTTGACCCCGGCCGGGAGCTTGTCGCGGGCGATCGCGTCCATCGCGCCGAGCGCCTGGTCGAGGCTCACGCCCGGGACGAGGCCGGCGCTCACGGTGGCCGAACGCACCCGGTTGTAGTGGTTCAGTTCCTTCGGCGACACCGTTTCCCGGACGTCGACCACGTTCGTAAGCTGGACCAGCTGTCCCCCGCTCCTGAGGTAGACGTCGTCGATGACGTGGGGGGTGGAGCGGTCGGCCGGTTTCATCTGGAGGATGACGTCGTACTGTTTCGTCCCCCGCTTGAAATTGGTGACCACCCTGCCGCCGAGGAGCGTCTCGAGCGTGGTCCCGATGTCGGTGACCGACACACCGAGCCCCGCGGCGCGGTCGCGGTCGATCCTGATGTCGAGCTGCGGCTTGTTGAGGCGCAGGTCCGAATCGAGGTTGATGAGGTACCCGAGCTGTGACGCTTCCCCCATCATCACACCGACCGCCTGGTTCAGTTCGTCATAGCTGTCCGACTGGAGCACGAACTCGACAGGGTTGGAGCTGAAACCCCCGCCGAGGCTCGGGGGATTGATGACGAACGCGAGGACCCCCGGTATCGAGATGAGCTGGGGAAAGAGCTCCTGGACGATCTGCTGCTGCGATTTTTCCCGGTCCCCCCTCGGTTTGAGCGCCAGGAAGAGAAATCCGTTGGTCACGTTCCCCGGCCCGCCGAAACCGAGCCCGACGGCTGAAAAGAGCGCGCGCCGTTCGGGCAGCGCCATCAGGATCTCCTCCACCCGCCGCATGTTCCGGTCGGTGTATTCGAGAGTGGAGCCCTCCGGCGCGATGACGATCCCGAATCCCACGCCGCGGTCCTCGGTGGGGACCAGTTCGCCCGGGAGGACATAGAAGAGGGCCCCGCTCGCGGCGAGCGTCAGGACGGCCAGCGTCACCAGCAGCCAGCTCCTGGCGATGGCGAACCTGAGCGTTTTCTCATAGGCGACGTTCAGGCGTTCGAAAAACCTGTCGAAGGAGCGGGCGGCCCAGCCGGTCCCGATCCCGTGCAGCGGCTTGAGGATCTTCGACGAGAGCATCGGCGTCAGGGTCAGCGCGACGAATCCCGACGTGAGCACCGCGACGGCGAGCGAAACGCCGAATTCGTTGAAGAGCCGTCCCACCGAACCGGTCAGGAACGCGAGCGGCACGAACACTGCGACGAGCACGAGCGTCGTCGCGACGACCGCGAACCCGATCTCCCGGCTGCCGTCGATCGCCGCCTGCATCCTGCTCTTGCCCATCTCCATGTGCCGGTAGATGTTTTCCAGGACGACGATGGCGTCGTCCACGACCAGCCCGATCGCGAGCACCAGCGCCAGAAGCGTCAGGATGTTGATGGTGTACCCCGCGAAGAAGGCCGCGGCGAACGCGCCCATCAGCGAGATCGGGATGGCGATGGTCGGGATGAGGGTCGCCCGGGGGCTCTTCAGGAACGCGAGCACCACGAGCACGACGAGGAACATCGCGATGATCAGCGTCTCCTGCACCTCCGATATCGATTCGATGATGAATGTCGACGAGTCGTACGCGATGTCGAGCTTCATCCCGGCGGGGAGGAGCGTGGAGAGCTCGTCGATCGCCGCGCGGACATTCCGGGCCACGTCCACGGTGCTCGCCTTCGACTGCTTCACGATACCGAGCCCGACCGCGGTTTCGCCGTTGTACCGGGCCACGGTCCGCTCGTCCTCCGCGCCGACGGCCACCGTGGCGATGTCGCGGAGCCTGATCACGTCGGTGCCCTTCTGCAGGACGACGACGGCGCCGAACTCGGCCGGGGTGGTGAGATCTCCCCGGGTCCGGACGGCGAACTCCCGCTCGGCGCCCTCGACGCGGCCGGCGGGGATCTCGGCGTTTTCGCGCCTGATGGCGAGCTCGATGTCCTGCGCGGTGAGGCCGCGCGCCGCCATCCGGAGCGGATCGAGCCAGACCCGCATCGCGTACTTCCTCTCCCCGCCGATGATCACCGACCCGACACCCTCCAGGCGCTGCACGCGTTCCTTGAGGATCCTGTCGGCAATATCGGTCAGTTCCAGCCCCGAATGCTGTTCGCTGAAGAGCGCGATCCAGACGATCGGCTGGGCGTTGGCGTCGACCTTCGAGACGATCGGGTCGTCGACCTCGCGGGGGAGCTGGCCGCGCGTGCGCGAAACCCTGTCCCGCACCTCGTTCGCGGCCTCGTCGACATTCCGGCTCAGCTCGAACTCGATCGTGATCACCGAGCCCTGTTCGCGGCTCGACGAGCTGAGCGTCTTGACCCCCTCGAGCGTGGCGAACTGTTCCTCGAGGATGTTGGTGATTTCGGTCTCGACCACGTTCGGGTTCGCCCCCCGGTAGAGCGTGACGACCGAGATGATCGGCGGATCGATGTCGGGGTATTCCCTCACCGGCAGGCGCGAGAAGGCGATGATGCCGAAGAGCATGATCGCCAGGCTCATCACCGTCGCGAGGACCGGGCGGCGGATGGAGGTGATGCTCAGTTTCATTGGTGCGCCCCCTGCCCGGCCGCGGCCGGGCCCGGAGCGCCGCCGCCGCGGATCGGCATCACCTTCGCCCCCTCGAACAATTTCTGGTGCCCCGCCCGGACCACCATCATCCCGGGGGTGAGGCCGCTGAGCACCTCAACCACCTCGGCCGTCCTGGTGCCGAGCTGCACCGCCAGCCGCGTGACCGAACTGTCGGGTTTCACCGCGAACACGAACGACTGGTCTCCGGCGGCGAACACTGCCTCGCTCGGAACGGTGATCGCCTGCGGGCGGGAACTCAGCAGCGTTGAGACATCGGCCGACATCCCCGAACGGAACTTCCGGTCGGTGTTCGGCACCTGCGCCACGACCCTTGTGCTCCTGGTGACCGGGTCGACCACCGGTTCGATCACGATGATGGTGCCGTGGAGCGACATTCCCGGGAAGGCCGGCGACGAGACCTCGACGCCGGCTCCCTTCCGGATCTGGGAGATCATCCTCTCGGGTGCCGAAAAAATGACCCTGATCCTGTCGAGGTTCGCCATGTCGGTGATCGCCTGCCCGGGTCGAACGTAGGAGCCGACGCTGACCCGGCGGGAACCGGCCGTCCCGTCGAAGGGCGCGCTGATCCGGGTCTTCGCGTGGCGGGCGCGGGCGAGCGCCAGGTTCGATTCGGCCACCTTGAGCGCCGCCGACGCGTCGTCGAGGTCCTGGGGCGTTCCCGCCCCCTGGTCGACCACCGCCTTCACCCGCTCGAACGTCGCCTTGTTCTGCGCGAAGAGCGCCTCGGTGCGGGACACCTCGGCGCCGAGCTGGCTGTCGTCGAGGAGCGCGATCAGGTCGCCCTTCGAGAGTTTTTCCCCCTCGTCGTACGGTATGCCCGAGACGGTGCCGTCGATCTCCGCGACGATCGTGACCGCCTCGTCTGCCTCGATCGTCCCCACCGCCTGGAATTTTTCCTCGATCTTCCCGACGGTCACGTCGGCGACTTCCGCCGGCATCGGGGGCATCGAGAAACCGCCCCCGGGCGCGCCGCCCCCGGAACACCCCGGTGCCAGCGCCAGCAGCGTGATCGATATCGCGGCGAACAGACTGAATGTCTTACTCATTCGGATCGTTCCTTTCCTGACTGATGTCCCCGGGATACACTCCCGACGTGAGCTGCCTGAGGGTTGCGGCCGCCTTCGCGGTTTTCACGAGCGCGTCCGAATAGCGGTTCTGGGCCGCGGCGAAATCGGCGGCAAGCCGGACGAGCTCGAACGCTGCGGCCCTCCCGTTCCTGAATTCGATGAGTCCTATCCTGACCTGCTCCGCGGCGGCTTCGACCGCCTGGCGCGCGAGCGCCAGCCTCCGGTCCCCGTTCGAGACATCCCGGTGGCTCTGGAGCAGCGCCGACTCGATCCGGCGCGCTTCGTCGACATAGCGCTGTTCGGCGGATTGAAGTTCAGCCTCGAGTTTGTCCTTCTCCCCCCGGCCCGACCGGAATCCGATCGGAATGCTGACCTCGAGGCCCACGCTCCAGTTGGGGAAATCCCGCCGCGTCGCCTGCCGGAGCGCGTCGTTGTATGTGCCGCCCCGCACGGTCCGCAGCGTGTCCGTTCCGAACACGACTTCCTGGGGGCTCCCCGAGAGGCCGCTTCCGCCGATGGAGCCGACGAGATTGACCGTCGGCAGCCATTCCCACCCCGCCGCGTCGGCGAGGGCGCGCCTGGCCCCGACGTCCGCGCGCGCGGCCTCGAGTGAGAGATTATTCCGTTTCGCGGCATCCAGCAGGATCGCCGCGGGTTCGACCGGGTACGACGGCGCCGGGTAATCCGTGGTCATGAACCGAAGTTCCGGGCGCACGCCGATCAGTTCCGCGACCCGGTCGGACACTGCGGCGAACTGTTCCTCGCGGTCGATGAGGAACAATTCCTGTTCGGCGATGAATGTCCTGGCCGACGCGAGCTGGTCCGGACCGACGAGCCCCGCCGAGGCGCGCACCTCCGTGTCCTTCAGGAACTGGAGCGCCTGGTCGCGGATCAGCCGCTGGACGGCGTAATTCCGCTCGGCGCCATGCAGGTCCCAATACATCCTTTCCGCCTCGGCGGCGGTGGCCACCTTCTCCTGTTCGTACCGGGCCCTCATCATCCGCTCCTCCTCATCCGCCTTCGTGAGGTTCTTTTTCCCGGAGACCCAGAGGCCGCCGAGGAGCGACTGGCGCAGGCGGAGGGTCCCGTAGGCGTTGTACTCCGGGTTGAGGAACGCGAACGACGAATTGGTGCGCAGCTTCACGCTGCTGAGCGTGGCTTCGATCCCCGTCCCGGTCGGGAGCTGCCACCGCAGCCCGGCGGACGCGTCGGTCCGGACCGTCGCCAGGACTTCCGCGCCGGAGAAGAACGACGCCGTCGGATCGTCGCGGTCGGCGTACGTGAGTCC
>CAZQSM010000021.1:18971-31290 GCA_964596065.1 uncultured Chlorobiaceae bacterium | reverse complement strand
TCGGGCTCGAGGACGTGGAGGACATCATCGCCGACCTGAAGCAGGCGATGCGGTAAATCGATTCGCTGACGAGGTTATAGCGGCCCTGTTGAATATTACCGAGAGATGAGTTAGTTTTAATCCAGGCCGTCCCGCCGGAGAGTGCATCCAACGGGACGGCCCGCAAACCGCTCACGCATTCTGACCGTACCATCTGGAAAGGTGCAGACCTTGAGCAAACCATCCGAAAAAGCGACCCACCCCATCCCCCCGGGCCCGCCCCGGTCACCGGGAATCGAAAACTTCCTGGATCTGGTGACGGACGGAATCATCACCGTCGACCGTGGCTGGATCTTCACCTACGTCAACGGTCCCGGAGCTGCTACACTCAACCGCAAACCCGGGGACCTGCTCGGAAAACATCTCTGGACCGAGTTTCCCGACGCGGTAGGTGGTCCCTTCCACCGCGTTCTCGAGAAGGCGATGGCAGACCTCGTCCCCGTCGTTCACAAGGATTATTTTACCGCCTGGGACCGCTGGTTCGAGGTCCGGGGCTTCCCCTCGCCCGAGGGCATGGCGATCCTTTTTTCCGAGATATCCCAATGGAAACAGATGGAATACCAGGCCAGGGAGTCCGAGGAGCGACTCCGGCTCGCCGTCAAATCGGGAAACGTCGGGCTGTGGGATTGGGATTTAAGGACGAACAAGGTGTGGTTCTCCCCGGAATGGAAGAGGCAGATCGGTTACGAGGACCACGAAATTCCGGATGAGTTCAAGGAATGGGAGGACCGTTGTCATCCGGACGACCGTGAGAGGATGCGTTCATTGATCCGGGAATTCCTGAAGAATCCGTGGCCCAATTATCGCGCGGAATTTCGCTTCCGGCACAGGGACGGCAGGTATCGATGGATCCACACGGAGGCCGACTTGGAACGCGACGTGGAAGGAACGCCGGTCCGTATGGTCGGATCGCATATCGATATCACCGGGCATAAACACAACGAGGAACTTCTCAAAGGGATCAACCGGATCCTCGAATCCATCGTCTCCGGGACACCGCTCGAGGCGGTCCTGACGGCGCTTGTCCTGCTCGTCGAGGGTCAATCACCGGAGATGACCTGCTCCATCCTCCTGCTTGACGAGGACGGCGTCACCCTCCGGCATGGAGCAGCCCCCCGGCTGCCCGAAGCATACTCGTCCGCGATCGACGGGCAACGGATCGGACCGAAGGCCGGTTCGTGCGGAACGGCTGCCTACCGCCGGGCACCGGTCTATGTCGGGGACATCGACACCGATCCGCTCTGGAACGACTGGAAAGAGTTGATCCTGGCGCATGGATACCACGCCTGCTGGTCCACACCCATCTTCGGCGACAACGCCAAAGTCATCGGGACGTTCGCAATCTACTACCGGGAACAGGGGATGCCGTCCCACTCGCATCTGGACCTCATCCGGCACGTGACCTCCGCGGCCGCGATCGCCATCACGCGGCATCATCAGGAGGAGGAAATCCGGCTGAAGCAACGTGAACTTGAGGCCGCGCAGGAACAGGCCAAACTTGGCAGCTGGACCCTCGATGTCGGGGAACAGCATAACCACTGGTCGGCCGAAATGTACCGCCTGTTCGGACGCAAACCCGTATGGGGGGCGCCGTCATTCCAGGAATTCCTCGAGCTCGTGCACCCGGACGACAGAACGAAGGTCGTCGCCTCGTACGAGCAGCCGCCGGAACCCGGCAGAATTATTTCGATCGAGTTCCGTGGGAACCCCGCGATCAGGCTCGATAAATGGTTCCGGGGCACATTTCGTTTTTCAAACATCCGTGACGGGCAGGCACGCGAAATGGTCGGGACCACGATGGACATCACCGAGTCGAAACTCGCCGTGGAACGGGTCCGCATGAACGAGGAGCGCCTGAGGCTTGTCATCGACGCGACCAGCGACGGGATCTGGGACTGGGACATAGAGGCCGATTCCGTGAGCTGGACCGACCGCGTGTTCGACATGCTCGGCCTCCCGAAACGCCCGGGCCGGTTGTCCTTCCTCGACATGACAATGCTCGCCCACCCCGATGATGCCGAAAAATTTACCCGTGGCATCCGGGACCATCTCGAACATGGCACACCCTGCCGCCTCGAGCTGAGAATCAGGCGGGGTGATGCATCGTACGGACACTTCCTGCTCCACGGCAGCTCGATCCCCGATGCGGAGGGAAAACCCGCCAGGATGGTTGGCTCCATCAGGGACCTGACGGATATTGTCAATGCCGGAGCGGAATTACGCCGGGCGCGGGAAAGATCTCAAAGCCTCTCACGGCACCTGATCGGCATCCTGGAAGAGGAGCGCTCCAGAATCGCCCGGGAGATCCACGACGAACTCGGGCAACTGCTCGCGGCGGTCAAAATGGACCTGACGCTGGCCGCCCAGATTCTCGCCAAATCCCATGACACGGTTGTGCGGGAATACGCCTCACGGGAAATCCCCCCGATCTCCCGTATCGTGGATGACGGAGTCGTCACGCTCCGTCGGATCATCCGCAACCTCAGGCCCGAGGTGCTCGACACTCTCGGCCTGGTGGCAGGAATCGAGTGGCAACTTCAGGAGTTTGAGCGCCGCTACCGTCTACGGTGCACATTCAAGTCACCAAAACGAACGCTCCGCCTCGACCCCGGACGGGCGACAATACTCTTCAGGTTCGTCCAGGAAGCGCTCACGAACATCGCGAAACACGCGGGCGCATCCCGCGTCGACATCAATCTCATCGACCGTCAAGGCGCAGTAACGCTCACCGTCACCGATGACGGAAGGGGAATATCCGAGACCGACCTCGCCAAACCCGACTCATTCGGGTTGATGGGCCTCGAGGAACGATTGCGTTCCCTGGGGGGCACGATGGATATTTCCGGACCGGGGGTTCGTGGCGCGAAAATTTCGGTGCGCCTCCCGAAAATGCCCGACCCTCTTCCGGATCGGGCAGCCGTGAGCTCGACCACACCCGGGAGAACATCGACATGATCAACATCATCATCGCCGACGACCACCCCATCATCCGTGAAGGGCTGAAAAAAATCATTCTCTCCGAAACCGGCATCCGTGTCATCGGCGAGGCGTCGGACGGGGCCGACCTCCTTGCAATATTACGGACGCAGCACCCCGACGTCGTCGTCCTGGATCTGCAAATGCCGGGCATGGACGGCCTGGAAGTCCTCGAACATCTCAAACGGGAGCATCCCGACCTGCGCGTCCTCGTCATCAGCATGCATCCGGAAGACTCCATCGCGGTACGGCTCCTGAAGACGGGGGCCTCCGGGTATGTGTCCAAAAACCGGGCCCCGGAAGAACTGGTCGTCGCCATCCGTAAGATCGCGGGTGGCAGGAAGCATATCAGCAGCGAACTCGCCGAAAAAATTGCGGAGGTCTTCAGCGATGCATCGCTGAAAAAACCTCACGAGGTCCTCTCCAACCGGGAGTTCCAGATCCTGCTCCTTATCACCCGCGGCAAGGGCATCGGGGAAATCGCGGAATCGCTCTCGCTCGCCCCCTCCACGATCACAACCTATCGGACCCGGATCCTTGGTAAAATGAACATGAAAAGCAACGCAGAGCTCATCCATTACGCGATCAAGCAACACCTCCTCGAATAGACGCCCCACGGGGCCGCCGGGCCCAAATCCGGCGATCCTGCCGCGCAATCAACCCTCCCTGTAGGATTTTAGCCACCCCGCAACGGTGGTTTTTTCGTTCTTTTTCGGCGATTTCCACTCTTTTCCGGAACTGCTTCCCCGGTTATCTTGCCTTCACCATATTTGATACTCACCTCCCACGAAAGGAGAGCAACGATGAGGGTACTGATCGTCGAGAATACCAGTCGGATCAGGGAACGGTTGATAAAACTGGTCGCCCAGATATCAGGCGTTTCCGGGGTGGAAGGAACGGGGAAGCCGGACGAGACCCCGCAACTGATCGAGAAATTCCGGCCTGACATCCTGGTCCTCAATCTGCTGCTGCCCGGAAATTACGGCCTCAACCTGCTTAAACGCATGGAGAACATGAAGATACCGATCACCACGATCGTGTACAGCAGTTATCTGGACGCCAATCTGCGGGAGACCTGCCACGAATTGGGCGCGCACCTGGTGTTTGCGAGAACCACCGAGCTGGAAGCGATGCTCGGGGCGATCAGCGGTCTGGCCGCGAAGGCAGTTCAGGTGAGCGCCAACAAGGACAAGGAAGTATGACGAAGCCACGGCCCGCGGGAAGGACATCTGGACGGAATAAACTCGAGAAGGGGATTTCCGTCGCCACTCAGGATCACGACTCCCGTTGCAACAGATTCTGCGGGGAACAACCCACCGCCGCGGATTATGACTGGATACCCGCTCCGCTGTTCGTATCGGACAATGGACGCCTGATCTATGCCAACAACCTGCTGACCGAGCTCACAGGCGTTCCTCCCGAGGAACTACGGGGGATGGTTCTCTCGGACCTCATCGGCGATGGAACGGATGACTGTCGGGCGACGCCAAGGGCACCCCGAACCGGCATCACCACGAACTCCGGCCACCGCTCCGTCAGGATCGCTCGACGTGATGGCCGGACCCGGAACGCATGGCTGACGTGCGCCCCGGGCTGCGCGACTCACCGGACGCGCATCGTCGGAATCCTCACGGAATCCCATCCCGACATTGGGCCTGATCGCGATGCCCGGCTGCTGATGGAGCACCTCGACACCATCGCCGACCTGTCCAGCGATTACGCGTACGTTTTCAGTGTCGATCCCGAGGGCATCCTGTCCGTGGAGTGGGTAACCGGATCGGTCTATAAATTACTTGGATATACCGAGGAGGATCTCAAGGGCCCCGACTCGGTGTTGAAACAGATCCATCCCGACGACCTCCCCTCATTCGCTGAATCGAGGGCACGGCTGATGACTGGCGAAACGGTCAGTGGCGACATCAGGCTGATGACGAAAGCTGGGGATATCCGTTGGGTCCGGTATACGACGCGGCCGGTCAGGGGCGGAGATGAGAACCGGGTGTGCAGGATTTACGGTTCGGCCCAGGACATTACGAACGAAATGCTGGCCACCGAATCGCGCAGGATGAGCGAGGAGTTTTTCCGTCTCCTGATTGAAAATGCCTCCGACCTTTTGACCGCCATCGACCGCGACGGTACGATCCTCTACGCCAGTTCTTCCGTACAAAACATTCTCGGCTACCCCGCCGAGGAGATCGTCGGCACCAACGTCATGCGCATCATCCACGCCCACGACCGTTACCGGGCGCTCGAGTCAATCTCCATGGGTTTCAGGCAACCCGGTGTTGTGACCAACCTCGAAATCCGGTTGAGAACGAAACATGGCAAGGTCCGCGTTTTCGAGTCGATCGGAAAATCCTTCATCGATGGCACGGGCCGGGAGGTGGGGTTCATCACGTCCCGGGACATCACTGAAAGAAAAGTCGCGGAGCGGAGGTTATTCCTCTCCGAGGATAAATACCGGAGGTTTTTTGAAGAGGACCTGACCGCCGACTACATCTGCAACATCGACGGCCGACTCCTCGCCTGTAATCCCGCGTTCGTCCGGATGTTCAATTTTCGCTCTCTCGAAGAGGCAATGAGCACGAACGTGTGCCGTCTCTATAAATTTCCGGGCATGAGACAGAGTATCATCACCGAGGTGTCCCGGACAAGCAAGCTGGAATACAAGGATTTAGAATTGGTGACGATGGACGGACGGACGGTCCATGCCGTGGCCAACATCATCGGCATTTTCGACAGAGTTGGGACGCTTACCCAGCTCAAGGGGTACCTCTTCGACGATACGCGGCGGCGGCAGGCCGAGGACCAGCTTATCCAGGCGCAGAAAATGGAAAGCCTCAGCACGCTCGCGGGGGGAATCGCCCACGATTTCAACAATATCCTCAGTATCATCCTTGGACACTGCGGATTGATAAAACGCGGGGGGTTTGATGGATCAAAAATCCACCAGGGCATGGCGTCGATAGAAAAGGCAACGCTCCGCGGCGCATCCCTCGTCCGGCAACTTCTCACCTTTGGTCGTCAATCCCCAACGGTATACGTGTCCCTCCGCCTGCGTGATATCGTCATGGAGGTGGTCAAACTGCTGGAGAACACTCTTCCAAAATCGATCGAAGTCGAGGTGGAATTAAATGAAACGGTCCCGTCCATCCTCGGCGATCCGACGCAGATGCACCAGGTGCTCTTGAACCTGAGCGTCAACGCCCGGGACGCGATGCCCGCCGGAGGATTTCTCAGATTTTTCCTCCGGACAGTCCCGGGATCCGAGCTGCGGAGAAAATATTCCAGCGCCACGGCGGAATGCTACGTCGGACTGGACATCGGGGATACGGGGATGGGGATGGACCAGGGGACAATGACGAAAATTTTTGAACCGTTTTTTACCACCAAGGCTTCCGGAAAAGGGACCGGGCTCGGCCTGTCGGTCGCCTTCGGGATCGTCCAGCACCACAATGGCATCATCGACGTGGAAAGCAGCATCGGCCGGGGAACCGTTTTTCACCTCTATTTCCCTGCCCAGGAATGTGAACTCAAAGCGGGAGAACTGAAGGAGTCGGATGTGGGCGATGCCCCCGGGGGATCGGAGACGATCCTGCTGGTGGACGACGAGGTCATGCTCCTCGAGTTGGCCAGCGCGTTCCTGAGGGAGAAAGGGTACGAGGTACTCATCGCGCGTGATGGCCCCGAAGCGATGCAGATGTTCTCCAGGACCTCACCGCGCATCGGATTGGTCCTCACCGATCTCGGCTTGCCGGGCATGGACGGCCTGGAGCTGACAAAAAACCTCCTGCGCATGGATCGTGCCGCCAGGGTGATCGTCGCCAGCGGGTATCTGGATACCGACCTCCGCGACAGGGCCCTGAGGGCGGGTGCGCGGGGAGCGTTTCAGAAACCCTTCGCCTGGCGGGAGCTGCTTCAGAAAATTCGGGATGTCCTCGATGAGGCACCGTCGGGTGAGAATCGATGACCGTTCGATTACGCCGGCTCCCGTTGGACCCGGGGTCTGCATCGGCCTCGCCGCATACCGACGTGACAGTTGCAGTCCCCGTTTTTTTTCCTTACCTTTTCAACTCGTATTTATCCAACCTCTGGCCCCGGTCGCCGGATCCGGTCGTTGCGAGGAGTGCCCTTAACCTATGAAAATCAGCGACATACTCAACGAGGGCCTGGTCATCACGGGCCTCGACGGCAACACCAAGGACGACGTCATCAACGCCCTGGTCAACCTCGCCGGCACATCACCGAAAGTGCTCGACCTCGACAGGATGCGCGCGGCCATCTTCGAGCGCGAAAAGAAGATGTCCACCGGGGTGGGGAACGGCTTTGCGATCCCCCACTGCAAGACCGACGCGGTGAGCGAAATCGTGGCCGCCTTCGGCATCACCACGACCCCGATCGATTACGAGGCGCTCGACGACCAGCCGGTCCGCCTGGTGTTCCTGCTCGTCGGCCGGGACAACCTCGTCGGCCCCCACATCAAGCTCCTGAGCCGCATCTCGCGGCTGATGCACAAGGAGGAGTTCCGGAACCGCCTGATGGAGAAACAGACCCCCGCCCAGGTGATGGAAGCCTTCAAGCAGGAAGAGGCGACCTACGCCGATATGTGACGCAGTGGCCCGAACGGCCCCGTTCCCGACGCCCGCGCGAATCGCGCGAAACCACCGGACCACCCCGACCTGACCGTGAAATTCAAGTCCGTCAAAGGCACGCGCGACATCCTCCCCCCGGAGAGCCATCTCTGGCAGAAGGCCGAGGAGGGCGTCCGCGAGGTGATGCGGCGCTTCAACTACCGCGAAATCCGCACCCCCGTCTTCGAGGAAACCTCCCTGTTCGCGCGGAGCATCGGCGAACTCACCGACATCGTCGGCAAGGAGATGTACACGTTCGAGGACCGCTCCGGGACGAGCCTCACGCTCAAGCCGGAGATGACCGCCGGCGTGGTGCGCGCCTACATCCAGAACAACATGGGCGAAAACGCCCCCCTCGTCAAGGTCTATTACCTCAGCCCGATGTTCCGGCAGGAGCGCCCGCAGGCCGGGCGCCTGCGGCAGTTCCACCAGTACGGCGCGGAGGCGATCGGCGGCGCGTCGTTCGAAATCGACGCGGAGATCATCGCGCTCGCGGCGTCGGTCCTCAGGGAGTCGGGCGTGACCGGGTACCGCGTCCGGATCAATTCCGTGGGTTGCGAACAATGCCGCCCCGCCTACAGGGAGAAGCTCCGGGAGTTCTTCCGACCGAAGCTTCCCTCCCTCTCGGAGGAGAGCCGGGCCAGGTTCGAGGCCAACCCCCTGCGCATCCTCGATTCAAAAAACGAAACGGACCGGCAGCTCGCGGCCGGAGCGCCCCTGATGAAGGACCATCTCTGCGGCGAGTGCCACGCGCACTTCACGGGGCTGCGGGAGACCCTGCCCCTGTTCGGAGTGGACGCCGTCGTTGACGGCACGATCGTCCGCGGTCTCGACTATTACACCAGGACGGCGTTCGAGATCACCAGCGCCGACCTCGGTTCGCAGGACGCCCTCGCGGGCGGCGGCCGGTACGACCTGCTCACCGAACAGCTCGGCGGGAAGAAAACCCCGGCGGTCGGTTTCGCGGCGGGAATGGAACGCCTGCTGATGGTGCGGGAAAAACAGTCGACGACGCCCGGACCCATCCCGTCGCCCGCGCTCTTCATCGCCGCGGCCGACGACGACGGGCGGAAGTGGGCGTTCGCGAACCTCGTGAAACTGCGCGACGCGGGGATCGCCGTCGAAACGGATTTCCTCGGGCGGAGCCTCAAGTCGCAGATGCGCGAGGCGGACCGCCAGCAGGCGCGCTACGTGATCGTGGTGGGCCGCGACGAGGTCGCGGGCGCGAAAGGGACGTTGAAGGAGATGGCGACCGGAACGCAGACCCCGGTCGCGCTCGACGCGCTGGCGGCGGCGATCCGGGGCGGCGCGGACCGATCGTGAAACGCGGAAAGCGCGAGGAGCCCGCGACGGGTCCGGAGTACGTCCTCCTGGTGACCCCCCACATCAACCCCCGCACCGGCGAGCGGGTGACGCTCATCGGCCTGCGGACCGTCATCGAGTTCACGGCGTTCCGGTACGACCTCGTGGTCCAGCCGGCGCTCGAGGGACGCACGCTGACCCTCCTGATCCAGGGGCTGAGCGCTCCCGAGCTGACCCTGCCGGCGATGGGCCCGGCCGAGTTCCGGCTCGAACGGAAGGACATCGACGGCAGCTACGACATCGTCGTCTCGAAACACGGCAAACTGTTCGACACCTACGGCGTCCTGGTCTCCCGGACGGCCGTGACGGTGGAAAAGATGCCGGAAAAACGATTCTCGGAAATCGTCACTCGCCTCGAAGACTGGTAACCGCGCCGCATGCATCCTGAACTCTTCAAGATCGGACCCTTCACCGTCTACAGCTACGGGCTGATGCTCGGCATCGGCTTCATCATCGCGAGCGGCGTCCTCGGGAGGGAGCTCCGCCGCCGCGGGATGGACGCCGGGCTGGGCAACTCGATCACCCTGCTGGCGATCGTCTTCGGCGTGGCTGGGTCGAAGCTCCTCTACGTGATCGAGAACTGGGCGCTCTTCCTCCGGAGCCCCGGCATCCTCTGGTCGCCCGGCGGGCTCACGTTTTACGGCGGTTTTTTCCTCGCCACGCTTGCGATCTGGCTCTACGCCCGGAAACGGAAGCTCTCGTTCGCGCCGATCTGCGACGCCGCGGCGCCGGCGCTCCTGCTCGGCTACGGCGTCGCGCGCATCGGCTGCCACCTCGCCGGCGACGGCGACTACGGGATGCCGACCGACCTCCCCTGGGGCGCCGTCTACTCGAACGGCACCTATCCCCCGTCGATCGCCTTCAGCGGGTTTCCCGAGGTTGTCCGGCAGTACGGCGTCGATGGCGTGGTACCCGACACGATCGCGCTCCATCCGACTCCCATCTATGAGTTTCTCCTGGGGCTGACGGGATTTTTCCTGCTGATGCGCATGGTCAAATCGCCGCGCCCCGCCGGAATGATCTTCATGTTCTATCTCATCTGGTCTGGAGCGTCACGATTTTTCGTGGAATTTCTAAGATTGAACCCCCGCGTCCTTTTCGGGCTTTCAGAGGCGCAACTGATCGCGGCGCTGATGGTTACCGCCGGCATCATCGGATACGCCAAACTGTCGGGATCCGCGGCAGGGCCGGACGCCGGAAAGCGTTGAAAACCGTCGAAGTCATTACAAAACACGGATGTCACCTCTGCGACCTCGCGCTGGGTGAACTCGACCTGATGGGGGAAACCCTCCATTTTACAGTGAAACTTACCTATCTCGAAGACCGGCCCGACCTGGCCCCGCGATACGGGAACGATATCCCCGTGATCAGGGTTGACGATCAAGAGGTCTGCAGGCACCGCGTCGACCGGGCGGCGCTCACCGCGCGCCTGAACGCATCTGAATCAAACGCCTCCCGTTGACGTATCCATGAGAGTCCTGGCGAAGGCCCTGCAGGCGGTCGGCATCGCGTCGCTGGCGATCGGCCTGGTCCAGGGCATCTACGGCAACATCGCGTTCGAGTACTACACCTTTATCGGGGGCGTCGTCGTGTTCTTCGCCGGCCGCCTCATCGAAAAAAAATCCAAACAACAGTGAGACGCCAATGTATGACGAAGCAAGGGACGACATCGACTCCCGCCCGTCGCCGCTGCGCGCCGTGAACGACAGGAAGCCGTCCGCCAACATCATCGCCGGCCGCAACCCGGTCATGGAGGCCCTCAAGGCCGAGACCATCATCGAGAAAGTCGTGGTCCTGGCGGGCATCAAGGGGATCGTGATCGAGAAAATCAGGGACCTCGCCAAACGGCGCAGGGTGCCGTTCGTCGAGGTGGGGAAGCAGAAATTCCGGGAGCTGGTGAGCGACACGACCACGCAGGGCGTGGTGGCCATCGTCGGGACCAAGGAGTACGTGGAGGTGGAGGACATCCTGGAGGTCGCCGAACGCCGGGGTGAGCCCGCCACCATCCTGATCCTCGACGAAATCGAGGACCCGCAGAACCTGGGCGCCCTCATCCGCACGGCGGAGTGCGCGGGCTTCCACGGCGTGGTCATCCCGAAGCACCACGCGGCGAGCGTCAACCAGACGGTCGCCAAGACCTCGGCCGGGGCGAGCGAGCACATGCCCGTGGCCAAGGTCGTCAACATCGCGAACACCATCGACGACCTGAAACAGAAGGGGCTCTGGGTCGTCGGGACCGACACCGCCGCCGACCGGGACTACACCGAGGTGGAGTACGACACCGCGACCGCGGTCGTCATCGGGAACGAGGGGAAGGGGATCCGGCAGCTGGTGCGCGAGAAGTGCGACTTCCTGGTGACGATACCGCTCTACGGGAAGGTGGAGTCGCTCAACGCGTCGGTGGCCGGCGCGCTCCTGATGTACGAGGTGGTGCGGCAGCGGAAGAAGAAGCACGCGGCGATGCCGGTGGTCTAGCCGGCGCCCGCGGTCTGACCGGTCTGATCCCGATCTCCGGCGGGTCCGTCCGCCCTAGCCCTCTTTTTTCCTCTCGAGGCCGTACTTCTTGATCTTCGTGTAAAGGTGGCTCCGCTCCATCCCGAGCGCGTCGGCGGTCTTCGACACGTTCCAGCCGAATTTCTCCAGCTGATACCCGATGAAGGCGGCCTCCGACCGGTCCTTGAACTCCTGGAGCGACTTCGACCCGGCGATGAGGTTGTCGACGCCGCCCGCGCCGCCGCCCGATCCCCGCGATACGCCCGTTCCGCTCGCCCCTGCGCCGACGCCCGACCCGCCCGTTCCCGCAATGCCCGCGGTTTCGATGACCTTCCCCGGCGTGAGAATCACCAGCCGTTCGACGAAGTTCCTCAGCTCGCGTACGTTGCCGCTCCAGGGCATCCCCCCGAGTTCCGCCGCCGCTCCGGCCGAAAGCCGCTTCGGCGCGAACCCGTTGATCGCGCAGACCTCGTCCACGAACGCCGCCGCGAGCAGGGGGATGTCCTCCCTGCGCTCGCGCAGGGGCGGCACGTGGATCGGAATGACGTTCAGCCGGTGAAAGAGGTCCTCGCGGAAGGCGCCGTCGGCGATGGCGGCCTGCAGGTCCTTGTTGGTGGCGGCGATGACGCGCACGTCGACGCTGATCTGTTTGTTCCCCCCCACCCGCTCGATCGCGTTCCCCTCGAGCGCGCGGAGCACTTTCGCCTGCGCGGCCGGGCTCATGTCGCCCACCTCGTCGAGGAAGATGGTGCCGCCGTCCGCCGCCTCGAATTTTCCGATCCGCTGCGCGGTGGCCCCGGTGAACGAGCCCTTCTCGT
>CAZQSM010000021.1:16729-18871 GCA_964596065.1 uncultured Chlorobiaceae bacterium | reverse complement strand
GCCTCGAATTTTCCGATCCGCTGCGCGGTGGCCCCGGTGAACGAGCCCTTCTCGTGCCCGAAGAGCTCCGATTCGATCAGGTCCGCGGGGATCGCCGCGCAGTTCACCTCGACGAACGGCTTCTCCGCGCGCCGGCTCAGCCGGTGGATCTCGCGGGCGATCAGCTCCTTCCCCGACCCGCTCTCCCCGGTGATCAGGACCCTCGTCTCGGCGTGGGCCACCTGGCGGACGACCGCGAGCACCTTCGCGAGCGCTTCGCTCGCACCGAGGATCCGGTACTTCGGCTTCAGCGCGAGGAGCTCGGACCTGAGCCGCACCCGCTCGACGGCGTTGCGCAGGACCACGAGCAGTTTGTCCCGGTCGAGCGGCTTCGGCAGGTAGTCGAACGCGCCGAGCCTGGTCGCCTCGACCGCGGTGTCGAACGTCCCGTGGCCCGAGACCATCACCACCGGGACCTCCCGGTCGAGCTGCCGGAGCTCGGAGAGGACCTCCATCCCGTCCTTTCCCGGCGGCATCTTGATGTCGAGGAGGACGGCGTCGAACCCCCCTGCGCGGAACAGGTCGATCCCCGACTGCCCGTTTTCAGCGCAGGAGGTGTCGTAGCCTTCAGCTTCGAGGATCATCCGGACCGAGTCCCGGATGCTTTTTTCGTCGTCGACGATCAGGATGTGTGGCATCAGCGTTGCGGGATGTGGGGTGATCGATCGGTGAAACCGCCGGCAGGTCCCTCGGGGTCCGGACCGTCCGCCGCCTTCCGGGTTCCCGCGGCGTCCCCGCCCCACGGCGCGCCCGAACGCCCCACGACCGGCGTGTGGAGGAATTGGGACGGGTAGCGCCGGTTGTCTCGCAGGAGCGCGTAGCCGAACTCGCGCCCGTTCCAGTTGGCCCGTTTGTCGCGGACGTCGAGCACGCCGTCCACGATGGCGGCGTCCTCGCCGATCTCGATGAAGTCGCCCACCCGCGCGGCGGCGTCGCGCGATTCGAAGGCGAGCGCGACGAACGCCGAGCCGAAGAAGTGCTGCAGCTTGTCGCGGTCGCCGTGCGAACCGGGCGGGGTGTCGGCGTAGAAATCGGCCGGCAGGTTCCGGACGCGCGCGGCGTAGTCGTCGTACGATTCGTTGGAGAGGGGGAGGAAGAGGTTCAGGAGCGGGACGCGGATCCCCACGACGTAGTGGTCGAACGTGGCGACCGTGGCCAGCAGGAGCGCCGCCGCCGTGTTGTTGGCCGTGAGCGACATCGCCCTGACGTAGATCGCGTCGACGGCGAGGGCGTCCCCCGCCCAATCGCGGTACGCGGCGAACTCGCCGCTCCGGATGAAGTCTTTCAGTTCGATGCCGTTGCGGATGAGGAGCGGCGGGTACCAGGTGAGGAGCGCCTCGAACGGCCCGGGGTCGTCGAACCGGAGCCACGGGGAGGCCGCGGACGCGCGGGGAGTCGCGGATACGGAACCGGCGGTCGGCGCCCCGGCGGCGGGCTGCCCGGCCGCGGCGGCCGCGCAGAGGACGACGCAGCAGGCTATCGCGGCCGCCCGGCCCATCAGACCTGGAGCACCCCGGGATTGAACGGCGGAATGACCGGGTTGTTCGAGGCCATCTCGATGCCGCGGGAGATGATCTGCCTCGTGTCGACCGGGTCGATGATGCCGTCGACCCAGAGGCGGGCCGCGGCGTAGTACGAATCGGTCTCCGTCTCGTACCGGTCGGAGATCTCCTTCAGGAGCTTCTGTTTCTCCTCCGGCGAGACCGTCTTCCCCCTGTTGCTTGACTGGGAGAGCCGGATGCTCAGGAGGGTTTCGCTCGCCTGCTTCCCCCCCATCACCGCGATGTTGGCCGTCGGCCAGGAGAAGATCAGCCGCGGGTCGTACGCCTTGCCGCACATCGCGTAGTTGCCCGCGCCGAAGCTGTTGCCGACGATGAAGGTGAACTTCGGGACCACGCTGTTCGCGACCGCGCTCACCATCTTCGCGCCGTCCTTGATGATCCCCCCCTGTTCGGCCCTCGTCCCGACCATGAAGCCGGTCACGTCCTGGAAGAACACCAGCGGGATCCTCTTCTGGTTGCAGTTCATGATGAAGCGGGCGCCCTTGTCGGCGCTCTCGCTGTAGATGACGCCGCCGATCTGCATCTCCCCCTTTTTGGTCTT
>CAZQSM010000021.1:0-16629 GCA_964596065.1 uncultured Chlorobiaceae bacterium | reverse complement strand
GGCCGTAGAGTTCCTGCGCCGGGAAGAGCGGGTCGCGGGGGGCGATCCGGTCGAAGGGCGACTTCGGGGCGTCGCCGAGCTTTCCGACCAGCGCCCGGACGGTGCCGAGACACTCGTCGTCGTTCGCCATCTTGTAGTCGGTCACTCCGCTGATCTCGCAGTGCATGTCGGCGCCGCCGAGGTCCTGCGTCTCGGCGTCCTCGCCGATGGCGGCCTTCACCAGGTACGGCCCGGCCAGGTAGAGGCTGCCCGTCCCTTCGACGATGAGCGCTTCGTCCGACATGATCGGCAGGTAGGCCCCGCCCGCGACGCACGGCCCCATGATGGCCGCGATCTGCGGGATGCCCATCGAAGACATCACGGCGTTGTTGCGGAAGATCCTCCCGAAGTGCTCCTTGTCGGGGAAGATCTCGGCCTGCATCGGGAGGAAGACGCCCGCCGAGTCGACCAGGTAGACGATCGGCAGCCGGTTTTCCATCGAAATTTCCTGCGCCCGGAGGTTTTTCTTGGCGGTGATCGGAAACCAGGCCCCCGCCTTCACGGTGGCGTCGTTCGCCACGATCACGACGTCGCGGCCGTGGACCTTGCCGATCCCGAAGATGGTGCCCGAGGAGGGGGCGCCGCCGTACTCCTCGTACATTTCCCACGCGGTGAACAGGCCCACCTCCAGGAAGTAGCTGTCCGGGTCGATGAGCCGCGTGATCCGCTCGCGGGCGGTCATCTTCCCGCGGGCGTGCTGCTTCTCGATCGCGTCGGGCCCGCCGCCGAGCTTCACGTTGTTGGCGCGGACCTCGAGCACCCGGAGGAGGTTCTTGAGGTTGTCCTCGTACTTGTTGAACTGCAGGTTGCGCTCGACGGCTCGGCCGATGGTGCCCATGGTCAGGACGCGATCTTGTTCAGCAGCTGCCGGGCGATGACCATCTTCTGGATCTCGGTGGTCCCCTCGCCGATCGTCGCCACCTTCACGTCGCGGTAGAACTTCTCCACCGGGAATTCCTTGATGAACCCGTACCCGCCGTGGATCTGGACCGCCTCGTTGGTGATCATCACCGCGGCCTCGCTCGAGTAGTACTTGGCCATCGCGGAGAGGAGGGTCACCTCCCTGCCGAGGTTCTTCGCGGCCGCGGCCCGGTAGGTCAGCAGGCGCGACGCCTCGAGCTGGGTGGCCATCTGGGCCAGCTTCCACTGGATCGCCTGGAAATCGCCGATCGGCTTGCCGAACTGCTTCCGCTCCTTCGCGTACTTGATGCTCGCGTCGAGGGCGCCCTGCGCGATGCCGATCGAGAGCGCGGCGATGCTGATCCTGCCGCCGTCGAGCACGGTCAGCGCCTGCGGGAACCCCTCGCCCTCCTTCCCCAGGAGGTTCGCGGCGGGGACGCGGCAGTTGTCGAACGCCAGCGCCGCGGTGTCGCAGCAGCGGACCCCGAGCTTGTTCTCCTTTTTCACGACCGTGAAGCCGGGGGTGTCGTTCTCGACGATGAACGCCGAGATGCCCTTCTTCCCGAGCGCCTTGTTCGAGTTGGCCATCACGACCGTGACCGTCCCGACCGAACCGTGCGTGATGAAATTCTTGCTGCCGTTCAGCACGTAATGGTCGCCGTCCCTCACGGCCGTGGTGAGCATCCCGCCGGCGTCGCTGCCGGAGGAGGGTTCGGTGAGCGCCCAGGCGCCCACGCCCGCGGCGCTGGTCAGCCCGGGGAGGTATTTTTTCTTCTGCGCGTCGTTGCCGAACGTGAAAATGTGGTTGGAGCAGAGGCTGTTGTGGGCGGCCACCGTGAGCCCCACCGAGGGGTCGACCCGGGTGATCTCTTCGATGATCCCGACGTATTCGAGGTAGCCGAGGCCGGCGCCGCCGTACTCCTCGGGGAAGATGACCCCCATGAAACCGAGCTCGCCCATCTTTTTGACGATGTCCCAGGGGAACTCCATCGACTCGTCGAATTTCATCACCGTGGGGCGGATCTCCTTCTCGGCGAAATTCCGTGCGGTCTCCTTCACCATCCGCATGCTCTCGGTGAGTTCGAAGTCGGGGGCGAGCTGTTCGGTCATCGTTTCTTCAGTCATCGGTGTGCCGTTGAGGTTTCGGGAAAGAATGAGGTAATGTAAACGGATTTTGGTCTATTTGCAACGATTCAGCCTGGGAATCCCTTCACCAGATCGTCGGCCACCGCGTAGGGGGTCGATTGTTTCAGGTAGACCGGTTCGATCTGCGACGCGAGGAAGGCCTCGCGGTCGGCGTTCCAGAAGCGCACCCGCAGCCGCTCCCCCACCAGCTCCCTGATCCGCTCGGCGATCCGCTCCATCCGCCTGGCCCTGAGGAGGTCGCCCGCTTCCTGGTACTCCCGGTGGCGGGCGATGAACTCCGCGACCTCTTCGATCCCCTTCCCCTCGCTCGCCACGCTCTGGAGCACCTCGGGGCGCCATCCGTCGGCCTCCGGCTTGAAGCCGAGGACCGTTTTGATCGACATCACGGCCTGCTCCGCGCCGGGGCGGTCGGCCTTGTTGACGACGAAGAAGTCGGCGATCTCCATCAACCCGGCCTTCATCGCCTGTATGGAATCGCCCGATTCGGGGACGAGCACCACCACGGTGGTGTCGGCGGCGCGGACGATGTCGAGTTCCGATTGCCCGACCCCCACCGACTCGATCAGGATGAAGTCGATCCCCGCGGCGTCGAGGATGTCGGCCGCCTCGCGCGACTTGCGGCTCAACCCGCCGAGGCTCCCCCGCGAGGCCATGCTCCTGATGAAGACCCCCTCGTCGAGCTCGACGTCGGTCATCCGGATCCTGTCGCCGAGGAGGGCGCCGCCGGTGAAGGGGCTGGTCGGGTCGACCGCGACGATGCCGACCTTCTTCCCCCGGGTGCGCAGGTGCCGCGCGAGCTTGTTCGTGATCGTGCTCTTGCCGGCCCCCGGCGGCCCGGTGATGCCGACGCGGTATGCCCGGCCGGTGGAGGGGTAGAGCGCCGTGAGGAGGTCGGCGGCGGCCGGATGCTCGTTCTCCACCATCGTGATCGCCCTGGCGACCGGGCCGCGGTCCCCGGCGAGGACCTTCGTCACGAACGCGGGATCGGCCTTCATCGCGCGGCCTTCCCCCGCTCCCGGAAGTAATCGACCGTCAGTTTGAGCCCGTCGGCGAGCGTCGTCGCGGCAGACCAGTTGAAGGTGCGGCGCAGGAGCCCCGCGTCGAGGACGCTCCGGAGCTGTTCCCCTTTCTTGGCGGGGCCGTGCTCCTCCCTGCACGATGAGCCCGAGAGCCCGCGGATCGACCGAAAGAGGGTGTTCACGTCCGTTTCGACGCCGGTCCCGACGTTGAAGATGCCGGAGCGGTCGTGCCCGAGCGCGAAGAGGTTGGCGCTCACGACGTCCCCGACGTAGACGTAGTCGCGCGTCTGCAGCCCGTCGCCGTTGATCACGGGCTGTCCGCCGGCGAGCATTTTCTCGGCGAAGATGGCGATGACGCCCGCCTCGCCGTGCGGGTTCTGCCTGGGCCCGTAGACGTTGCCGTACCGGAGGCTGACGTACTGCATCCCGTGGACTTCGGCGTAATAAAACAGGTATTTTTCGACGGCGAGTTTCGCGATGCCGTACGGGGAAAGGGGCCGCACGGGGTGGTCCTCGTCGGCCGGGAAATAGTCCTGCTCGCCGTAGATCGCCCCGCCCGTGGAGGCGAAGATGAACCGCTTCACGCCCGACTTGAGGCTCTGCTCCAGCAGGTTGATCGAGCCGAGGATGTTCACCGAGGCGTCGAAGCCCGGGTCGGCGACCGATTTCCGGACGTCCATCTGGGCGGCGTGGTGGATCACGGCGTCGAATCGCTCGCGGCCGAAGAGTTCGGCGAGGGCGTCGTCGCGGACATCGGCCCGGAGAAACGCCGCCTTCGGATTGACGTTGTGCATCGTCCCCGACGAAAGGTCGTCGAGGATGATGACCTGGTGACCCTTCGCGACGCACGCGTCCGCGATGTGCGAGGCGATGAATCCGGCGCCGCCGGTGACGAGGATTTTCATTGTGCCGTCCGGGTTGGTTGCTGGGTTCGGAGCAGTCCCTTCTTTCCGATGTCTGAACGGTAGTAGGCGCCGTCGAACGTGAGTTCGCCCACCGCGCGGTAGGCGTTCGAAATGGCGCGCTCAAGGTCCGAACCAGGGCCGAGCGCGGTCACGCCGAGGACCCTGCCGCCGGATGTCACGACCGAGTCCTTCGCGGCCTTCGTGCCCGCGTGGAAGATGACGATGCCCGGCTCCTGCGAGGCCCGCTCGAGTCCCATCACCGGCTTGCCCGTTTCGTAGTCGTCGGGATATCCGCCCGAGGCCATCACGACGCAGACCGCGGTGCGGTCGGCGAGGGCGAGCGGCGATTCGAGCTTCCCGGAGGCGATTTCCCGGAGGAGGATCGCCAAATCGCTCTCGATGAGCGGGAGCACCACCTGCGTTTCCGGGTCGCCGAACCGGCAGTTGTACTCGATGACCTTCGGTCCCGTCTCGGTCATCATCAGGCCCACGTAGAGGCAACCCCTGAAGGGGTTTCCGTCGCGGCGCATCCCGTCGAGCGTCGGCCGGATGATGGTTTCCTCCACCGCCTTGAGTATCTCCGGGGTGACCAGCGGCGCGGGCGCGTACGCGCCCATCCCCCCGGTGTTCTTCCCCATGTCGTTGTCGAGGATCCGCTTGTGGTCCTGCGCGGCCGGGAGGATGCGGTACTCCCTGCCGTCGGTCAGCACCAGCACGGACGCCTCCTCCCCCGCCAGGCACTCTTCGATGACGACGCTGCTCCCCGATTCTCCGAACGTTTTCCGTTCCATCAGCGCGTCGAGGACTTCGATCGCGCGGTCGCGCGTCTCGCACACCGTCACGCCCTTCCCCGCGGCGAGGCCGTCGGCCTTGATCACCGCCGGCATCGGCACTTCGTTCAGGTACCGCTCGGCGTCGAAACGCTGCGCCGCGGTGAACGTCCTGTACGCGGCGGTCGGGATGCCGTGCTGCCGCATGAAGTCCTTCGCGAAAATCTTGCTCCCCTCGATGCGGGCGGCGGCCTTTGACGGCCCGAACACCTTCAGCCCTTCGGCCTCGAACCGGTCGGCGATCCCCTCGGTGAGGGGGCGCTCCGGGCCGACCACCACCAGGTCGATCTTCTCGTCGAGCGCGAACCTGAGCAGGCCACCGATGTCGTCCTGGCCGATGCCGACGAGCGTCGCCTGGGCCGCGATGCCGGCGTTCCCCGGGGCGCAGAAGAGCTTCGCGACCAGCGGGCTCTGCCGGATCTTCCAGACGAGCGCGTGCTCGCGGCCGCCCGACCCTATGACGAGGACGTTCATTCCGAGAGAAATGCGAATATCTTCGAGAGTTCGTGCGTCAGCCTGACGCGGTCGTACCGGGCGACCTCCGCCACGTCGGGCGCGGGGAGCTCGTTCTTCCGGTGCATCGTGGCGAAGCGCCGGAGCGCCGCCGCGATGGCGTCGGTGTCCTCCGGGTCGACCGCGATCGACCCGCCCGCGTCCTCGAGCGTCTGCCGCACGAACCCCGGAGGGACGCAGCCGAGGATCGGCCTGCGCGCGCCGAGGTACTCGTAGAGCTTTCCCGGCGACTGGGTGTCGTTGTCGAGCGTGAGCCAGAGGAGGTCCGACGACTGCATCTCCCTGACGCACTCGCGGTGCGGGAGGTACCCGCGGACCCGCACCTTCTCCCCGAGCCCGAGCCTCCCGATCAGTTTCACGTGCTCCTTCTGCAGCGCCCCGATCAGGTGGAGGTCGATCGCCGCGTACGCTTCCGTGTCGGCGGTCCGGAGCCTCGCCACCGCCTCGAGGAACCGGCGCGGGCCGCGACCCCCGTAGAACACGCCGGCGTGGGTGACCTTCATCCTGCCGTCGGACGCCGGACGGACCGACGCGTCGTAATCCGCCGGGTCGTAGCCCTGCGGAATGATGGTGACGTCGTTGTACTCGAGCACCTTGAACCGCTTGACCATCAGCTCCTTCACGCGCCGGTTGGTCGTGATCACGCCCGACGAGCGTTTCAGGACCCGCTTCTCCAGGGAGGTGTGCCTCCACCGGTGGTAGGGCGTGGGAAAATATTTATGCGGGTAGTCGTGCCAGGCGTCCCGGTAGTCGACCACCAGCGGGATGTTGAACTTCTCCCTCAGGTCGAGGCCGATCAGCAGGTCGGTGAACGGCGGCGCGGTCGCGAAGATGACCGAATATTGTTCCGCCGACAGGATCTCCGACGCCCTGGCCACCGCCTTCCTCCTCCACCCGATCTTGTTGTCGGGGATGAAGAAGAGGTCGCTGAGGAACGAAAACGCCTTCCGCGTCCGTTCGGCCGGCATCGCCACGGTGCCGCGCTTCCGGAAGAGCCGGTTGGGGTCGAGCGATCCGACCCGTTCGATCCTGACGCCGGCGCCCGCCAGGTCGTCGAGGAGCGATTCGTCCTGCGCGTAGTAGCCGGTCGGCGTCACGGTCAGGACCGTCGGCTTCCAGCCGAACTGCGGGAGGTACTTCACGAACTTGAGCGTCCGCTGGACGCCGCTCAGCCCCAGTGGCGGAAAGTAATACGCCACGACGAGCACGTTGCGTTCCTGCATGCTAAACGATCAGCAGTTCTTTGGAGGAGCGGTTGAGCACGGTGCAGCCGTCCCGGCCGATCACCACGTCGTCCTCGATCCTCACGCCGCCCATCCCGGGAACGTACACGCCCGGCTCGATCGTGACCACGTTCCCGGCGGCCAGCACCGACCGGCTCTGCACCGAAATCCGGGGCGCCTCGTGGATCTGGAGCCCGATGCCGTGCCCGAGCGAGTGCCGGAAGTGCCTGTCGTGCCCGCCCTTGCGGATCACGCCGCGCGCGACGGCGTCGAGTTCCTTCGTGCCCAGGCCGGCGCGGGCGGCGCCCACGGCCGCCTGCTGTGCGTCGCGCACGAGGGAGTAGATTTTTTTCGCGTCGGAGGAGAGCCGTCCGACCCCGACCGTGCGCGTCATGTCGGAATGGTAGCCGTCCACCACGCAGCCGAAATCGAGCGTGAGCAGGTCGCCTCGGGCGATCTTCTTCTGGCTCGCGTGTCCGTGGGGAAGCGCGCTCCTGGTCCCGCTCGCGACGATCGCCTCGAAGGCGTCGCGCTCGGCGCCGTGCGTCCGCTGCAGGTATGAAATCTCGGCGGCGAGGTCGGCCTCGCGCACGCCCGGCTTGATCATCGGCAGGATCTCGTCGAAGGTCCTGTCGGTGATTTCGACCGCCTTTTTGATCGACCGGATTTCCGAATCGTCCTTGACCGCGGCGATCTGTTCGATCACGTCGGCCTTCGGCAGGAATTTCACGCCGGGAAAGAGCTTTTTCAGCGTCCGGAAATCGGAATAGGGGACCGAATTCCCGTCGAACCCGACGCGCGCCCCCGCGCGGAGGACGCCGGACTCGCGGATGAGCCTGTAGAGCGTCTCGGAGCTGGAGCTGACGTGGAGTTTCCACCCCCCGCGCACCTCCTTTTTGATCTGCCCGGAATAGCGGCCGTCGGTAAAGAAATGGAGGCCGCGCGCGGTGACGATCCCCGCCCCCGCCGACCCCGAGAAGCCGCTCAGGTAGCGCAGGTGCGGGAGGAACGTGACCAGGAAGGAATCGATCCGGAGCGGCGCGAGCCGGGAACGGAGCCTGTCGATGCGGTGGGTCATCAGACGTGGTAGTTCGGCGCTTCTTTCGTGATGGCGATGCTGTGGGGGTGGCTTTCGCGCAGGCCCGCCTGCGTCATCCGCACGAACCGGGTGACCCGCTTCATCTCGGCGACGGTGGCGGCGCCGCAGTAGCCCATCGCGGAGCGCAGCCCGCCGGTCATCTGGTGTATCGTGTCGGAGACCGGCCCCTTGTACGGGACGCGCCCCTCGATCCCCTCGGGCACGAGCTTCGGGAGGCCGTCCTCGACGTCCTGGAAGTAGCGGTCGCTGGAGCCGCCCATCATCGAGCCGAGCGAGCCCATTCCGCGGTAGACTTTGTAGCTCCGCCCTTCGAGCAGGATCTTCTCGCCCGGGCTCTCGTCGGTGCCGGCGAACATGCCGCCGATCATCACCGCGTCCGCCCCGGCGGCAATCGCCTTGGCGATGTCGCCGGTCTGCTTGATGCCGCCGTCGCCGATGACCGGGATGCCCGCCTTCGCCGCCTCGATGGAACACTCATAAATCGCGGTGACCTGGGGAACGCCCACGCCGGCAATCACGCGCGTGGTGCAGATCGACCCGGGGCCGATGCCGATTTTGATGGCGTCCGCCCCCGCCTTGATCAGGTCTTTGGTCGCCTCGGCCGTGCCGACGTTGCCCGCGATCAGCTCGCACTCCTTGTATCGCTTTTTGATGCTCCTGACCATGTCGACGACACCCTTCGAGTGCCCGTGCGCGGTGTCCACCACGACCACGTCCGCGCCCGCGGCCATCAGCGCCTCGACCCGCTCCATCGTGTCGGCGGTGACGCCGACGGCGGCCCCGACGCGCAACCGCCCGTGGGCGTCCTTGCACGCCCAGGGGTGGCGCTTCCGCTTCTGGATGTCCTTGAACGTGATCAGGCCGCGGAGCATCCCGCCCTTGTCCACCACGGGGAGCTTTTCGATCTTGTGCTGCTGGAGGATTCCTTCCGCCTTGTCGAGCGTCGTCCCCACCGGCGCCGTGATGAGGTGCTTGTTGGTCATCACCTCGGAGATTTTCTGCTTCTTCTTCGGCTGGTACCTCAGGTCGCGGTTCGTGAGGATGCCGATCAGCTTTCCGGAGGCCGAGACGATCGGGATGCCCGAGATCTGGTACTTGCGCATCGTCTCGATCGCCTCCCCCACCGTCTCGTCGGCCCGCATCGTGACCGGGTCGAGGATGATGCCGCTCTCGGAGCGCTTCACGCGGTCGACCTGGCCGGCCTGCAGTTCGATCGCCATGTTCTTGTGGATGATCCCGATGCCCCCCTCCCTCGCGATCGCCATCGCCATCGCCGCCTCGGTGACGGTGTCCATCGCCGACGACATCAGCGGGATGTTGAGGCTGATGTTGCGGGTGAGCCGGGTCCGGAGGTCGGCCTCGCGCGGGAGCACCGACGACGCCCTCGGGATGAGGAGCACATCGTCGAAGGTGAGTCCTTCGCCCTGGAATTTGTCCATATGCCTGCCTGTTGTTGTCAATGATCAGGAGTACGCCGCGATCCCCGTGACGTCCTCGCCCAGGATGAGCGTGTGCATCTCGTGGGTCCCCTCGTAGGTCTTCACCGATTCGAGGTTCGCCGAGTGGCGCATCACCGGGTATTCGTCGAGGATGCCGTTGGCCCCGAGCATTTCGCGGGCCATCCTGGCGATGTCGAGCGCGATGGCGACATTGTTCCGCTTCGCCATCGACACCTGCTGGAAGCGCATCGTTCCCTTGTCCTTCATCCGCCCGAGCTGCAGGCAGAGGAGCTGGGCCTTGGTGATTTCGGTGACCATGTGGGCCAACTTCTCCTGCGTGAGCTGGAACGAGGCGATCGGCTTGCCGAACTGGATGCGCGACCTGGAATAGTTGAGCGCGCTGTCGTAGGTGGCCAGCGCCGACCCGATCGCGCCCCAAGCGATGCCGTAGCGCGCCTGGTTCAGGCACATCAGCGGGGCCTTGAGCCCCTCGGTCTTCGGGAAGATGTTCTCTTTTGGAATGAGGCAGTCCTGGAAGATCAGTTCGGATGTCACCGAGGCGCGGAGCGAATGCTTGCCGGTCATTTCAGGGGCGGTGAAGCCCTTCGTCCCCTTCTCCACCAGGAACCCGTGCACCACGCCGTTGAGCTTCGCCCAGACCACCGCCACGTCGGCGAGCGTGCCGTTGGTGATCCACATCTTCGCGCCGTTGAGGACGTAGCCGTCGGCGGATTCGGCGGCGCGGGTGATCATCCCGCCGGGATTCGAGCCGTAATCGGGTTCGGTGAGGCCGAAGCAGCCGATCGCCTCGCCGGCGGCGAGCTTCGGGAGCCACTGGTCCTTCTGCTGTTCAGAGCCGAAGGCGTAGATCGGGTACATCACGAGTGCGCTTTGCACCGACGCGAAGCTGCGGACGCCGCTGTCGCCCCGCTCGAGCTCCTGCATCACAAGCCCGTACGCCACGTTGTTCATCTCGGCGCAACCGTATTTCGCCGGCAGCGTCGAACCGAACATCCCCAGGTCGGCCATTTTCCTGACCAGGTCCATCGGGAACGTCCCGGCCCGGTAATGCTTCTCGATCACGGGGATCACCTGCTCGTCCACGAACTCGCGGACGGTGTTCCGGACAAGGATCTCCTCCTCGCTCAGGAGGGATTCCATGTTGTAATAGTCCACGCCGTTGAATTTCGCCATAAGGAGGGTCTTTCGATAAATATACAAGAAACGCCCCGTCCGGTTACGGAACAAGGGCGCGTAGGAGATGGCCAAAATTACGAATTTAGGGGGGGAAAGTCAAACGGGGAAATCCCCGGGCGACCGTCATGGACGACGCCGATATGAACAACCCGCCTCCGGTTTGGGGCCGGAGGCGGTGGCCGAACCTATTTCTTTTCCCCCGCCATGCGGGCCTTGGTGAGGCTGGAGCAGAAGGCCTTGAAGATCGGATCGGTCGAGTATTCCGCTTCACGGCTGATCGCGAAATTGCCCCGTTCCGAATTGAGCTCGTCGAGCGTGAGCGCGGCGAGGATGCGCGCGGCGCGGTCCGACTTGTCGTCCTTCACGATGCGCATCAGGGAAATGATGAGCTTCGAGAAATCGTGCGTCGGCACAGCCTTTTTCATCTCCCGCGTGGTCTGCGCCCCGCCGATCACGACCCCGGGGATCGAACTCTCGAGATCGTTGCGCAGGTTATCCTCGATCTGGTTGATTTTTTCCTCGGTAAACCGGTCGGGGGTAGCGACCGCCGCCTTCGGGGAGTCGACCTGCGCATGGAGTGAGCCGGTCAATGCAACGGCGAGGAACAACACGGGAATGGCGCGGATGGCGCGGTTGACGCGGTGAGCATTCATGAACGTATCCTCCTGATGAAAAGTTGGTCGGTAGAAGGTACGACAGCAGAAAATGAAAGTCAACGGCGCACGGGCGCTTCCGCCGGCCGCAAAGTCTCAGTATCTCCCCAGATCCTCCCCGATCAGCACCGGCCCGGCATATCCGCCTTTCCGGAGCCCCGCGATCACCTCCTCCTCCGTCCCCCCCATCCAGACGACGTGCGTGAGCAACAGCAGTTTGGGCTTGCACTCCGCGGCCAGCCTCCCGAGTTCCACATCGGAGATATGAAACTCCTTCAGATACCGCGGCCAGAGATGGCCGCCCGGCCGATCCTCCGGCGCCACGCGGACTTCCGGGTACGCTTCGTGGACCAGTATGTCCACCCCGCGCGCGGCCTCCAGTATCGCGTCGCTCCACCGCGTGTCGCCCGAGATCACGATCGACCGGTCCGGGGTGTCGATCCGGTACCCGTACGCCTCCTTCCAGTCGCCGTGCCGGACGGGGATGGCGGTGACGCGCACGCCGCCGCTGTCATAGACGATCCCCGGCCCGATCTCGTGCACGTCGACCTCGTGGCCGCCGGGGACTTCCTTCTCCAAACCATCCGTCCGGATCACGATATCCTCGCCGTAGGCCCCGATCAGGTGGTCGGTCATCCGGCGAAGGCCGGTCGGCCCGTACGCCCGCAGCGGGGCCGCCCGCCGCATCACCCAGGTGGTGAAGATCAGGTCGGGGTATCCGAGGGTGTGGTCGCTGTGAAGATGGGTCACAAAGAGCGCCTCCACGCCGTTGATGGGAAGCCCCGCCGCCCGGATCTGGCGCATCACGCCGGGCCCCGCGTCGAACAGGAACACCCGCTCACCGACCAGGACCGCCGTGGCGGGTCCCTGCCTCTCAGGATTCGGGAATGGCGTTCCCGTTCCGAGCAGCACGACCACGGTGGTGTCGGTCGGGACGAACTCCGCAGTCAGCTTCCGCTGGGGTTCGGACGACGCCGGCGGAGTGAGGAGACGGAGGAGCAGCGGAAGGAGGACCAGTGTTCCAGGGATCATCGTGCGTCCTCGGAAAAATCGCATCGGGGTGGGTGGAGGGGCGCCGGCCTCAATCCGGCTCGAGGTTATACTCCTTGATCTTGAGGTAGAGCCCCTTCTCGCTGATGTTCAGGGCGGCCGCGGTCTTCTTCCGGTTCCCGTCGAACATTTTCAGGATCCGCGCGATGTGGCTCCGCTCCATGTCTTCGATCGAGAGCACCTGCCCGGCGGCGCCCGGGCCGCGACGGTCGGAAATCCTCACGTCGTCGACGTCGATTTCCGGCCCCTCCGACATGATCACCGCGCCCTCGATGGCGTGTTCGAGCTCCCGCACGTTGCCGGGCCAGTCGTACGACTGAAAGAGTTCCATCGCGCGCGGGGTGAGTGTCTTCGGCTGTTTCGCGGTGCTTTTTTTCCTGAGGAAATACTCCACCAGCGCCGGGATGTCGCCGGGGTGGTCCCGGAGCGCGGGCACCCGGACGGTGATGACGTTGAGGCGGTAGAGCAGGTCCTCGCGGAACCGCCCGGCCCGGACCTCCTCTTCGAGGTTCTTGTTGGTCGCGGACACGACGCGGACGTCCGCCTTCAGTTCGTTGGTGGCCCCCACCCTCCTGAAGTCGCCCGTCTCCAGGAAGCGCAGGAGCTTCGGCTGGATGATGGGCGAGATGTCGCCCGCTTCGTCGAGGAAGAGCGTCCCCCCGTTGGCGACCTCGACGAGGCCCGCCTTGGCGGCGTACGCGTTGGTGAACGACCCCTTCTCGTGTCCGAAGAGCTCGCTTTCGAGCAGCGTGTCGGGGATCGAGGAGCAATTCACCGGGACGAACGGCCGGTCGGCCCTGGGGCTCGACCGGTGGATCAGCTGGGCGAAGAGCTCCTTGCCGCTCCCGCTCGGTCCCGTGATCAGGACGATCGAATCGGTGGCGGCCACGCGCCGCGCGGTATCGAGCGCCTTCCTGAAGAGTTCACCGCTCCCGATGATCTCGAACTCCCCCATCTTCCTCGTGAGCTGGTTCTTCAGGAGCGCGTTGTCGATCGCGAGTTTCTTCCGTTCGACGGCCCTGCTGATGGTCTGCTCCACCTGGTCGATGTCGTACGGCTTGCTCAGGACCTCGTAGGCGCCGAGCTTGGTGCTCTCCACGGCCATTTTCAGGTCGGCGTACTGCGAGAGGATGATGACCTGGGAGGAGGGGGTATGTTCCTGGATGTACTTCAGCACCTCGCTGCCATCCACCCTCGGCATCTTCATGTCGAGCAGCACGACGTCGTAGAGGCTTTTCTGGATGAGGTTGATGGCTTCGGCGCCATCATAGGCGAGTGTGACTTCGTAGAGGCCGAGCTCCTCCAGTTCTTCGCGAAGGAGTTCGGTGATCGATATTTCGTCGTCGACGATGAGGACCCGGTAACGCTGCCCCATTGCTGTGCGGGCGCTTACTCGCTCAGGACGCGCTCGATCGTTGTCAGCAGGTCGACCAGGTCGTACGGTTTGCTGACGAAATCCTCAGCGCCGTATTTCTTCGATTCGATGGCGTTCTTCAGGTCGGCGAAACCTGTGAGCATGATGACCTTGACCTCCGGATGCTCCTTCTTGATGTACTTCAGGACCTCGAAGCCGTCGAGCTTGGGCATGTGGATGTCGAGCAGGACCAGGTCGAATTTCCTGTTCTTGACCTCGGCCACGCCCTCCTCGCCGTCGGCCGCCGTGGCGATCTCGTAACCGGCGCCCGCGAGTTCGCTGCTGAGGATCGTGCGGAGCGAGTCCTCGTCGTCGACGATCAGGATCCTATTCTTTTCTGCCATCTGTCATTCCTGTAAGAAATACCGGTAATTTTTGCAGTGGCAAGGTACATAATAGCTTCAAGAGATGCAATTAAGACCGCCCTCCGCATGATGGCCGGCACAACCGCCGCCTACTCCAGCTTGACCGGTTTCGGACCGAATATCGCGATCTCGTCCCGGCCGGAAGAGGCGATCCAGGGCCGTTTCCCCGACCCGTCCGGACGGATGATCCAGACGTCGGTATTCCCCTTTTCCATCCTGGTGTAGGCGATCCACTTGCCGTCGGGGCTCCACCGGGGCCAGCGGCTGTCCGGGTCCCCTTTCGTCAGGTTGACGCTCTTCCCGGTCGCGAGGTCCATCAGCATCAGCGCGCATCCCCCCCCGGAGCAGGCGTGGTAGGCGAGGCGTTTTCCGTCGGGGGAGAACGCGGGGAGCGCCTCGAACGTGCTGTCGGAATTCGTCAACCGCTTCAGTTCCCTGCCGACGGTGTCGATGAGATAGAGTTCGGCGTTCCCCGTCCCCTTCCCGTCCGAAGAGGGGACGATCTGGATGCTGATGGCGATCGTTGTTCCGTCGGGCGAGTAGTCCGCACCCGCCTCGAAGAAGTCGTTCTCGGTCAGCCGTCGGACATTCTTCCCGTCGATGTCCATCGAGTAGGTGTCTCCCTTCGGCGATTCGCGCTTCGAATTGATCAGCATCCGTTTTCCGTCGGGCGAGATGTCGTTCAGGTTGCGCGCCGGGGCCCCGGAGGTGAGGCGTTCCGCCCCGGTACCGTCGGGCTTCATCCTCCAGATGTTCTGGTCGCCTTCGCCATACTGCACGAAGTACAGATACTGCCCGTCGGGCGCCCAGGCGAGGCCGTACTCGACATCCTCCGATTTGGTGAGGCGGCGGACGGATGCGGTGTCGGAGTCAAACGTGTAAATATCCAGCACGCTGTCGCGGTCGGAGATGAAGGCCACCTGGGCCGGCGCGAGGACGGCGCAGAACAGGAGTGCCAGGGCAAGGGAGGTGAACAACGCAACGGGTTTCTTCATCATAGGGATAATGGGTTGAAAGTGAGTGGCGGTCGGTCGAAGAACGGACCGGAATGATGTTTCCGGTATTGTCGGGATGCCCGGATTCGAACCGGGGACCTCCTGCGCCCAAGGCAGGCGCGCTGACCGGGCTGCGCTACATCCCGTGTGTTTCAGGTCTGGTGGAATATAGCGGTAAAGCGAGTGATCTCCAATCGGAGTATAACTCCCCCGGGGGAAATCGATTCGAATGGATCGGTTCTATTTCACCAACAGCATCTTCCCGGTCGCGGTGAACGTCCCCGCGGTGAGCCGGTACAGGTAGAACCCGCCGGCCAACTCCCCCGCGTCGAACGTCGCCACGTGCCGGCCGGCGCCGAGGTGGCCGTCTGAGAGCACCGCGGCCTCGCGGCCAAGCAGGTCGTAGACCGCCAGCCGCACCCGCCCGGCCGCGGGGACGTCGAACGCGATCGTCGTTTGCGGGTTGAACGGGTTGGGATAGTTCTGCGCGAGCGCGTACGCCGCCGGGACCGGGCCGGGAACGGTCACGACATCCGTGACCACCTGCGACAGTCCGCGCCGGTAGTTGCTTCCGCTCAGCAGCGCGGCGAAGAGGTCACCGCCGAGGATCCCGAACACGTTGACGTAGCCGCTGAACCCCTCGTTGACCGCGGTCCAGGCGGTATCGGCGTTGGAGGCGCGGTAGATGCCGCCGCCGCTCGGGCCGGCGAAGACGTCCCAGCCCACCGCGTAGAGCGCGGTGTAGAGGAACGACGGGAATCCCGACATCGCCGGCGTCCAAACCCCGCCATTGTCCGACGTGCGAAAAATCGTGCGCCCCGAGACGTCGCTGGTGGCGGCGTAGATCCACCCATCCGCGGCGACGAGGTTGGCGATGTTGGTGCCCCCGAGGCCGTTGTTGACCGCCGTCCAGTCACCGCCGTCGTTGGTCGACTTGTAGACGCCGCCCCCGTAGGTCCCGGCGTAGAGGTCGCTCCCCGATACGGCGAGCTGGCTGATATAGGAAATAATGTAGAAGCCGTTCCCCGCGGCCTGGTTCCAGGTGTCCCCCCCGTCGGTCGAGACCGAGAGCCCGATCGACGCGGCGTACATCTTCGATCCGGATTTCACGAGGCTCGTGAGAGGATGCGACGTCAGGTCGACGTCGACGGCCGTCCAGCTGTCCCCTCCGTCGGTCGACTTGTAGACCCCGCTGTCGGTGGCTGCGAAGAGGTTCCCGGCGTCGGCGAGGAGCGCGGAGACGTTCGTTCCCGGGGGGCCTGTGAGCTTCGTGTAGTCGCTCATGCTGTTGTCAGTCGACTTCCAGAGTCCGTCGCCGAGCGTCCCGGCGAAGAAGACCGGGCCGATTTCGGCGTAGCACGTCACCCGCTGGAAGTTGAAGCCGAACGGGCCCCAGGTGACCTGCCACTGGGCCGACGCGAGATGGGGAACGAGGAGGGTGCAGGCGAGCAGGAGAACGACGGCGTACCGCATCTTCATTGGTGCCTCCGGTGATAATGGGATCGTGATGATTCGAATGATTGGGGAAGATAGTGAACCGGCGGCAGGTTGTCAAGGGGCGGTCAGGGACCTCGGCGGTCTTCGGGGCGAGATTGACCCTCACCGATAAGCGTCGAGAGAGGGACGACGGATTGCCGACTGCGTTGGGAGGTTTCGTTGGTCGGACGCTCAAGTGAGAATCAGGCGCGCTAGCCGGGCTGCGCTACATCCCGAATGCATCCAATATAGCCATCCTCCCCCTGGAAACAAATCCTTCCCAATCCGGAACGAATTCCTTATCTTGGTCGATGCAGCGGAAATTGTTCAGGCAGGTCAGGGAGGTCATCGACAGCGGGTTCAGCG
>CAZQSM010000020.1:28495-31520 GCA_964596065.1 uncultured Chlorobiaceae bacterium | reverse complement strand
GCTCGCCGGCGGCATCTACATCTACCGCCTGCAGACGCCGGAGTTCAGTTCCGTGAAGAAGATGGTGTTCCTCAAGTAGGGGCGGGGGCGGGCCGGGCTTCGGGTGACCGGGCCGCGTTCTTCCCCTGGAAATAGTGCGAATCGGAAGCCCCGGCCGGATACGGTCGGGGCTTCCTTATATCCGACATGTTTAGTCGGATTTCAATAAATATTTTTTCGGGGGTCATTGCATTTATATCTTCAAATGGGGATATTTCCGGACGTATCCTGATCGACCATGGGAGACGAAATTATTTTGGCGCGTCTGCGGATCCCGATCCAACACCGACTCTATGACTGACAACCGCGCTGGCATCAGACATACGCTCATCGCCGGACTCCTCCTCCTCCTCCTCGTCCTCCCGGTCAGGGCCCAGCAGGTCAGCGGACGCTTTTCGACCTCCGTCTACGGCTGGGAAAAATTCGACACTGCGGGCGTTTCGAACAACCTCCTCCTCGGGATGCAGAATTTCCAGGTGGACGTGAGCCACGCCGGCTTCACGCTCTCCACGTCGGCCTACGGAACGGCGCTCCTCTCGGGATCCTCTGGCGACGGCGCCGAGCTCCGCGTCAGGAATCTCTTCGCACGCTACCGCAACGACGGAAGGACATTCGAAGCGAGCATCGGCAGGGTGCCGGTCTTCGCGGGGGTCGGCGTCGGCGCGGTGGATGGTGGTTATTTCAAGGTCCGCGCGATGGAGAAGAAGGTCGCCTTATCGGCGTACGGCGGATCGAACGTCCCCGGGTCGCTGGTGTACGACCACAACCGGGAGCTGAAGAACAATTTCCTGATCGGCGCCCAGGTCACGGGCGAGCCCGCCCGGGGCACCCGTTTCGGCCTGAGTTACGTGAACCGGCGGATCGAGCGGGAATCGTACGAAGCGCTCCGGTCCGATTCCATCTTCAATCCGGTCACCGTCCTCATTTCGCCCGGTTCCCGGGCGACCCAGCTGATCGGCGCGGACCTCTCGCACGCCTCGGCGGGTGTGTATGACTTCTACGGCCGCTTCGATTACGACCTCAACCTCGAACGCACCAGGAGGGGCGAGCTCGGAGCCCGGGCCCGCGTCGCCGGGGAACTGACGTTCCTCGCCAACCTCATCTACCGGGAGCCGGCCGTTCCGTATAATTCCTGGTTCACGGTCTTCCCGCTCTCGCCGGTCCGCGAGTATGAGGGCGGTTTCGAGTACGCCTTCACGCCGGCGCTGCGCGCCTCGGCGAGGTTCGCCTACGTGGGCTACGACGGCGACCTGAGCAGGCGCCTCAGCGTGGGAGTCTCCACGGGTTACGCCAGCGTCAACTACAGCGGTTCGAACGGATACGCGGGCGAACTGAGCTCCTTTTATTGCCAGGGGATGTACCCGCTGTTCGACGGGATGCTGACACCCACCGCCGCCGTCTCCTACTCGAGCTACCGGCTTTCGACGGAATCACCGGACGAGACGATGTTCTCGGGCGCGCTCGGGGCGATCGTCCGTCCCTCGGCCCCGCTCACGTTTGAACTCCAGGCGCAAATGCTCAGCAACCGGTTCATGGACAACGACGTGAGGGGTTTCCTCAAGGTCAGCTACTGGTTCACACATCATCTGGGAATCTTATGACCCCGGGGACCGACCGACTGCTGAAACAGACCCTCATCCTCGCCGCGGCGCTCGTCGCCCTGATGGTGGCGGGGGTGGGCCTCGACGATTCGTCCGACCGCCTGCTGGCGTCGCCCGGCGGCGGAAAGAGCGTGAAATTTTCACACCCCAAACATGTCACCGAGCTGGGGATCGCCTGCGCCGACTGCCACGCGGGCGCTGCGAAGAGCAAGTTCGCGGCCGACAACCTGATGCCAGATCACGTCAGCTGCCAGTCGTGCCACGAGGAGCAGGTCAACAACGATTGCGCCTATTGCCACACCAATCCCGACGACATCCGGCCGTCGGTGCCGCCGGTGCGGGACCTGCTCTTCTCCCACGAACATCACACCGGGAATTGCGGGATCTCGTGCGAGACCTGCCACGGCGGCGTTGCGGAGGGCCCCGGAGCCGGGGAAATCCGTTTCCCCGAAATGGCCATGTGCGTCGACTGCCACTCGAAGGGGAGGGCGTCCGTTGAATGCCAGGCGTGCCACAACGATTTCGCCAACCTGATTCCGGGGGACCACCTCGTTTCCGGCTTCACGAAGGAACACGACCGGCCCGTCCGCGTCGGGGCGATGGAGATCGACTGCGCGACCTGCCACACGGAGAGCTCGTGCCAGGAGTGCCACTCCGGCGACCAGTTGCGGTCGTTCGGTTCCACACGCGGCCTGATGACGGTGCCGGGCGCGCGCACCCCGATGAAGGACTCGCCCGACGCGCTCCGGCTCCAGGCGGCACACGACCTGAACTACCGCTTCACCCACTCGGTCGACGCGCGCTCGAGGGTCATCGATTGCGCCACCTGCCACGAGAGCAGGACCTTCTGCGCCGATTGCCATCAATCGGGCGGGATCCTGACCGAGGGCAGGATCAAGCCGCAATCCCATTTTGAGGCGGGGTTTGTCACGATCGGCGCGGCCGGCGGGGGAGGACGACACGCGCAGATGGGCCGGCGCGACATCGAGTCGTGCATCTCGTGCCACGATGTGGAAGGCAAGGACCCGTCGTGCATGCTCTGCCATTCGGGACGGTGAAAACCCTTTTTTTTACGCGGAATCGGACCGCGAACGACACGACAAGGAGACCAACACCATGAAACTCATCACTTCGTTCTTCGCAGCCGCCATACTGATCACGGGGGCGATGCTGCTCACAGGCTGCAAGGGAGACCCCGGACCTCAGGGACCCCCGGGGGTCGGCTCCGATGTCTTCGAAGGGTTCGCCGAGGGGATCAAGTGCGCGACCTGCCACAATCCCGACACCGACACGACCTATTTCATCGCCGGGAGGGCCTACCAGTGGGCCCAGTCGAAACACGCGATCGGCGGCGACATCGAGCGGAACGGCCCGTCGTGCGCCGG
>CAZQSM010000020.1:0-28395 GCA_964596065.1 uncultured Chlorobiaceae bacterium | reverse complement strand
AGTCGAAACACGCGATCGGCGGCGACATCGAGCGGAACGGCCCGTCGTGCGCCGGATGCCATACGACGGAGGGTTTCATCCAGCGGATGAACGGGCAGACGGTGACCTCGCAGTTCGCCCCGAGCCCCCCGGGATGCTTCGCCTGCCATTCGCCGCATTCGAGGGCCGACTTCTCGCTGAGGAAGGCGACCCCCGTGTCGATACTCTCCAACATCGCAGGAGTCCCCGACGCCGCATTCGACTACGGCAAGGGGAACCTCTGCGCCCAGTGCCATCAGACCAGGTCGATGAACCCGAAAATGCCCTCCGCCCCGGGCCCCACGGACACCATCACGATCACGTCAAGCCGGTGGTATTCGCATTACGGCGTCCAGGGCCAGATGCTGATGGGTGACGGCGGCTACCAGTTCCCCGGATACGCCTACACCGGTAATTCGAACCATTCGTCGAACGCCGTGATCAAGACCGAGGGCTGCATCTCGTGCCACATGGCCGAGCAGAGCTACCCGCCGTCGGGGGGGACGGGCAAAGCGGGGGGCCACACGATGAACATTCACTACCAGGAGGACGGGGAGGAGCTCGCGCTCCTCACCGGCTGCAAGCAGTCCGGATGCCATCCCTCCACGTTCTCGGAGGACGACCTCCACGCGGCGCAGCAGGGCATCGAAGACTCGCTCCACGCGCTCCGGGATGAACTGGTCGCCCTCGGCTGGCTTCACCCGACGAACGAGGCGGTCCTCGCCAGCTCCTCTTCCCCGCTGAGGATCACACCCGCCGTGAAGGCGGGGGCGCTCTATAATTATTTCTTCGTCGAACACGACCTCAGCAAGGGGATCCATAACACCCGGTATGCCAGGGAGCTGCTCGCCAGCTCGCTCGCGGCGCTGAGAAACCCCTGAACCCGGATGAGGAGCAGCAGGGAGAACCAATGACACGATTGTCACACCGGCCGCGGCATTCGGCCGCGACCGCCCCGGCGGCGGCGCTCGCCCTGGCGGCGGCGCTCGCGTTCGCCGGCGTATTCATCGCCGGTTGCGCGGAACTGAAGGACAACGTCCCGGCGCCGACCGGTTCGGCGATCTCCGTGCACGTCGACGGGTGGACCGATTCATCGTCGTCTGCGTTCCACGGGAAGGCGATCGCGGCGGCTGGCTGGGAGATGGGTTCCTGCAGGAGCTGCCACGGCGCCGATTACGCCGGCGGCATCGCGGCGGTGTCGTGCCAGACCTGCCACTCGAACGCCGGCGGACCCGAAAACTGCGCCACCTGCCACGGCGGGCCGAACTCGCCCGCCCCGCCGGAAGACATCGCCGGCAATACCGCGGCGACGTCGCCGGGCGTCGGCGCCCACGCGAAACACGTCCTCGGCGGCAACCTCTCGTCGAAAATCTGGTGTTACGAATGCCACACCGTCCCGACGTCGGTCTACGCCGCGGGGCACGTGGATTCGGACCTTCCCGCGGAGGTGCCGATGGCCGGGCCCCTGGCGCGGACGGTAAGCAACGGCATCTCGCCCGTCCCCGCCCACGACTACGGGACGCTCACCTGTGCCAATACCTACTGCCACGGCAACTGGAAGGCTCGTAAATCCGAATCGCCGAACCAGTTCGTCTACATGGATTCGGTGATGGTGGGCGCAAACGCCTCGCCGATCTGGACCGGCGGGGCATCGGAGGCGGCCTGCGGCACCTGTCACGCCCTTCCGCCCACCGGACACGCGCCGTTCGCCATCACGGCCTGCGCCAACTGCCATTCCCCCGTCGTGGACGTCGCCGGAAAAATTTCGGACAAATCGCTCCACATTAACGGAAAAATCAACGTCTTCGGTTCGGAGCGCCCCTTCTGATCAGGTTGGGGGCTCCCTCTCATATGTGAAAGCCCGCCCCGGAGCCGGTTTTCACAGTTGAAAAAAACCCCGGTTTTCACACGTCGACCGCCTCAAACAGCCGTTGTTTTAAGAAATAACCGCGTTTTCCCCACCCCCCGCAGAGCGCACCGCTGGCACGGGCATTGCACTCTTTGGTACGAGAGACAATGCAACGAACCGGCAAATACCAGGTCCGGACCCACGACCAACCCGACGGGCCGCCGCGCGCTGACGACCCGCTGGCGACCCTCGTCCACCAGCACGCCGTGACGCTCGGATCGGTCCGGGACCTCGACGAGGCCGCCCGGTCGATCCGTGAAAAGGGGTTCACCGCCGACGCCTTTGAATCGATCGCCAGCGTCGCCTCGTTCCTCGATGATTTTTTCAGGAGGCACGAGAGCCTCGAAGAACAGTACCTCTTTCCCGCCGCCGCAAAATTTGATCCCCAGCAGGTGAGGCTCTTCCGCGAAGAGCACCGGCGGATGCGCAGCCTCTTTTCCGGCCTCCTGTCGCTCGTCGGGGAGATCGAGGGGGGGAGGATCCACGGAAGCTCCGTCGGCGACCTGCTCCGGATCGTCGGGGAGATCGTCACGCTGCTGCGCAGGCACATCATCCACGAGAACGACGTCCTCTATCCGCTGATCCGTGAAAAGCTCAGCAGGGCGGAAATCGAACAGCTCAGGAAATCGATGCCGGCGTTCTGACGCCCGGCCCCGACGCGGTCATCGCCATCATCATATCACACGGAGAGATCAGATGCCAGCTCAAAAGCTCGAAGACAACGAACCCGGGAAATACTACGTCACCGACGACTGCAACGGGTGCGGCCTCTGCTTCGCCTACGCGCTCCAGAACTTCATGTATACGAGCGACTCGGCGCATTACTACATCATCCAGCAGCCGGCGGACTCGCGGGAGGAGGACGACATCCGGAGGGCGATATCGGTCTGCCCGATGGACTGCATCAAGGACGACGGCGACCTCCGGGCCATCGCGGGTTGATCGTTGGCATCGGGAGGAGCAACGTCCGCCGCCGCCCGCCGGCGGATCCTGGTCGTCAACCCGGGCTCGACGTCGACCAAACTGGGCATTTCTGAGGGGGGGATCTTCACCCACAGGGACGTCCTGAGGCACCCCGCCGGAGAACTCGCCGCCCTGTCCACGCTGGAGGAACAACTCGGATACCGTACCGGCCTGGTCTCCGCCTGGTTCGGTGAACGCGCGCAGGCCTGCGGTGCAGTCGTCGCGATGGGAGGCCTCTTTCGCCCTCTCGAGGGGGGGGTTTACAGGGTGAACGCGGGAATGCTCGCCGACGCGAGGGCCGCGGCGAGGGGGTCGCACGCCTCGAACCTCGGATGCCTCATCGCCGACACGATCGCCAGAACCCACGGCGTTCCCGCCTATGTCGTCGATCCGGTCTCGGTGGACGAGCTTGAGCCGGTGGCGCGATATTCCGGCCATCCCCTGATCGAGAGGCGAAGCCTCTCGCACGCGCTGAACCTGCACGCCGCGGCCCGACGCGCAGCCGGGGAACTCGGGATCCCGCTCCGCAGGTCGTCGTTTGTCGTGGCCCACCTCGGCGGCGGGATATCGGTGGCGCCGCTCCGGGGCGGGCGGATCATCGATATGAACGATGCCGCGAGCGACGGCCCCTTCTCCCCCGAGCGCTCAGGCGGGCTTCCGCTTCAGCCATTCATCGGGCTCTGCCTCTCGGGAAAATATTCTGAAGCGGAACTCCGGTCGATGGTGATGGGGGCGGGGGGACTCGTGGCGTACCTGGGCACCAACAGCGCCGACGAAGTCGAACGGAGGATCCGGGAGGGCGACGTGAAGGCCGCGGAGGTCTATGCGGCGATGGGCTACCAGATCGCGAAGGAGATCGGCGCCGCGGCCGCCGCGCTGAAGGGCTTCGCCGACGCGGTCGTGCTGACCGGCGGGATGGCCGGATCGGCGATGCTCACCGGCTGGATCGGGGAGCGGGTCTGTTTTATCGGGAAGGTCCTGACCTATCCGGGGGAGATGGAGATGGAGGCCCTGGCGGAGGGCGTGACGCGCGTCCTCGACGGTGAAGAAGTCGCAAAGGAGTATTGATCGATGATCACGAATTTCAGCGGACTGCTCGAGGCGGCGAAACGGTTCCCGGGGAAGAAGGTGCTGGTCGTGTTCCCGAACAACGAGGAGACGTTCAGCGCGGTCCGCGACGCTCTACGCCACGGCCTCGCGGACTTCATCCTCGTCGGATCGGAACCGCTGATGAAAGAGGCCCTTCCATCCGAAATGCTTTCGCGCTGCGAGTTCCATCACGCCGACGACGCCACCTCCGCGCTTCGGATATCGCTCGAACTCACCGCGGCCGGGAAGGCCGACATCCTGATGAAGGGAGGGATCGACACATCGTCGATGATGAAGGCGGTGCTGAAGGAGGGGGCGGGGATCAGGACCGGGCGGCTCCTCTCCGACATCTTCCTGCTCGAATTCCCCGAACGGCCCGGGAACCAGTTCATCATGATCACCGACGGGGGGATGACGATGTCCCCCGACCTGAAGAACAAGGTGGAGCTCATCCGCAACGCCGTCGAGGTGGCGCACGCCCTCGGGAACGCGAACCCGCGGGTGGCGGTCCTCTCGGCGACCGAGTTCATCGTCCCCTCCCTCCAGTCGACGCTCGATGCGGCGGCACTTTCCAAGATGAACGACAGGGGACAGATCACGGGATGCACGGTCGACGGGCCGTTCGCGCTCGACAACGCCATCTCGATCGAGGCGGCGGAAGAAAAGGGGATCAGGTCGCCGATCGCCGGGCGGGCCGAGATCCTCGTGGCCGCGAACATCGAATCGGCCAACAGCCTGGCCAAGAGCACGACTTACTTCGCCGGCCTCCGGCTCGCGCACGTGATCGTGGGCGGGAGGGTGCCGGTGCTCATCCCGTCGCGCTCCGACAAGAGCGACGCGAAGTTGCTCTCGATCGCGCTGGGGGTGATCATGAGCGAGTCCCGGGCTTCCGTGCCGTGAGGACGAGGTCGGCCGAGCCGGCCGGATCGAACCTTCCCATCGCAAGATCCCCGAACGCCGCGATCTCCGTGAACCCCGCGGCGTCGCAGGCGGCCTCCAGCATCGGCCGCGTCAGCGGCCGGAGCGTCACCGACTCCGCTTTCCCACCCCTCGATATCGTAAACGTCACCGTCTCACCGTGGTAGGCGTACCGCCGTTCGAAGGTCGTCCCGCCCGCCTCGCGCCTCCCCAATAGTTCCTTTTTTTCGGAGAGGATCCGTTCATAGTTCAGGATCTGCACGATCAGGACGCCCCCCGGGCGGAGCACAGCGCGGAAGTTCGTGAGGGCCTCGCTGAGTTCGGCGTCGGTCAACAGATGCACGAGTGAGTTCCCGAGGCAGAAGACGGCGTCGAACGGACCGGGGGAAGCCGGGTCGCCTGCGACGAGGGAGGAGATCTCCGAAAACCCGCCTGTGTGGAGGGTAATAGTGGAACCGAGGCGCCGGGCGTTCTCCCGCGCGCGTTCAATCATCCCGGGAGAGGCGTCGACGCCGGCCACGGCCACCCCGAGCCGGGAGAGGAGTAGCGAATGAAAGCCCGTGCCGCACCCCGCGTCGAGGGCGGACCGGATGGCGAATTTCGAGTCGATCGCTTCAAACCAGGGGCGTTCTTTTTCGAAACGCGCGTCGAACGACGTCATCAGGTCATAGTCGGGGGCGAGGGAATCGTAGAAGCGGCGGACGCCGCCTGTTCCAACGGCCGCCGGATCGCCGGACCCCGGGCCGCTCATCGCCTTGCCGGCCCGTCGTTCGCCCTCAGTCATTCGGCCCGTACTTCGGGACCTGGCCGCGGGCGTGGTCGTAGAGCGGCGAATTGATGTTCTTGAACCTGAAAAGGTATTCCTCCCTCGAGATCTCGTTCTGCCACATCCCCATCAGCATCGCCAGACCGGTGATGCCGACGAACACGCCCACCACCAGCAGGCCGAACGCCCAGTTGCGCATGTAGCGGTCGGAATGCGCCGCCTTCATCCCGAGTGTGTCCTTCACCGGACAGGCCTCCACGCATTCCAGGCAGCCGCTGCATTCGTCGCTGATCACCCTCGTCGCGCTGTGGACCCTGATCGACGCGGAGCACGCCTTCGTGCAGAGTTCGCAATCGATGCAGCTCGCCGCGTTCCGAGTGATCTTGAGGGGGGAGAACCATCCGGTGATCCCGAGCAGGGCGCCGTAAGGGCAGAGGTATCGGCACCAGAAATTCCTGATGACGACCGAAAGCCCGATCAGGATGAGGATCGTCCAGATCGCGAATTCGGAGATGTCCGCGAAGAACGCGTACATCTTGACGTCGGCCATCTTGTTGTAGGGGCTGTAGATGAACTCGCGGAGCGACGCCGCGTCCATCCCGAGCACCGACACCATAAAAAAGAGCAGGAGGAGGTATTTGATCGACCGGAGCGGGTAATCGATCCAGCGGTTCACCTTCAGGTTGGCGCCGAAGAGCTTCTGGCCGAGTTTCCAGAGCGATTCGCTCACCGTTCCGACCGGGCACATCCAGCTGCAGAACGATTTTTTCAGGAGCCACCCGAGCGCGACGATCGCCACGAAAATGAAGACGCCGGAAGGGTGGACACCGTTGAGGAACCCCGTCCTGACCCAGTAGCTGAGGCTCATCAGGGCGCTGATCGGCAGGAAACCCTCCACCCCCGGCGGTCTCGGATGGAACTCCGCCGCCCCGCCCGAGCGGCCCCACTCCACGAAGAGGTAAAATTCGACACCGATCCAGACGCAGAGCAGGATGAACGCCATCTGGACGGTCGAACGGAGGAACTGGGTGTCGTGTTTCAGCCGCAGCAGCAGGCGGCGGAACAGGTTGGGCTCGGCCCCGTAATCGATCCGGGGCTTACGGAGTTCGGGGGCGAGTTTTTTGATCGCCGGGCGGTGCGCAAGCGATGGATGCCGGGCCGGTGGTTCTATCGGTCCGGTAGAGCGGTCTGCGTCTCTGAAGAACATTGTTTTCCCCTGATGATGGTTGGTTCCAGCACGACCTGGCTGCAGATCGAGTTGGCGATGAAACAGCTCTGATGGGCCTCCTCCAGCACGGCGGCGGCCAGCGTGATCGCTTCCTCCGTTTCGACGACGATCGCGGGGCGAAGCGTGATGCGGGTGAACCGGTACCGGCCGTCGGAGAACTCCATCGTGCCGGTGGCCGCGCTCCCGTAGGAGACGAGGGGCAGCTGCTTGTGCTTCGCAAAGGCGATGAACGTCGTCATCGTGCAGATATCCACCGCCGCGACGAGCAGGTCCTCCGGCGTCCACTGCCCGGCCTTCCCCTTGAATTCCGGTGGGCTCGACACGGGAATGTCCGGCTTGCCTTCCGACGCCAGAAGGCCGTTCCTCTCGCCGGTCCAGTAGACCGACGTCCGGTACTCGAACGATTTGTGTTTTGCCTTCGGTTGTGGGGCGGTCGTGTCCATTACTGCTCCGGTCGTTGATGTCTGTGATGGTTCCCGGCGCGGGCCCCGATGGCCCGGAACGGCGTCGTTGTCCTCATTTGTACCGCTGCAGCGCCTTCATGTAATTCGCCCGCTCGAACGCCGCGGGGTCCGCGACCGATTTCTGGCTCATGCTCCCCTTCATCTGGGCGACCGAGACGTATTCGTGGTCGAGCATCCACTGGCGGACGCCGGTCAGCGTATTGGTGATATGTTCGGGGCCGTGCTTCAGGAGCGCCGAGCACATCATCGTGACGTCGGCGCCGGCCATCAGCATCTTGATCACGTCCCCGGCGTTATGGATGCCGCTGGTGGCGGCGAGGTTCGCCCTGAGCCGCCCGTGGAGGATCGCGATCCATCGGAGGGGGAGCCTGAGTGCCTGCGGCGTGCTGAGGATGACGTTCGGCAGAACCTCAAGGTTCTCCAGATCGATGTCGGGCTGGTAGAACCGGTTGAACAGGACCAGGCCGTCGACGCCGGCGTTGTCGAGCCGGCGGGCCATGTGCCCGAGCGAACTGAAATAGGGGCTCAGTTTCATCGCCACCGGAATTGTGACCGAGCGTTTCACGGCGTGGAGGACCTCGGCGTACCGGTCCTCCACCTCCTGCGCCGGGATCTCCGGGTCGGTGGAGATGTAATAGACGTTCAGCTCGAGCGCGTCGGCGCCGGCCTGCTGGATCTTCCGCGCGTAGTCGGTCCAGCCGCCCGCCGTGATGCCGTTGAGGCTGCCGATCACCGGGATGGAGAGCGACTCCTTCGCCTTCCGGACAAGCTCGACGTAGGCGTCGGGGCCGAGGTTGTACTCGCCGACGTCGGGGAAGTAGGTGAGCGACTCGGCGAAACTCTCGGTCCCGTAGGAGAGGTAGTGGGAGAGCTCCGCGGTGTCGTGCGCGATCTGTTCCTCGAAGAGCGAGTACATCACCACGGCCGCCGCCCCCGCGTCCTCGAGGCGCTTCATCGAATCGACGCTGTGCGAGAGGGGGCCCGCCGACGGGACGATCGGGTTCCCGAGTTTGAGTCCGAGGTATGTGGTTGTCAGGTCCATGATCATCCGGTGGTTGATGTGGTCGGTGTGGCCGGACCGGCCGCGGTCGTGGCGGGTTTGGTCGTTCCGTTGCCGCCTGATGCGGGCTGTTCCTTCGCCATCAGCTCGAGGGCCGCCCACCTGGTGTCGATGTCTTCCTGCGCCAGTGCCGAGAGCCGCTTCGCGGCGTCGGGCTGGCTCTTGAAGAGCATTTTGTAGCGGGTCTCGAGGTTCGAAAAATCGGTGAAGCGGAGCTTCGGCGGTTTCGAGTCGAGCTTGAACGGGTTTTCGCCTTTCGCCCGCAGGTCCGGGTTGTAGCGGTAGAGGGGCCAGTACCCGCTCTCGGCGGCGACCTTCTGGTTCGCCATCCCCTTCGCCATGTTGATCCCGTGGGCGATGCAATGGCTGTAGGCGATGATGATCGACGGACCGTCGAAGGCCTCCGCCTCGATGAACGCCCTCACCGTCTGGCTGTCGTTCGCCCCCATCGCCACCTGCGCGACGTAGACGTTCCGGTAGCTCATCGCGAGCATCCCGAGGTCCTTCTTGGCGTTCGGCTTGCCGCCGGCGGCGAACTTCGCCACCGCCGACCTGGGGGTCGACTTCGACATCTGTCCGCCGGTGTTCGAATAGACCTCGGTGTCGAGCACAAGGATGTTCACGTTTTTCCCCGAGTTGAGGACGTGGTCGAGGCCGCCGAACCCGATGTCGTAGGCCCAGCCGTCGCCCCCCATGATCCAGACGCTCTTTTGCACGAGCATGTCGGCAAGGCTCAGCAGGCGGCGCGCTTCCGGTTTCGCGTTCCCCTTCAGTTTCTCCCTGAGCCGTTCGACGCGCCGGCGTTGATCGTAGATGCCCGCCTCGCCGGACTGGTCGGCGGAGAGGAGCTCCCCGGCCAGCGGCTGTCCGATCTCCCCGGCGAGCAGCTCCACCAGTTCGCGAGCCATCGACGCCTGCTTGTCGACCGTGAGGCGCATCCCGAGGCCGAATTCCGCGTTGTCCTCGAAGAGGGAATTCGACCAGGCGGGGCCGCGCCCGGCCGCGTTCTTCGCCCAGGGCGTCGTCGGGAGGTTGCCGCCGTAGATCGACGAACAACCGGTCGCGTTCGCGATCAGCATCCGGTCGCCGAACAGCTGTGACGCGAGCTTCACGTACGGCGTCTCGCCGCACCCCGAACACGCCCCCGAGAACTCGAAAAGCGGCTGGAGGAACTGCGAACCCTTGACCGTGTCCCCCTTCACCGTCCGCCGGTCCGCCTCGGGGATCGAGAGGAAGAAGTCGAAATTCGCCCGCTCCGGCACGCGAAGCGGCGGCTGCGGCATCATATTGATCGCCTTGAGGCGCGTTTCAGATTTGTTTTTCACCGGGCAATACTCCACGCAGAGCTCGCAGCCGGTGCAATCCTCGGGGGCGACCTGCACTGTGTACCGCTTCCCCTTGTACTCCGGCCCCTTGAATTCCACCGATTTGAACGTGGAGGGGGCGCCTTCCAGGTCACCGGCGTCGTACACCTTCACCCTGATCGCCGCGTGCGGGCAGACGAGGGCGCACTTGTTGCACTGGATGCAGATCGCCTCGTCCCAGACCGGGATCTCGAGGGCGATGTTCCGCTTCTCCCACCTCGCCGTGTCGGTGGGGTAGGTGCCGTCGACGGGGAACGCGCTCACCGGCAGCCCGTCGCCGTCGCCGGCGATGATCCGCGCGGTGACCTCCCGGACGAAGTCCGGGGCGTCGGGGCTCACCGTCGGGGGGATTCCCGCGCCGCCCGACGCCGACGCGGGGACCGTCACCTCGTGGAGGTTCGCCAGCGTCTGGTTGACCGCCTCGAAATTCTGCCTCACGATCGCTTCGCCCTTTTTCCCGTACGATTTTTCGATCGCCCCCTTGATGGCGGCGATGGCGTCCTCCCTCGGGAGGACCTTCGAGAGCGCGAAGAAGCAGGTCTGCATCACCGTGTTGATGCGCGAGCCCATTCCGTTCGCCTGCGCCACCGTCGTGGCGTCGATGACGTAGAGCGACAGCTTCTTCTTCACGATCTCCGTCCGGACCGGCCCCGGGAGGCGTTCCCAGACTTCCGAGGGTCCGTACATGCTGTTCACCAGGAATGTCGCCCCGGGCGCGGCGTTTTTCAGCATATCCACCTTTTCGAGGAAGAACCACTGGTGGCACGCGACGAAGTTCGCCCGGTCGATCAGGTAGGGGGCGCGGATCGGGGATGTCCCGAACCGGAGGTGCGATGTGGTCGTGGAGCCCGATTTTTTCGAATCGTAGACGAAAAATCCCTGCGCGTAGAGGTCGGTCTCCTCCCCGATGATCTTGATCGAGTTTTTGTTGGCCCCGACCGTGCCGTCGGCCCCGAGGCCGTAGAAGATCGCGCTGACGGTTTTCTCCGATTCGATGCCGAACGCCGGGTCGAAGGGGATGCTCGTGTGCGTCACGTCGTCATTGATGCCGACGGTGAAATGGTTCTTCGGCGCCGCCGATTCCAGGTTGTCGAAGACCGCCTTCACCATCGCCGGCGTGAATTCCTTCGAGGAGAGCCCGTAGCGCCCCCCGACGATCCGCGGGAACGACGCCAGCGGGAGCGTCCCCGACATCTGCGCCTCGCTCACGGCGGCCACGGTGTCGAGGTAGAGCGGTTCGCCCGCGCTCCCGGGCTCCTTGGTGCGGTCGAGGACCGCGATCGAGCGGACCGTCGCGGGGAGGGCGGCGATGAACCGTTCCGCGGAGAAGGGCCTGTAGAGCCGGACCTTGAGGAGCCCCACCTTGCGGCCCCGGGCGTTCAGGAAACGCACCGTCTCCCCTGCGGTTTCCGCCCCGGAACCCATCATCACGATCACCGACTCCGCGTCCGCGGGGCCGTCGTACTCATAGAGCCTGTAGGCGCGCCCGGTGATGTCCGCGAATTTCTTCATCTGCCGCTCGAAGATCTCCGGCGTCCGGTCGTAAAACGCGTTGATCGCCTCGCGGGACTGGAAGAAGACGTCGGGATTCTGCGCTGTCCCCCGCATCACCGGGCGGTCGGAGCTGAGCGCCCGCGCCCTGTGCGCCAGCACCAGTTCCTCGTCGATCATCCGCAGGAGTTCGTCGTCGGTGACCTCTTCGATCTTCGCCAGTTCGTGCGACGTCCGGAACCCGTCGAAAAAGTGCAGCACCGGAATCCTCGATTCGAGCGTCGCCGCCTGCGCGATGGCCGCGAAATCCATCACCTCCTGCACGGAATTCGACGACAGGAGGGAGAAACCGGTGTTCCTCGCCGTCATCACGTCGCTGTGGTCGCCGAAGATCGAGAGGGCGTGGGTTGCCACCGACCGCGCCGCGACGTGGAAGACCGTGGAGGTCAGTTCGCCCGCGATCTTGAACATGTTCGGCAGCATCAGCAGGAGGCCCTGGGACGAGGTGAACGTGGTCGACAGCGCGCCCGATTGCAACGCGCCGTGCACCGCCCCCGCGGCCCCCCCTTCGCTCTGCATCTCCGTGACCGAGGGGACGGTCCCCCAGATGTTTTTCTTTCCGAGGGAGGTCCACTCGTCGGAGAGCTCACCCATCCCCGAGGAGGGGGTGATCGGGTAGATGGCGATGATCTCGCTCAGCTTGAACGCCACCGCGGCCGCGGCTTCGTTGCCGTCGATCGTGGTCAGCGTTTTTTTCGGTTTCAGGTTCATCGGTTCCGGACGGTTGTTATATCTTTTCGAACACTGTCTTCGGTTCCCTGCAGACGGGGCACTCCTCGGTCGCGTCGGAGGTGAGGACGTAGCCGCATCCCGGGCAGACGAGGTATTTCGCGCCGATCCTGCCCGCCTTGTCCTGGGCCTCCTTCAGCAGCTCCACGTGGCGGTCCTCCACGGCGTTGATCATCGTGAACTGGTCAATCCCCTCGGTGAAATTTTCGAGGTTCGCCGTTCGCAGGAGGTTGGGGTACATCGAGGTCGCCTCCAGCTCCTCGCTGCTGATGGCCATTTTCAGCGTCTGCATCGTCGATCCCACCACCACCGAATCGAACGTCACCTCCGACGGCGCGATCCCGTGTTTCCTCATCAGGTCCGCGTGGAGGGCGGCGTGAATTTTTTCCGAACGTTCCAGCGCCCTGTAGAGCGCCGCGACGCCGTTGAACTTTTCCTTCCCGGCCCGGGGGATGAAGAGTTCGTACATCCTCGCGCGCTTCAGCGCCACGCCGTAGGCCGTCTGCAGATTGTCGAGGCTCACCAGCGTCGGTTTTTCTTCGGCGGGTTTTTCGGATTTCTGACAGCCCGGCGCTGGGAGGAGGAGGAGGATGCCCGCAAGTAGTAGAAGTGTCCGGAGCGTCGGCGGACGGGACGGTCTCAAATGGGAGCATGTCATCGTGTGTTCTCCTTTCCGAGGGTGGGGGGCGGGGCCCCGATCTGTTCTCACTGAAGTCTTACACAACATTCATTCCAGAGATCGTCATTCGAAATGGGTAAAAAAAAGGGATATAGTACGATAAAACCCTCAAATTTCTCAAAAATGAGAGGGTTTGTTCCATCGTCAGATCCGTCTCCGGAAATGGCTCCTCAGAGAGAAGGAGGCCAGGAAAATGAGGATTGCAGATCTGAAAACCGATGAGCGTCATTTATCATTCTTGAGAGTATTTAATCGATTTTCACGGGTTTTCACCGAAATCCGGTCAAAGCCCCTGTGGTAGGGCTGGCATAATTATTGACCCATTTTCAGTTGAAAAGCCTCCGCCTCAACAGACACCGCTGGAGAAGAAATGGCGATCAACATCGGAATATTGAAGGAAGACCCCGCGCGCGAGCGGCGCGTGGCGCTGACCCCCGCCGGGGCCCAGGTCCTCGTCAGCGAAGGGTGCTCCGTGTTCGTCGAGAAGGCGGCCGGGGTCGCGTCGCGGTTCCTCGATGAGGAGTACCAGGAGGTGGGGGCCCACACCGTCTATTCGAGAGACGAGGTCTTCGGTCGTTCAGACATCGTCCTGAAAATATCCTCGCCGACGCCCGAAGACTGCACCCATCTCCATCCGGGCCAGACGTTTTTCTCCTTTCTCCACCTGGGCGTCGTCAAGCCGTCGATCATCAGGGAATTCCTCAATAAGAAAATCTCCACGGTCGGCTATGAGCTGATCGAGGACGAGCACGGGGAGCTGCCGATGCTCACCGCGATGAGCGAGATCGCCGGCCAGATGTCGATACAGATCGCCGCGCGGCTCATGGAGAGTTCGAACAACGGGCGCGGCATCGTGATGGGGGGAGTGACCGGCATCCCCCCCGCCACGGTGGTCATCCTCGGCGCGGGGAACGTGGGGCGTGCCGCGGCGCGGATGGCGCTCGGCGCCGGGGCGGAGGTCATCGTCCTCGACCGCGACCTGTCACGGCTCCGTGAGATCGCGTCGCAGAACGGGTACCGCATCGTCACAGCCCTGGTCAACCGGTACAACCTGCGGAAGGCGCTCCGGTTCGCGGACGTCGTCCTCGGCGCGATCCTCATCAAGGGGGAGAAGACCCCGCACATCGTCACCGAGGAGATGGTGATGGAGATGAAGCCCGGTTCGGTCGTCATCGACATCTCGATCGACCAGGGGGGGTGTTTCGAAACGAGCCGCCCCACGACGCTGGAGAACCCCTCCTTCGTCCGTCACAACGTCATCCATTACTGCGTTCCGAACATCCCCGCCATCGTGGCCCGCTCCGCGAGCTACGGGCTGACGAACGCGCTCCTCCCGTACCTGACCGACATCGCCCGCAACGGGATCGGGCGCGCCATCGCCGGCAACCGCGGGCTGGCCCTGGGGATCTACACGCACGACGGCATCTGCACGAACCCGTCCGTCGCGCGGCGGTACGAACTCGAATACGGTAACATCGGATCGACACTGCATCAGGAGCACAATGCACTGGCTTGAACGCTACAAGGCGAAATTGCGGAGTCCGGCGGAGGCGGTGAAGCCGATCTCCTCCGGCCAGCGCGTCTACGTCCACCCGGGATGCGCGATGCCGGAAGTCCTCGTGAACGCGATGTGTGACCGTTACCTCGAGCTCGAGGACGTGGAGGTGATCCACCTCCTGACCGTCGGGAAAACCGCCTATTCCAACCCGGAAATGGAAGGCCACTTCAGGCACAACGCCCTCTTCATCGGCGCGAACGTCCGGAAGGCCGTCAACGAGGGAAGGGCGGACTTCACCCCCGTCTTCCTGAGCCAGATCCCGGGACTCTTCTACAGGAAAATCCTCCCGATCGACGTCGCCCTGGTGCACGTCTCGCCGCCGGACGAACACGGATTCTGTAGCTTCGGTGTCGGGGCCGATTGCACCAAACCGGCCACCGAGGTCGCGAAGGTGATCATCGCGCAGGTCAACCCGAACATGCCGCGAACGCTGGGCGACTGTTTCATCCACGTCGATAAATTCACCTACTGCGTCGAGGCCGACGTCCCGCTGCTTGAGCTTCCACAGGTGGATGGTACGCTCACTCCCGCGGAGGCGGAGATCTATGAAAAGATCGGGAAGAACATCGCCGGCCTGATCGAGGACGGTTCCACGCTCCAGCTCGGCATCGGGGCGATCCCCGACGCCGTGCTGCGCTATCTCCACTCGAAAAAGGATCTCGGCATCCACACGGAGATGTTCGCGGACGGAGTCATCAGGCTCGTGGAGGAGGGCGTCATCACCAATGAGAAGAAGACGCTCCACCCGGGCAAGATCATCGTGTCGTTCGTTCTCGGAAACCAGCCCCTCTTCGACTTCATCGACAACAACCCGGTGATCGAGTTCCACCCGTCCCATTACGTGAACGATCCGTTCATCATCGCCCAGAACGACCGGATGGTCGCCATCAATTCGGCCATCGAGGTCGACCTGACCGGCCAGGTATGCGCGGATTCGATCGGGGATTACTTCTACAGCGGCTTCGGCGGCCAGGTGGATTTCATCCGCGGCGCCTCCCGGAGCAAGGGGGGAAAACCGATCATCGCGCTGCCGTCGACGGCGAAGCAGGGGACGCTCTCACGAATCACGGCCCGCCTGGCCGAGGGGGCCGGCGTCACCACGTCCCGGGGCGACGTCCATTACGTCGTCACCGAATACGGGGTCGCCGACCTGTACGGCAAGACCATACGGGAGAGGGTGCGCGCGCTCATCGGGATCGCGCATCCCTCGTTCCGGGAAGAACTCGAGCGGTTCGCCTTTGCCCGGAAATACATTCGAGCCGATGAGAAGGACCTCGCACTCCAATGATCAGACAGCAGGAAGCACTCGATTACCACTCCTCGGGCCGCCCGGGAAAACTCGAAGTCGTGCCGACAAAGTCGTGCTCGACGCAGCGCGACCTCGCCCTCAGTTACACGCCGGGCGTCGCGGAACCGTGCAAGCGGATCGCGAGCAACCCCGACGAAGCGTACCTCTACACCACGAAGGGCAACCTCGTTGCGGTCGTCAGCAACGGTTCCGCGGTCCTCGGGCTGGGGAACATCGGCGCCGTCGCCGGCAAACCGGTCATGGAGGGGAAGGGACTGCTCTTCAAGAAATTCGCCGACATCGACGTGTTCGACATCGAACTCAACTCGAGCGACCCGGCGGAAATCATCAGGGCCGTCCAGATGCTCGAGCCGACGTTCGGGGGGATCAACCTGGAGGACATCAAGGCCCCCGAGTGCTTCGAGATCGAGGAAACCCTCAAGAAAACGATGAACATCCCGGTCTTCCACGACGACCAGCACGGCACCGCGATCATCAGCGGCGCGGCGCTGCTCAACGCGCTCGACCTGGTCGGGAAGAAGATCGGGGACGTGAAAGTGGTCTTCAGCGGCGCGGGTGCGGCGGGGATCGCTTGCGCGCGCTTCTACGAGCGTCTCGGCGTCCGGCACGAGAACATCCTGATGGTGGATTCGGGCGGCGTCGTCTACGCCGGCAGGACGAAGGGGATGAACCCCTACAAGGCATTTTTCGCGGCCGACACCGGCGCGCGCACGCTCGACGACGCGATGCGCGGCGCCGACGTCTTCTGCGGCGTGTCGTCGGCCGACATCGTCACGCCGGCCATGGTAAAGTCGATGGCCTCCGACCCGATCGTCTTCGCGATGGCAAACCCCGACCCCGAAATCGGGTACGACCAGGCGGTGGCCGTCCGCAGCGACATCATCATGGCCACCGGCCGCTCCGATTTCCCGAACCAGGTCAACAACGTGCTCGGGTTCCCCTACATCTTCAGGGGGGCGCTCGACGTGAGGGCAAGCGCGATCAACGACGAGATGAAGGTAGCCGCCGCGAACGCGCTCGCCGCGCTCGCGCGCGAAAAGGTGCCCGACGCGGTGCGAAAGGCGTACGGCGGGAAGAAAATTTCGTTCGGCCGTGAATACATCATTCCGAAACCGTTCGACGTGCGCGTCCTGCTGAAGGTTGCCGCGGCGGTCGCCCGGGCCGCGATGGACACCGGCGTCGCGAGGACGCCGATCGCGGATTTCGAGGAATACCGGGACCGGCTCGAGGCGCGGCTCGGCAAATCGCGCGAGGTGATGCGGTTCTTCATCCACAAGGCGCAACACGCCCCGAAACGGGTCGTCTTCCCGGAGGGGGAGGAGGAGAAGATCCTCCAGGCGGCGCACATCATCGTCGACGAGAAGATCGCCCTGCCGATCCTCCTCGGGAGCAGGAGCCTCATCCGGCAGAAGGCCGCCCACCTGGGGCTCGACCTCGAGGCGCGAGGCGTGGAACTGATCAACCCGTCCAAGGCGGCCAGGTTCGAGAGCTACGTCGCCTCGTATTACCAGATGCGCCAGCGCAAGGGCGTGACGAGGTTCGAGGCCGAGCGGCACGTCAAGACGCACAACATCTACGGAATGCTCAGCGTGGCGGCGGGGGACGCCGACGGGCTCATCTCGGGCCTGACCCAGCATTACCCCGACACGGTGAGACCGGCCCTCCAGATCATCGGCAAGAAGGAGGGCGTCAACAGGATCGCGGGAGTGTACATGATGGTCCTCAAGAACAGGACGGTCTTCATCGCCGACGCGACGGTCAACATCGACCCGACGGCCGAGGACCTCTGCGAGATCGCGATGCTCTCCGCGGCCCACGTGAAGAAGCTCGACATCGAGCCGCGCGTCGCGATGCTCTCGTTCAGCAACTTCGGGAGCTCGAACCACCCGTTCGCACTCAAGGTGCGCCGGGCGGTCGAACTCCTGAAATCCAGGGCCCCCGGCCTCCCGGTGGACGGCGAGATGCAGGCCGACACGGCCGTGTCGCCCGACCTCCTCGCCGACGTCTTCCCCTTCAGCCCGCTGCGTGACGGGGCCAACATCCTGGTCTGTCCCGACCTGACGTCGGCGAACATCGCCTACAAGCTCCTCGCCCACCTGGGGGGCATCACCGCTGTCGGTCCGATCCTCCTCGGCATCCGGAAGCCGGTGTATCTCCTCCAGCCGGGGAACGACGTCAGCGACATCGTCAACATCACTGCGATGGCGGTGCACGAGGCGCAAAGCCCCGCGGCGGCGGCGGCGGGACCGGCCGCGCAGAAGAAGGTGCGTCACACACTCGTCGAAACACATTGAGAACATTGAACGCTATGAAAGTCACGCTTTTCGGTTTGCCCGGAATGAAAACGCAGCAGGCGCTGCTCAACGTGGTCGCGGCGGTCACGACGATCGACGGCTCCATCGGTGTGGAATGGGTTTCCGACGCCAACGAGATGCTGGAGTACGGCGTCGTCAGGACGCCCACGGTGATGGTCGACGACCGGACGAATTTCGAGGGACGGGTTCCGAGCATCCACGAATTGACAACCTGGATCCAGGCCGGCCAGATGATGGAGGCGGACGCCTGACGCCGCGCCCCCGTCTCCTGTTTCCGGCCCGGAGCATCGGAAGGAGGTTAGGGAACATGGGAAAGCGCATCGGTTTCACTTCGGTGGTCGCGGTCTTCGCGTTCGCGGCTGCGCTCCAGTGCGTCGCGCAGGAGACCGTCTCCACGTTCCACGGGTACAAGGGCGACACCAGGACCTGGACCGACCGGATCGTTGCGGAGAAGGGGACGATCCGAGATGAGATCAAGGGCGCGGCGGGCCGCGCCGACAGGGAGGTGACGACGCTTCCCGGCAGGGTGGACGGGGAGATCTTCGCCGAAACGATGAACGGCCTCCCCTCGCACAGGGTGGTGGTCAAGGGCGAATACGTCAACATCTACGAGGGTCCGGGAATGACCGGGATGGTAATGGTGGAGGCGCCGCCGCTCGTGTTCGACGCGACGGTCCCATCGCACTACGGGATGCTGATGGAGCGCTACAACGCGTCCCGGGGCGGGACGCAGAAGATCCCCGTGATCGTGCCGGAGAAGGGGGATTATTGCAATATCGAAATCAGCCCCAGGCCCGCGACCTCGATCCCGGTGGGCGAGGCGCAGCTCCCGGCGAAGGTGTACCAGTTCAGGATCGAGTTCAACCAATACGCGACCGTCTGGCTGCTGGGCGACGCGGTCGCGGCAGTCCACGTGGGATCGACCGACGAGTACATGGTCGACGCGAAGTACCCGATGCTGCACGAAAAAATCCAGATGATCGTCAGGCGTTCGATGTGAACAACGGAGAATAATCAATGGCATCAGTCAAAGGAACCATCCAGGTCGAACTGGACACGTGCAAGGGGTGCGAGCTGTGCGTCGAGGCGTGTCCCCAGGAGAGCCTCCGGCTCTCCGAAACCGTCAACAAGCAGGGGTACCATTACGCGGTCCTGGTCAGGGACAACTGCACGGGTTGCGAGAACTGCTCCCTCGTGTGTCCCGACTCGGTCATCACCGTCTACCGGACCCCGAAGAAATCGGCCGGGAAGGACGCCCGGAGGGAACCGGTGGCCGTCGTGTCGAACGTCCGCGCGAACATCAGGATCACGGTGGACGAGATCCCGGAAGGGAAGGTGGAATTGTGAGCGCGAACGCCGAAGTGCGGTTGATGAAGGGGAACGAGGCGCTGGCCGAGGCCGCGATCCGTGCCGGCTGCAGGGGATATTTCGGCTATCCCATCACGCCACAGTCCGAAATCCTCGAATACCTCGCCGCCGAGGCGAGGCAGAGGGGAATGGTGGTGATGCAGGTGGAGAGCGAGCTTGCCGCCATCAACATGGTGTACGGCGCCGCGGGAGCGGGGGCGAGGGCGATGACCTCCTCCTCCAGCCCGGGCATCAGCCTGATGCAGGAGGGACTGTCGTACATCGCGTGCGCTGAACTCCCCTGCCTCGTCGTGAATGTCAACCGCGGGGGGCCCGGACTCGGCACGATCCAGCCCGCGCAGGGGGACTACTTCCAGGCGACCAAGGGGGGCGGCCACGGCGACTACCGGCTGATCGTGCTGGCGCCCGCGAGCGTGCAGGAGATGTCCGACATGGTCTACCTCGGGTTCGACCTCGCCGACCGGTACCGCAACCCGGTGATGATCCTGGCAGACGGGGCGCTGGGACAGATGATGGAAAAGGTGGCATTCCCAGATTACGATCCCGCGAAGCACGCTGTCGCAAAGCCGTGGGCGACGACGGGCAAGCCGGCCGACCGCGAGCGGAACATCATCACGTCGCTCCACATCCAGCCGGAGAAGATGGAGAAGATCAACCATCATCTGCAGGAGAAGTACAGGAGCGTGGAAGAGCGCGAGGTACGCCACCAGCTCGTCGGGCCGGATGACGCGGAGTTCCTCGTCGTGGCGTACGGCCTGTCGGCCCGCATCTGCCACAAGGCGGTCGACCTGGCGAGGGGATTGGGGAAGAACGTCGCGCTCCTCAGGCCGATCACGCTCTGGCCCTATCCCTACGACGTCCTGCGTTCGATGCGGGACACCCTCCGGGGCGTCCTGGTCGTGGAGATGAATTCCGGACAGATGGTGGAGGACGTCCGCCTCGGCATCGAGGGGGCCGCGCCCGTCCATTTCCACGGGAGGATGGGGGGGATCATCCCGACTCCGGAGGAAGTGCTGAACGAAATATTGCGGATGGCGGAGGACCCGGCGGCGGGCGCCCCCCCGGCGCACAAACGAATCCCGATCATGGAGGAGGCACGATGACGACCCCCGTTGGTGACGTGATGATCGAACCGGCCGGCTGCCCCGAGGGGCTCGAGATGGCGTGGGAAAAACCGGACACGCTGACCGGGAACCGGATGCATTACTGCCCGGGGTGCGGCCACGGGACGGTGCACAAAATCCTGATGGAGGTGGTTGGCGAGATGGGGATCCAGGAGAAAACCGTCGGTGTCGCGCCCGTGGGATGCTCGGTGTTCGCCTATAATTACATGAACATCGACATGCAGGAGGCCGCGCACGGCAGGGCCGCCGCCGTGGCGACCGGCATCAAGCGGATGCTCCCCGGCCATTTCGTTTTCTCCTACCAGGGCGACGGCGACCTCGCCGCCATCGGCACCGCGGAGACGATCCACGCCGCGAACCGGGGGGAGAACATCCTCGTCCTGTTCATCAACAACGGCATCTACGGGATGACCGGCGGCCAGATGGCGCCGACGACGCTGCTGGGGATGAAGACCAGCACTACCCCGGCCGGCCGCGAATTGAGCACGCAGGGCTTTCCGTTCAACATCACCGCCCTGATTTCGATGCTCCCCGGGGCGTACTACGTGACCCGGCAGGCCGTGCACACGCCGACAGCGGTCCGGAAGACGAAGAAGGCGATCCAGAAGGCGCTGCAGCACCAGAGGGACGGGAAGGGGTACTGCCTCATCGAGGTGGTGTCGAACTGCCCGTCCGGCTGGAAGATGACGCCGGTGGTGTCGAATCAATGGATGGAAGAGCACATGTTCCCCCACTACCCGCTCGGCGACCTGAAGGTCGACGGCGTGGCGCGGGTTGCGAAAGGAAACTGACCATGACACAGGAGATTCTCATCGCGGGATTCGGGGGACAGGGCGTCCTCTCGATGGGCATGACGCTCGCCTACGCGGGCATGATCGACGGGAAGGAGGTGTCGTGGATGCCCTCCTACGGCCCGGAAATGCGTGGAGGGACCGCCAATTGCATCGTCATCATCTCGTCAGAGCCGGTCAGTTCGCCGATCGTGTCGTCGTTCGACATGGTGGTGGCGCTCAACCAGCCGTCGCTCGACAAGTTCGAAAAGAGCGTCAAGCCGGGCGGGCACCTGATCTACGAGAAGAGCGCCATCATCGACCCGCCGACGCGCGACGACGTCACCGTCGTCCCCGTCGACGCGGCCCGCGAGTCCGAGCGCCTCGAGAACAAGAAGGTGGCGAACATGATCATGGTCGGGGCCGTCCTCGGCATCTCGGAGGTGGTTACGGTCGAATCGGTCCTCACGGCCCTCGCCAAGGTCCTCCCGGAACGGTATCATCACCTCATCCCGGTCAACAAGGAAGCCGTTGAACTGGGGCAATCACTCGTTTCCGGCGTCGCACAATCATAAGGAGCATTCCATGACACGCAACGACAAGCTCTGCCCGCGCACCTGCAGGGAAACCTGCACCGCCATCGACTCCGCCCTCCAGGCCGAACGCCAGCAGTTCATCCGCTACGGCGAACTCCGCGACCAGTGCGTCTACCCCGACGTGCGGGTGATGCTCAACGAGCTCGTGACGAAAAAAGAGAGGACGATCAGGTTCCTGGAAAACATCAAGACGGAACTCGCAGAAAAATTCCACGTGATGGACCAGATCCGGGACGGTTTCGAGATGTGATCGGCCCCCCCCGGCGCGCCCGTTTCAGGACTGATTCGCCTCTCACCCACTTTTTCATTCCTGAGAGAAAAACTCTCCCCCGGGGTATCCCTACCCCTTAAATTCAATTCAATTGCGCGATTTATTCCCCCCGGGCGGATGGCACAAAAGTTGAATCAGATAAAAGAGTCTGATTATCTGATTACCGATGTCGAATATATTTTCACGCTCCTGCCAGTACGCCCTGCGCGCGGTGATCTACCTCTCGAAGCGGGAGGATGGATCGGCAGTCCACGTGCGTGAAATTTCCGACGCCCTTGACATTCCCCACCATTTCTTGGGAAAGATCCTCCAGATCCTGAACCGGGACGGCATCGTGCTCTCCACGAAAGGCACCAACGGCGGGTTCCGCCTGGGCAAACCGGCGTCGGAGATCCGGCTGGCCGAAATCGTCAACTCCGTCGACGGGGCGTCCACGATGGACGGGTGCATCCTCGGATTACCCGAGTGCCGCGAGGATGATCCGTGCCCGCTGCACGGTGAGTGGGAGACGTCACGGGCAATTATCGTCAACATGCTCAAGACCACCACCGTGGAGGAGCTCTCGGAACGGCTCGCCCGGGTCCCGGCGGCCCCGGCGAAACCCAAACCCAGACCCAAACCGTTCGAAAGGGCAGCGACACCATGAAAGCGACCGACATCCTCATGCAGGAACACCGCGCCATCGAACGGGCGCTCGACGTCCTCGTCACGGCGGCCGACAGGCTCGAAGGCGGCGCGTCCGTTCCCCCGGAGCTTCTCGAAGGGACGATGCGGTTCATCCGGCACTTCGCGGACCGGTGCCACCATGGAAAAGAGGAAGGGTTCCTGTTTCCCGCGCTCGAACGGTCCGGCCTCCCGAAGGATGCGGGCCCGCTCGCGGTGATGCTGACCGAGCACGACGACGGCCGCGCCCTCGTGCGATCGATGGGGGAGGCCCTCGCGCAGCTCGCCGCCGGGAACCGCGCCGGCATCCCGGCATTCTGCCGTCCGGCCCGTGAATTTTCGGTCCTCCTCCGGTCCCACATCATGAAGGAGGACCAGGTGCTCTTCGTGATGGCGGACATGCGGCTTCGGCAGAGTGAAAAAGACCGGCTGACGAACGATTTCGCCGCCGCGGAAGCGACCGGCGAGGCATGCCGGGCGAAGGCCGACCTGCTCCGCGACCTCGATCGCCTCGAGAGGGAAATCGGCAGCGCGACGGCGGCCGTCCGCGCCTGAACCACCAGATCCGGAGACAACGATGACCCACTTTCGATTCGCCGCGTTCGCAGCCGGCGGCATCATCGCCGGGCTCCTCATCAGGGGCACCGCGTCGGCGCAGGAGGCGGCGGCCTTTTTCAAGCAGAACTGCTCCAGCTGCCACACCATCGGCGGGGGAAGGCTCACCGGTCCCGACCTGAAGAACGTCTCCGCCCGGAAAGACCGCGCCTGGCTCTCCCGCTTCATCGTCGATCCGAGGGGATTGCTCGACGCGGGCGACCCGTACGCCCTGGAGCTGCAGCAGGACGCCCGCGGCGCGGTGATGCCCGCGCTCCCCGGCATGACGAAGGCCAGGGCGGAGTCGCTCCTCGACCTGATCGACGCCGAGTCGAAACTCGAAAAATCGCAGTTCGCCGGCGTGCAGGTCAGCGACCGCCCCTTCACCCCGCGCGACATCGAGCGCGGGCGGGAACTCTTCCTCGGGACGATCCCGCTGGCCAACGGCGGTCCGGCCTGCCTCTCCTGCCACGGCGCCCACGGGGTCGCCGGGCTCGGGGGCGGGACGCTCGCCCCGGACCTCACGACCGTCCTCGAGCGCTACGGCGGGAGGAAAACCCTCTCGGTCTGGCTCTCCTCTCCCGCCACTCCCACGATGCAGTCGGTCTACAACCGCAAACCGCTCGAGCCGGAGGAGATCCTCGGCATCGTCGCCTACTTCCAGAGCACGCTGCAACGGAGCCCCGAGGACGCGTCGACGGCCCGCCTCAACTTCGTGCTGATCGGCCTGGGGGGGACGCTGCTGATGCTGGGCCTCTTCGACGTGGTCTGGCACAAGCGTTTCCGCTCCGTGCGGCGTCCCCTCGTTCAATCGAAAAAGCTGGAGAACGTCAATGAATAAGCACGACAGCATCCCCTGGATCAAGGACGAGACCGACCCGAACCTCCGGGGATGGGAGGAGTTCTACCGGAACCGCTGGCAGTCGGACAAGGTCGTCCGGAGCACCCACGGCGTGAACTGCACCGGATCCTGCACCTGGATGATCCACGTCAAGGACGGTATCGTCACCTGGGAGATGCAGGGGCTCGACTACCCGATGCTCGAAAGCGGCCTTCCCCCGTACGAACCGCGCGGATGCCAGAGGGGAATCTCGTTCTCCTGGTATCTCTACAGCCCGCTCAGGGTAAAGTACCCGTACATCCGCGGCGCGATGATGGACCTCTGGAAGCAGGCGAGGATGGAACACGAGGACCCCGTGGAGGCCTGGAAGGCGCTCGTCTCCGACCCGGAGAAACGGCGCAGATGGCAGAAGGCGCGGGGCAAGGGGGGGTTCCGGAGGGCATCGTGGGACGACGTCCTCGAGATCATGGCGGCGGCGAACATCCACACGATCAGGAAGCACGGTCCCGACCGGATCGCGGGATTCTCCCCGATCCCCGCGATGTCGATGGTGAGCTACGCCGCGGGCGCGCGGCTGATGCAGCTCCTCGGCGGCATCTCCCTCTCGTTTTACGACTGGTACTGCGACCTTCCGTCGGCTTCCCCCGAAACGTGGGGCGAACAGACCGACGTCAACGAGTCGGCGGACTGGTACAACGCGAAGCTCCTCGCCGTGATGGGTTCCAACCTCAACATGACCCGCACGCCCGACTGCCACTTCGCGGCGGAGGCGAGGCACAACGGCACGAAGATGTACGTGTTCTCTCCCGATTTCAACCAGGTGGCGAAATACGCCGACCACTGGGTGTCGGTCAACGCGGGTCAGGACGGCGCCTGGTGGATGGCGGTCAACCACGTCCTCCTGAACGAGTTCCACCACCGGCGGCAGGTCCCCTACTTCATCGATTACACGAAGCGCTACACCGACGCGCCGTTCCTGGTGGAGCTGCACGCCCCGGGGAAGGGCGGAGGCAAGGGCCCGGAAGGGGCCGGGGCCGCGGCGTACAAACCCGGACAGCTCCTGAGGGCGAACCGGCTGGCGCACTACGCGGCGGCCGAGAACGGCGAGTGGAAATTCCTGATGTGGGACGCCCACGCGGGCAGGCCGAAGATGCCGATGGGGAGCGTCGGCCACCGCTGGGCGAAGCAGAAGGGGCAATGGAACCTGGAATTGAAAGACTCCGTCGACGGCTCAGAGATCGATCCGACCCTCACATTCCTCGGGGGGAGCGACGGAACCGCGGGCGTCAGGTTCGACGACTTTGCCGAGGGGCGCCCCCTGGTCCGACAGGTACCGGTGAAGAAGATCCCGCTCGCCGACGGAACGACGGCCGTTGTCGCCACGGCGTACGATCTCCTGATGGCGCAGTACGGCGTGAGCAGGGGATTGCAGGGCGATTATCCGAAGGATTATGACGACCCGGATCTTCCCTACACTCCCGCCTGGTCGGAAAGGTATACCGGCATCGGCCGGAAGGACCTGCTCCAGTTCGCGCGGGAGTGGGGATCCACGGCGATGCACACCAACGGCAAGTGCACGATCATCATCGGCGCGGGCATCAACCACTGGTATCACGGCAACCTGATGTACCGGGCCGGAATCCACGCGCTGATGTTCTGCGGATGCGTGGGGGTCAACGGCGGAGGCCTCGCGCACTACGTCGGACAGGAGAAACTGGCCCCCGGTGAACCGTGGGGCAACATCGCCTTTGCGAAGGACTGGTACGGCACGTCGCGGCTCCAGAACGCCCCGAGCTGGCACTACGTGAACACCGACCAGTGGCGGTACGAAAAGGGCTTCACGGATTACCACACTGTCCCCACCGACCCGCGCCCCGGAACGATGGCGCAGGGGCACACGATCGACGTGCAGGTGAGCGCCGTCCGCAACGGCTGGCTGCCCTTCTATCCCCAGTTCGGGAAAAATTCGCTCGAACTGGCGAAGGAGGCCGCGGCCGCGGGGGCGGACACGCCCGAGAAGGTCTCGCGGTACGTGGTGGAGAAATTGAAGTCGAAGGAACTGAAGTTCTCCGTGGAGGACCCGGACGCCGAGGAAAACTGGCCGCGGGTCTGGTACATCTGGAGGGGAAACGCCCTGATGTCGAGCAGCAAGGGGCACGAGTATTTCCTCCGGCACTACCTGGGGACCCACGACAACGCGATCGCGGAGGACCTGGCGAAGGACTCCGTCAGGGAAGTGGTGTGGCACGACAAGGTGCCGCACGGAAAGATGGACCTCGTTGTCGACCTGAATTTCAGGATGGACACCTCGGCCCTCTATTCCGACATCGTGCTGCCGGCGGCCACCTGGTATGAAAAAGCCGACCTGAACTCCACCGACATGCACAGCTTCATCCACCCGCTCTCGGCCGCCGTGCCCCCCTGCTGGGAATCGAAGAGCGACTGGGACATCTTCCGGGCCATCGCGAAGAAGTTCTCCGAGCTGGCGGCCGCGCACTTCCCGGAGCGCGTCAACGACGTGATGGTGACGCCCCTGCTCCACGACACGCCCGCGGAAATCTCCCAGCCGGCGATGAAGGAGTGGATCACGGGGGAGATCGAGGCCGTCCCGGGGAAAACGATGCCGACGATTTCGGTGGTGTCGCGGGACTATAAGAACACCTACAACCAGTTCATCTCGTTCGGGCCGCTGGCGCGCGAAAACGGCCTCGGCGCCCACGGCACGAAATACGCCATCGACGACTTCTACGACCAGATGCTCATCACGGGGAAGACGGAGTCGTTCGACGGGATGACCTATCCATCCCTGCGGGAGGACGTCCAGGTCTGCGACGCGATCCTCCACCTGGCGACGGTCACCAACGGGGAACTCGCCTGGCGGTCGTACAAGAACATGGAGGAAAAGGTCGGCCTGCCGCTCGCGCAGCTCGCGGAGAAGAACCGCGGCGTGCGGATCAGTTACAAGCAGCTCCAGGCGAGCCCGATGCGCCTCCTCAACAGCCCGATGTGGTCCGGCATCACCGAAAACGGGCGGGCGTATTCCCCGTTCACCTACAACAAGGAATCGCTGGTCCCCTGGCGGACCCTCACCGGGCGGCAGCATTTCTACCTCGACCACCCGGGGTACATCGATTTCGGCGAACACCTTCCGACGTACAAACCGAAGCCGCTGCCGACCGAGTACGCCGACCTCCGCTTCAGCAGGGAGGTGGGGAAGACGAAGACGCTCAACTACCTGACGCCGCACGGGAAGTGGCACATCCATTCGACTTACGGCGACAACCAGCGGATGACCACACTCTCGCGCGGCGTGGAACCCTTCTGGATGAACGAGAAGGACGCCGCCGAGCTCGGCATCGACGACAACGACTGGGTGGAAGTGCACAACGACCACGGCGTCGTCGTGACGCGGGCCGCCGTGAGCGCCAGGATCCCCCGCGGGATCTGCATCATCTACCATTCGCCCGAGCGGACGTACTCCGTGCCGAAATCGCCGCTGCGCAACGACCGGCGGGCGGGCGGGCACAACTCCCTCACGAGGACGCGCCTCAAGCCGAACCTGATGGTCGGCGGGTACGGCCAGTTCACGTTCCACTTCAATTACTGGGGACCGACGGGCAGCAACCGCGACACGCACGTCCTCGTCCGGAAACTTCCACGACTGGTCTGGTAGGAGATACGCGCATGAACGTCAGATCCCAGGTATCGATGGTCTTCCACCTCGACAAGTGCATCGGCTGCCACACCTGCAGCATCGCGTGCAAGAACATCTGGACGGACCGGAAGGGCACCGAGTACATGTGGTGGAACAACGTCGAGACGAAGCCGGGAACCGGGTTCCCGACCCAGTGGGAGGACCAGGAGAAGTACCGCGGCGGCTGGGAGAAGCGGGGCGACGAGATCGGGCTCCGGTCCACCAGCAAATCGAGGACCGTGACCGACATTTTTCACAACCCGTCCATGCCGTCGATGGACGACTACTACGAGCCGTGGACCTACAAGTACGACGAGCTCTTCAACGCCCCGGAGGGGGACGACCAGCCGACGGCCCGCCCCATCTCGATGGTGACCGGGGAATACATCAACGTGGAGGCGGGACCGAACTGGGACGACGACCTGGGCGGGTCCCCCGTCTACGCGCGGAACGACCCGAACCTCAAGAACCTCACCGGAGAGCAGCGCGAACAGCTCTTCGCGATCGAGCGGCTGGTGATGTTCTACTTCCCGCGGATCTGCAACCACTGCCTC
>CAZQSM010000019.1:0-33685 GCA_964596065.1 uncultured Chlorobiaceae bacterium | reverse complement strand
CGGGCGAAAACCTGCTCGACCCCGGGAAGACCCCCGAGTCGAACCTGCAGTTCCTCGTCTTCCTGGTGTCGACGATCTGGGCGGTGCACCGCCACTCGAGCGAGCTGAGGGCCTCAATCGCGTCGTGCGCCAACGACCTGCGGCTCGGCGCCAACGAAGCGCCGCCCGCCATCATGTCGGTGTTCGTCGGCGAGATGCTCACCCGCGTGCTCGACGACCTCGCCTCCGGGAGGACCTCCGCGACGAAGGACCTCGCGTGGATCTCCGTCGGGATCGACAAGATCCCGCAGGTCCCCAGGGACAACACCGACAGGAACCGGACGTCGCCGTTCGCGTTCACCGGCAGCAAGTTCGAGTTCCGCGCCGTCGGCTCGTCGTCGACCCCGGCCAGCGCCGTCACCGTGCTCAACACCGCGGTGGCCGACGGCCTCACCCATTTCAGCAGCGAGATCGTGAAGCGGATGGACCGGAAGAAGAAATTTACCGCGGTGGCCGTCGAGGTGCTCCGCCAGATGGTGAAGACCTCCAGGCCCATCCTGTTCGAGGGGGATAATTACTCCGCGAAATGGGCGAAGGAGGCGGAACGCCGCGGGCTACCGAACCTGAGGACCACCCCCGAGGCCCTCGACACCCTCCTGGAGCCCAGGGCGGTGGAGATGTTCACCCGTTTCGGGATCTATTCAAAGCGGGAGGTGGAGTCGCGCCACCACATCGACATGGAACATTACGTCAAGAACGCAGGGATCGAGGCGGACGTCACGAGGGACATGGCGGTCACGATGTTTTTGCCGGCCGCCGCGCGCTACGCGTCCGAACTGGCGTCAGGCCTCGCCGGCGCCCGCGCGCAGATGGGGGATGACGGCCCGGGGACGAAATCGCTCTCGGCCATGCTCAGGAAGGTCGGCACGGGGATCGACAGGCTCCACGCCTCGGTCACCAAGCTCGACGCGATGATCGCGGCCGCCCGGGAGCACGGGGACATCCGGAAGCAGGGGGCGGCGTTCACGGGGGTGCGGGCGCAGTGCGAGAAGGTCAGGGCCGTCGTGGACGAACTCGAATCGCTCGTCGCGGACGAGCAGTGGCCCGTCCCGAAATACCGTTCGGTCCTCCTCCCCCTCTAGCGTACCGGCGGCCGGCGCCGTGTCGACTGCGGGAAGGAAAAAACCCCGGCCCGGGCCGGGGTTTTTTATCGCCGTCGCGGAGGTGCGGGTCAGGGGACCTGGATCGCCACGAAGAAGGGGCCGGTGGCGCGTTTCACGCGCAGCAGGATTGCGTCGCCTTTCGATCGCGATTCAAGGAGCGACTTGAACTCGGCCGGTGTCCGGATCGATTTCTGGTCCGCCTCGGTGATCACGTCCCCCTCGCGCAGCCCGCGCTCGTACGCCTCGGTGTAGCGCGTGACGGAGGCAATCCGCACTCCGTGTCCGAGGTCCGCGTCCCTGAGCTCCTTGTCGGACAGCTGGGCCAGTTTCAGGCCGAGCTTGTCGAGGCTCACGATTGATTCGGCCTTTTCACCCGACCTCCCGCCCCTCCGCCCCGCGTCGAGGTCCGTCACCTGCTCGACCGAGGGCGTCCTCGACTTGAGCGTCACCGTCTTCTCCATCGCCTTCCGGTTCCTGAACAGTCCGAGGACGACGTTGTCCCCCGGGTGCTTTCTGGCGATCAGGCTCTGCAGCTCGTTCGCTGCGTTGACCTTCCGGCCGTCGACGGAGAGGATTACGTCGCCCGGTTCGAGCCCCGCCCGTTCGCCCGCGCCCCCCGTTTCGAGGCTCTGCACCAGCACGCCCTGCGGCCCGTCGAGGCCGATCGATTTCGCCGTCACCTCGTCGACGCCGCTGATCCGCACGCCGATGTAGCCGCGCCGGACTTCCCCGTACTTGATCAGGTCCGCCGCGACGCTCTTCGCCATGTTGATGGGGATCGCGAAGCCGTACCCCTGGTAGCGCGCGTTGGTCGTCGCGATCGCGGTGTTGATCCCGATGACGTCCCCGTTCAGGTCGACGAGCGGTCCGCCGCTGTTTCCCGGGTTGATCGCGGCGTCGGTCTGAATGAAGTTTTCGATGGCGTACCCGTCATTGTCGCGGATCACGCCGATCTGGGACCGTCCGATGGCGCTCACGATTCCCGCCGTGACGGTGGAATTGAGCCCCAGGGGGTTGCCGATCGCCACCACCCACTCGCCAACCTCCAGCTCGTCGGAATTCCCGAGGGATGCCGTCGGGAGGTCCTTCCCGTCGACCTTGATGATCGCGAGGTCCGTGGAGGGGTCCGTGCCGATCACCGTTGCCTTCAGTTTCCGGTTGTCGTTCAGGATCACGTCCACCTTGTCCTCCTGGGCGTCCCTGACCACGTGGTTGTTGGTGAGGATGTACCCTTCAGGATTGATGATGACGCCGGAGCCGGCCCCCTGGCTCGGCTGGCCTTCCCTGTCGCCCTGGTCGGGCCCGAAGAAATGAAAAAAATCGTTCATCTGGCCTGACTTTTCATCCGGCCTGGTCAGCACGGTGATGCTCACGACGGCCGGGGTCACGGCCTTGTTCACGTCCACGAACGCCCGGTTCAGGGCGCGGTTGTCGACGCTCCCCTTCTGGAGGCTCGAGGGCGCGCCGATCGTCACCTCGCGCTCGTCCGCGAGGCCGGGGGCCACGAAGCCCCGGAAGTTCGAGACCATCACCACGCCGAAAATGATCCCGGCAAAGATGAGGAATACGGCCTTCAGTACAGAGGAATTCGACATACACGAGCTCCGATCAATGCGATGAATGATATACTGATAATACCCAAAAATTGTTTCAGGAGTTCCCGGCGGACTGGGATCAGGCGGGCGAGTCCTCCCCGACGCGCCGAAACACCTCGCCCGAGCGGAGTTTTCGGAATCCCGGCAGATGGAAAGCGTAGAAATCGAACAGGAATTTTTCGATCCTGTGCGCGGATCTCACCCCACCCTCCGCCGCGTCGGGGAGGCACCGGGTCAGCGACCCGAGCAGGTCCAATTCGTCCGACCGGACCGGGACACACCGCCGCCCGGGGGAGTCGCAATCCCCGCAGAGGGGGGCGCCCCGCTCGATGTCGACCCTGAACATCTCCCCGCCCGCGCGCCCGGCGGGTACCGGTTTTCCGCACCCGCCGCAGTGTCCGAAATCGGGCCTGAACCCCAGGATGCCCGCGAGGCGGAGCTGGAAATGATAGAACAACATCCAGCCCGGACTGGTTTCCGCGTCGAGCTCCATCAGTGAGCCCGCCAGGAGGGCGTACAGCTCGCGGTTTTCCTCCTCGTCGTGCGTCACCATGGTCACCAGTTCGACCATCTGGAGGCCGATGGCCATCCGTTCCAGGTCGAGGGGGATCCGCCGGCGCGCCGCGACAAGGTCGCACTGCGAAACGGTCTGAACGTCCCGGCCCGGTTTCCGGTAGACCACCAGGGAGACCTGGGCCATCGGCTGCAGCGAGGCGCCGAACCGGCCGGGGCTCTTCCTGGCCCCCTTCACGATGCCGGCGAGGCGGCCGAAGCGTTCGGTGTAGAACGTCGCGATCCTGCTCGACTCCTGGAATTTCACCGTCCGCAGGACGACGGCCTCCGTCGAGGCGACGCCGCTCACGGCCGGGCCCCCGGGCTCCCCGCGCCCTCCCTCCGGCCGTCCGCCGGCGCGCTGAAAGTGTAGGGCGGCCGGTGAACGCCGGATTCCGTGATGATGGCCCCGACGTATTTCGCCGGCGTCACGTCAAACGCGGGCGCCCAGACGCGCACGCCCGCGGGCGTGAGCCTGGTCCCGGCCCACTCCGACACGTCCGCGCCCGGGCGTTCTTCGATCGGGATCCCCGCGCCGGACGCGGTGGACGCGTCGACGGTCGTGGCGGGCGCGGCGACGTAGAACGGGATCCCGTGGTCGGCGGCCGCGCGGGCCAGTGCGTATGTCCCGATCTTGTTTGCGACGTCGCCGTTCACGGCGATCCTGTCCGCGCCGACGATCACGGCATCGATCCGCTCCCGCGACATCAGCCACGGCAGCGTCGAGTCGGTGACCACGGTGACGTCGATCCCCGCCCGCTGGAGCTCCCAGGCGGTGAGGCGCGCTCCCTGGAAGAGGGGGCGGGTTTCCCCGGCGTAGACGCGCACGCGCTTTCCCGCCCCTGCCGCCGAGGTGATCACCCCCAGGGCGGTGCCGATCCCGCCGGTGGCGAGGGCGCCCGCGTTGCAGTAGGTGACGACGAGGGCGGGATCGGGAAGGAGCGACGCACCGTGCGCGCCGATGGCCACGCACATCAGCTCGTCCTCCCGGTGGATCGCCAGCGCCTCGCCGAGCGCGAGCGCGGCCGGACCGCCCGCCGGGGGGTCCCCGCCGAGCGCGGAGCGCATCCGCGCGAGCGCCCGGAACAGGTTGACTGCGGTGGGACGGGTGGAGGCGAGCTCATCGAATGCCGCGGTCAGGACGGACGCGCGGGAAGGGGCCGGGGCGCGGGCGGCGAGCGCGATCCCGTACGCGGCCGCGATGCCGATCAGCGGAGCACCGCGGACCTGGAGCGAGCGGATCGCGCCGGCGATGACGCGGTAGTCGGCCGTGTCGACGTACGATACTTCCCCGGGGAGACGGGTCTGATCGAGGAAGCGAACCGTCCCGTCTCGCCACTCAATCTGCTTCATCGCCGCTCAGGCGCCGCCGATCTCTTCGTCGAACCGGGAAAGCTCCCGGAACTGCCGGAAACGGTCCTGGATGTCCAGGTAGGTGAGGTCGGTGAAACGGTCAAGGCTGAAACGCTCGACGCAGAACGAGGCGAGGGTGCTGCCGTAGATGACCGCCCGCTTGATGTTGTTCTCCGACAGGTCGTCGGTGCGGGCGATCCAGCCGGTGAATCCGCCGGCGAAGGCGTCCCCGGCGCCCGTGGGGTCGTTGATGGTCTCGAGGGGGTACGCGGGGGCGGAAAAGATCGTCTGTTCGGTGACCATCATCGCGCCGTGTTCCCCCTTCTTGATCACCACGATCCTCGGCCCCATCCGGATGATCGACTTCGCGGCCCTGATCAGGTTCGCCTCGCGCGTCATCTCCCGCGCCTCGGCGTCGTTCAGGATCAGGACGTCGAGCTGTTTCATCGTCCGCTTGAGCGAGTCGAGCTTCCCGCTGATCCAGAAGTTCATCGTGTCGCCGACGACGAGCCTCGGGCGGGTGATCTGCTCGAGGACCCGCCGTTGGAGGTCCGGGTCGATGTTCCCGAGGCAGACGTACGCGGTCTTCTTGTACGCGTCGGGGATGATCGGGTTGAATTTTTCAAAGACGTTCAGCTCGGTGTAGAGCGTGTCGCGGTTGTTCAGGTCGTAGTGGTACCGGCCGCCCCACCGGAAAGTCTTGCCGTTCCTGTCGACCTGCAGCCCCTCGAGGTCGATTTCGCGGCCCTCGAGGAACTGGAGGTGCGCTCCCGGGAAATCGCTGCCCACCACGCCGACAAGGCGCACGGGAGCCGCGAAATAACTCGCCGCCGTGGCGATGTAGGTGGCGGATCCGCCCAGGACGTCCTGGACGCGGCCGAAGGGCGTTTCGATGGTGTCGATTCCGAGCGATCCGACGACGAGAAGGCTCACGGTGCGTACCGGTGGCGATGGATGATCATTGGATTCTGACCTCGGCAATGTACGTAATCGCGCTGAACGGTGCCCGCGCCGGCGGGGGGCCCGGAGGGCCCGCCGCACGGGCGCAGGGCGTCAATTGCTGCCGGGCATCGGCTGGCGAGGCTTCGGCGTCTCCTTGCGGGGGAATTTTCCGTCCCGCATCGCCGCGTGATACGCGAACGCCGCCATGATGACCGCCGCCTGCTTCATGTCCGCTTCCTGCACCCGCTCGAAGAGGTCCATCGTCGAATGGTGGGTGCGGGTGCTGTACTCGATCTCGTCCTGGATGAACTGAAAACCGGGCAGCCCGATGGCGTCGAACGAGAGGTGGTCGGTGCCGCCCGTGTTCGAGAGCGTGAGCGTGCTGGCGCCGAGCGAATCGAAGGGAGCAAGCCAGGAACGGAAGATGCCGCGCGCCGCCTCGTTTCCCTGCATGTAGACCCCGCGGAGCCTGCCGGTCCCGTTGTCGTGGTTGAAATAGACGGAGAATTTGTCCGCCTCGGGAAGGAGCTTCAGTTCCCCCTGGCCTTCCGCCGCGGGCTCCCGCTCCCCGAAATGCGCCTTGACATACGCTTCGGACCCGTTCAGTCCCTGCTCCTCGCCGTCCCAGAGCGCCACGCGGATCGTCCGGCGCGGCCTGAGGTCGAGGGCCTTGATGATCCGGAGCGCTTCGATCGCCGCCGCGCAGCCGGTGGCGTCGTCCGTGGCGCCGGTCCCGCCGTGCCACGAATCGAAGTGGCCCCCGAGCATCACCACCTCGTCGGCGAGGTCGGTCCCGGGGATCTCCGCGATGACGTTATAGAGCGAATCGACCTTGCCGAAGGCGACCTCGAGATCGACCTCCAGCTTCGGCCTCTCACCCTTCCGGATCATCCGCACGAGGCGGTTGTAGTGCTCGGCGCCGACCGCGATCTGCGGGAGGATCTTCGGCGCCGCCGGTTCGTAGACCGAGACGCGCTTCGCAAACGGGGTGTCGGGATGGTTCGGCGCCGACGCCTGCTGGACGAAGATGTTGCCGCCGTCGCCCCGGCTCACCGTGAGGATCCCGGCAGCCCCCTCCTTTTCGGCGAGGAGGAGCTTGCGGTAGTTCAGGAGGGCGCGCGCCTTCATTTCCGGCGTTTGCTCGAACCGCCTCCCGCCCCTCCGGCGGTTCGCCGGATCGTCGGCGTTGGCCAGGTCGAGGAGCGACGAATCCGCGTCGCGGGTCGCCTGGGGTTCGAAGTGGGCTTTCACCTCGCGCGGCTGGTCGAGCAGGATGAACCTGCCCCCGAGGTTCCCGCGGTAGGTGTCGAGCGCGCTGTCGGTGTCGGCGTCGAGGAAGATGATTTCGCCGGTGGCCTTGAGCCCCGGGGACCACGCCTTCGGAAACGAGATCAGCGGAAAATTCCGCCTGCCGATCACGTTGGCGGAATAGCGCTTGAGCGTCCACCCGCGGCCGAGCGGCTCGCCGCTCTCGATGTGGGCGTTCGAAAGACCCAGCTCCGTGAGGCGTTTCACCGCCCACCGCGCCGCCTGCGCGTATTCCGGCGACCAGGTGAGCCTCGGGCCGTAGACGTCGGTCATCGTGCTGAGGAGGTCCATGATCTGCGAACGGTTCATCCCCTCGTCGATGATCCGCGCGACCGCGGCGGAATCGGTTTTTTCCTGCGACGACGAGGTCGCGACGAAGAGACAGAGCAGGGCGACGAGCAGCAGTAGCGGTGTTCTCATAGGGTCCTCTTCCTTATTGGGTATGGGTGGTGGCGACGCGGGCCGGACGATCGCGCGCTCCGCGGCACGGGGTCAGAGACCTTCCTGGGCGATGACATAGAGCAGAATCGCCATCGCGGAGGCGCCGAGGTGCAGTTCGCGGTCGTTCACCTTGTCGAATGTATCGTTGTCCGAATGATGGTAATCGAAATAGCGGTGCCCTTCGACGTTGAGGCCGACGCAGGGCACTCCCAGCCGGCCGAGCGGTGAAATGTCGGCCCCCCCGCCGCCGGCCCTGATGTCGTCGGCGCGGATCGGGGCGAAGAGGTATTCCCAGGCGGCGATCTTCGCGACGATCGCCGGGTTCTTCCGGAGGATCGCGGGATCCGTGCTCACGCCGAATCCGCGCGGCGCGAATCCGCCGGCGTCGGACTCCATCGCCAGGATGTGCCGTTCGGTCCCCCGAGGGCGCGACGCGTAGTCGGTGCCGCCCCGGAGGCCGTTTTCCTCGTTGATGAACAGCACCGCCCGGATCGTCCGCTTCGGTCGCAGCCCGGCCGCCCTGATCAGCCGCAGCGCCTCGATCGCCTGGACCGATCCGGTGCCGTCGTCGTGGGCCCCGGTCCCCTTGTCCCAGCTGTCGAGGTGTCCGCCGACGACGAGGACCTCCTCCGGGAACTCGCTCCCGCGGATCTCGCCGATCACGTTCGCCTGTTCGACGTCGGGAAGCGTCTCGCAGCTGAGGCGGAGGGAGACGCGGACTCCCTCCCCGGCCCGGAGGAGGCTGTCGAGCATCCCGGCGCCGATGGTGCTGATCGCCGCGGCGGGGACCTTCGGGATCGAATCATTGTACTGCATCCCCCCGGTGTGGGGCTCATCGTCGAGCCGCATCGTCATCGACCGGACGATCGCCGCCACTCCTCCGGCGCGGGCGGCCTCGATCGCCCCCCGGCCGCGCTGGTCGACAGCGCCGCCGTACGCCTCGAAGGCGTTGATCTTCGAGGGATCCATCGGGCGGTTGAAAAAAACGATTTTCCCGCGGGCGCGACCGCCCATCGCCCGGAGTTCCTCGAACGATTTCACCTGCACCACCTCGGCCTCGATCGGTCCGCCGGGGGTCCCGATGCTCCCGCCGAGGGCGCAGACGCTCAGCGGTACGGGGCGGGCGCCGGGCGATGGCAGGGCGAACGCCTCCTCGATCGGCCCGCGCACCCACCTCGGGACCATCAGCTTTTCGAGCCAGACCGAGTCGAAGCCGAGGCCGGTCATCGTCCTGCGCCCCCATTCGATTGCCCGGTCGGCCTGGGGCGAGCCGCTGAGGCGGGCGCCCACCGTTCCGGTCAATTCGGAGAGCATTTTGTACGCCTGCCCCGACGCCAGTCCGTCGCCGATCAGGCGGAGCGCGACGTCCTCGTACGGTTTCGGGAGGACGGTGTCCGGGGGGGTTGCGTGGACGGTCGCCGGGATGATGCCGGCACAGCAGAGGAGGAGGATGAATTTCATCACGCTATATGTCTACCGGGATCAGAGGAGCGGTTTGGAGCCGGGGGCGATGAGTTGCCGGAGAATATACGAAAATTCAGGGAATCAACAACCGGGAAAGGCCGGCGACTTCCCCTCCCCCCACGATATGCTCGTGCACCGCGCCGAGCGCCTCGCGCTGCCCCGGCCAGGCGAGCCGCGTCAGCGCGGAAGGATAATCGCACCAGCGGTATTCGCTGTGTTCGGGTGAAAGCACCGGCTCGGTCCCCGGATCCACCCGGGCGGCGAACACGGGTGTGACCTGGATCGAGTCGTTCCGGGGATCATAAAAGACGTTCACGTGGGGGACGGTCCAGATGTCGATCGGCGTCAGGGAGGTTTCCTCCGCCAGTTCCCGCCGGGCCGCCTCGGCGGCGGTCTCGTTTCCCTCAGGCGCGCCCGTCACGAACTGCCAGACGCCGGGATAGAGCGTCTCCGCCGGCGAGCGCCGCAGGACTAGGTACTCGGGTGCCGCCCCGCGGAAGGAAAAAATGCAGACTTCGACGAATTCGGAGACGATGGCCGGCATGGCGGGAACGGGCTCCTTCACGCGAGGAGCTTGACGCCGACGAATCCGAGAATCAGCAGCGCCACGAACGCGATCGAGAGCCGGTCGAAATACCGGTCGAGGAATGTTTTGATTTTTTCCCCGTGCCAGTAGAGCAGCCCGCCCACCAGGAAGAACCTGCTCGACCGGCCGATGATGCACCCCACGGCGAGCGTCGTCAGGTCGATCGTCTCGTTGAATCCCGCGGCGATGGTGAAGAGCTTGAACGGTATCGGCGTGAATCCGGCGATGAAGAGCGCCAGGATCCCGTTCTCCCTGTAGTTCAGCAGGACGGCCTCGAACTTGTCGAGCACGCCGTAGAACTCCAGGATCGGGCGGCCGATGGTTTCGAAGAGTGCGTACCCGATGAAATAGCCGAGGAAGGCGCCGAGCACGGACCCGATCGTGCAGATGAGCGCGTACTGGAACGATTTTTTCGGTTGGGACACCCCCATCGCGATGAGGAGGACGTCGGGGGGAATGGGGAAGAACGACGACTCCACGAAGGCGATCCCGAAGAGCGACCAGCGGGCGCTGGGCCGGCCGGCGAAGCTCTCGACCCACGCCTTCATCGCGCGGAGGTGACGGACGAATGCCGCGATGATCGAATTCATGCGTGGGGATGTCGCGACCGGGGACGGGGCAACGCTCAGCGCCCCGTGATGATGTCGGTCTGGGTGAACAGGAGGTGGTCGTGGTAGTAGTGCATCAGCAGTACCGAAAGCACGACGATGTAATAACACTGGTCGAACGAGAATCCGAGGAACTCCTTGTTGAGGAGGAGGATGGCGATCAACCCGACGGTCGACACCGCGAGCCCCACGTTGAACGCGTAGAACTTCCATCCCTTCCCCTCGAGGCTCATCCCCCTGATGAGCGGAGTCCCGATCCCCACCTTCTGCTCGCGCAGCCGGTTGATGTAGAGGGTCAGGCCCAGGTACTGGAACGAGTGCCAGGTGTTGAACCCCTGGAACGCGACGTCGAGCTCCTGGTACGACGGGATGAAGAACGAGACGACGACGGTCAGCCCCATCAGGATGAACTTGGGCGCGTGCAGTTCCCCGGCCGAGTATTCCCTGAAGCTGCGGCGGAGCCAGAGTGTCAGCGAAACGGCGAAGATCAGCGTGACGGCGTAGAACAGGCCCCACCCGATCATCGGGTTGTTCCGCACCAGGATGAATTCCGGGAGGAGGAGGCGGATCTGGCCGATGGAGAAATTGTCGGTGACCATCCTCCAGACCCCGATCGGGTAGAGCGACGAGAAGACGACGACGTAATCGAGCACCCGGTCGGCCGTCCGCATCGGCTTCGCCTGTTTCTTCGTGTAGCATTCGAGGATGTAGCTGATCTGGTGGAGGATGTGGACCGAGGCCCAGAAAAAGAAGAGCGTCACGAGGAGCTGGAAGTTCGCCACACCCAGGTAAATGACCCCCACCGGGAGCAGGAGCGAGCCGAGCAGGAACCCGACGTGGTGGCGGCGGAAATCGGTGTCGAGGAAGGTCCTCGTGTATGTCGCGTACATGTGGGGGCCGCCGATCAGGAGGGCGATCATCCCGTTCACGGTGTTCCGGCTGAAGTCAAGGACGTCGCCGGGCGACACGTCGAGGAGCGCCCGCACCGATTCGATGCGCAGGAGGTAGAGGAACAATTCATAGGCGATGAAGGGCAGGATCACCAGACCGGCGCTCAGGCTGATGAACGTCAGGTCCCACCGCCTGCTGTGGAGCCAGAGGGTCTCCGGTATGTCGACGGCCCTTGACGGGGCCGCCACGGTGGCGGTGTTGTTCATCGCGGCGTTGATCCAGGCTGCATATATGATCTGCAAAAAATAGGGATTTTAGACGTCAGAATCAAGGAATCGTCTCAAACCACCCCTTCGTACATTTTTTCAATCAAATGGACGTGTTTTTTCTCGACCACCCCCCGCCGGATCTTCATCGTGGGCGTCAGGTCGCCATCCTCGATGGTGAAGGGGGCCCCCATCAGCGTGAACTTCCTGATCCGCTCGAACGGCGCGACGTCCTTCTGGAGCCTGTCGATTTCCGAGCGGACCATCTCCCGGACCGGCTCCATCGACGCCGCTTCCGCGTCGGTCGGGACGCCCCTGCCGCCGCCGGCGAGCCTCTCCCGCACCTGGTCGAATTCAGGCACGACGAGCGCGCTGAGGTAGGACCGCCCGTCCCCGATGATCAGGATCTGGTTGATCAGCGGGCTCGCGAGGAACGCCGACTCGAGCGGGCCGGGGGCGATGTTCTTCCCCCCGGAATTCACGATGATGTGCTTCTTCCGGTCGGTGATCACCAGGAACCCGTCCCGATCGAATGCGCCGATGTCGCCCGTGTGCAGCCACCCGTCCGGGTCGATCGCCTCCCGTGTCGCCGCGGGATCGTTCCAGTAGCCGAGCATCACGTTCGGTCCCTTCGCCAGAATCTCCCCGTCGGGCGCGATCTTCACGCTCACGCCCGGGATCGTCGTGCCGACGGTGCCGAACCTCCGTTTCCCCGGCTTGTTCACCGTGATGACCGGGGACGATTCGGTCATCCCGTATCCTTCGTAGATCGGAACGCCGATGCTGTCGAAAAATTCCCCCAGCTCCCGGGCGAGGGCGGCGCCGCCGGAAACGAAGAACCTGATCCTGCCCCCCATCCGGGCGCGGATCTTTCCGAAGACGAGACGGTCGGCGGCCGCCCTGGCGACCCTGAGCGGGAGGGGGAGACCGGCGGCTTCGGGCCGCGACGCGACCCGCGCCCTGACGGACATCGCCCAGTCGAAGAGGAGCCGGCGCGGCGCCGGGAGCGACTGCGCCTGCTTCATCAGGCCGTTGTGGATCCGCTCGAAGAGCCGGGGGACGGTCGTGACGACCATCGGCCTCACCTCGAGGAGGTTTTCCCGGACGGTGTCGATGCTCTCGGCGTACGCGATGGTGACCCCGCACGCCATCGCGGAATAATACCCCGCCATCCGTTCGTAGGAGTGGCAGAGCGGGAGGAAGGAGAGCAGGATCTCCCCCTCGTTGAAGGCGATGCATTCGGTGGACGCCACGATGTTGCTGACGAGGTTGCCGTGCGTCAGCATCACACCCTTCGGGTTGCCGGTGGTGCCCGACGTATAGATGAGCGTGAGGAGGTTGTCAGGTGTCACGCTTTCCGACGCGGACCGGACGTGGTCGGGATGCGACGCGGCGAACTGCTCCCCCTTCCGGGCCAGCGCCTCGAAACTGATCGCGTCTCCCGCGCCCGCCCCGAGGTCCGCCATGCTCACGACGTGCGTCACCGCCGGTATCGCGCCGCGTATTTTCTCGATTTTCCCGTACTGGAGCCGGTTCGAGACGATGACGCAGTTGACCCCCGCGTCGGTGAGGATGTATTCGATCTGCCTGGCGGTGAGGCTGGGATAGAGAGAAACGTTGACCGCCCCGAGCCGCATCATCGCGAGGTCCGCCACGGCCCACTCCGGCCGGTTTTCCGAGATTAGCGCCACCCGGTCACCGCTCCGGACGCCGAGCGCCGCGAGCCCCGCGGCGATCCGCCCGACCCACTCCCCGAATTCACGGTAGGAAATTCCGGCGTACCTCCCCCCCGTTTTTCGCATCACGATCGGCCGTACATCCCCCCGGTATTTCGCGATGAGCGCGTCGAAGAGTTGGTTGATCGTATTAAATTTGACGACGGCAGACATTGAAATTCCGGGGGTAAGTCACGCGATCAGCTGGCACAGGTGAGAACATACACCCAAGGGACGCAAAATGCAAATGGCCGGGCCCCGGTCTCCCGTTCCAGGACGTCGGTCGAATATATCTCGTGTCGTCGCATCGGCCTTCGATTTTTTTTTGATTTTTTGCTTGACTTCTTATCCGCAAGACTATATATTTCGAACCAATGTCGCCAACCGAATAGGGACGGTTGATTTTCCAGTGACAACCCACCACCCGTGAGTTGTACCAGTGTCGAGGAGGAAAAACCGTGAAAATCAAACAGCAGCCGTCCTTTTCCCGTCTTCGAGCGCCGTCGCCAAAATTTATTGATTTCATCGGATAAATCCGGCTCCCCCCGGATTTTTTCCGTTTTTTCAACCGTTTTTTTTCAGCATATTTAACACATATAAGGAGAAACAGCATGCACGAAAAGGAGGTCAAAATCACCGGACCGGAGAAGAATCCTGCGGTCTCCGGTGGGGGTTCCCAGGGCGGCAAGGCCAACCGCAAAGGTTTGACGTTTCGCAGATATTTCACGAAACCTGGCGTCCACCCATTCGATGAGATCGAATGGGAGTTCCGCTCCGCCGTCATCTCGAACGAGCGCGGCGAGACGATTTTCGAACAGAAGGAGATCGAGGTCCCCAAATCCTGGTCGATGACGGCGACCAATGTGGTCGTTTCGAAGTATTTCCATGGAAAACTCGGCACCCCCGATCGTGAAACGAGCGTCAGGCAGATCGTGGAGCGCGTGGCGCGGACCATCACCGGCTGGGGAAAGGCGCAGAACTATTTCGCCGCCCCCGAAGACGCCGACATTTTTTATTCCGAGCTGGTATTTCTCCTCGTCAATCAGTACATGGCGTTCAACAGCCCCGTCTGGTTCAATGTGGGCGTCGAGGAGAAGCCCCAGTGCTCGGCCTGCTTCATCAACTCCGTCGAGGACACGATGGACTCCATCCTCGACCTTGCCAGGACCGAAGGCCGGCTGTTCAAGTGGGGTTCGGGCACCGGCTCGAACCTCTCGACCCTCCGCTCCTCGAGGGAGAGCCTCTCGGGCGGCGGCACCGCCTCCGGGCCCGTATCCTTCATGCGCGGATACGACGCGTTCGCCGGTGTGATCAAGTCGGGCGGGAAAACCCGCCGCGCCGCGAAGATGGTCATCCTCAACGCCGGCCATCCCGACATCCTCGATTTCATCCGCTCCAAATCGGAGGAGGAGAAGAAAGCCTGGGCGCTGATCGAGGCGGGCTACGACGGCGGCTTCAACGTCCCCGGCGGGGCGTACGACTCCGTGTTCTACCAGAACGCGAACCACTCGGTCCGGGCGACCGACGACTTCATGAGCGCCGTGGTCGACGACAAGGAATGGACGACCACCGCCGTCCGCGACGGCAAGCCGATGGACACCTACCGCGCCCGCGACCTGATGAAGGAGATGGCGGAGGCGGCGTGGGTCTGCGGCGACCCCGGCGTGCAGTTCCACACCACGGTCAACAACTGGCACACCTGCCCGAACACGGCCCCGATCAACGCCTCGAACCCGTGCAGCGAGTATATGTTCCTCGACGACACGGCCTGCAACCTCGCGTCACTGAACCTGATGAAGTTCCGCCGGCCCGACGGGGAGTTCGACATCGAGTCGTTCTGCCACGCAGTGACGATCACGATCACCGCGCAGGAGATCGAGGTCGACAACGCCAGCTACCCGACGCCCAGGATCACGCAGAACAGCTTCGACTACCGCCCCCTGGGGCTGGGGTACGCGAACCTCGGCGCCCTGCTGATGGCCCGCGGCCTCGCCTATGACAGCGACGAGGGCCGCGCCTATTCCGCGGCGGTCACCGCGCTGATGTGCGGGCAGGCGTACAAGCAGTCGGCCCAGATCGCCAGGGAAATGGGACCCTTCAAGGGGTATGAGGCCAACCGGGAACCGATGCTCAGGGTGATGAAGATGCACGGCCTCGCGGCGGACCAGATCCCCGACCGCGCCGTCCCGAGTGGCCTCCTGACCGCGGCACGCAAGGTCTGGGATGACGCCTACGCCATCGGCCGCGAATACGGCTTCCGCAACTCGCAGGCGACGGTGCTCGCGCCGACCGGGACCATCGGGTTCATGATGGACTGCGACACGACCGGCGTCGAACCGGACATCGCCCTCGTGAAGTACAAGAAGCTGGTGGGCGGCGGGCTGCTGAAGATCGTCAACCAGACCGTCCCGCTCGCGCTCAAGAAGCTCGGGTACATCGACGAGCAGATCGAGCACATCCTCGCGTACATCAACAAGAACGACACCATCGAGGGCGCCCCGCACCTGAAAGAGGAGCACCTGCCGGTTTTCGATTGCGCCTTCAAGCCCGCGAAGGGGAAGCGCACGATCGAGTACATGGGGCACGTCAAGATGATGGCCGCGGTCCAGCCCTACATCTCGGGCGCGATTTCGAAGACGGTGAACATGCCGACGGAGGTCACGGCCGACGACATCGCCAGGACCTACGTGGAATCGTGGCGCCTGGGCCTCAAGGCCCTGGCCATCTACCGCGACGGCTGCAAGCGCACGCAGCCTCTCAACACGAGCATGGACCAGGTCTCGGGCCTCATTCCGAAGAAAGCCGTCCGCAGGAGGCTCCCCGACGAACGCGCCGCGGTGACGCACAAGTTCTCGATCGGCGGCCACGAAGGCTACATCACGGTGGGTCTGTACGAGGAGGGCGTTCCCGGCGAGATCTTCATCACGATGTCGAAGGAGGGCTCGACGATCTCCGGCCTGATGGACGCGTTCGCGACCTCGGTGTCGATGGCGTTCCAGTACGGCGTCCCGCTCCGGGTCCTCGTGGAGAAGTTCCAGCACATGCGGTTCGAGCCGAGCGGTTTCACCGGCAACCGGGAGATCCCGATCGCGAAATCGATCCTCGACTACATCTTCCGGTGGCTCGGCAAACGCTTCCTCCCCCCGGACGAGCTGCCCCCCGCCTCGGAGGAGAGCGCGGAACCGGTGGCGAGGCCCGTCGCCGAAACGACGGCGGCCGCGACCCGGCGCGAGATCCACGAACACGAAGTCTACCAGGCGCAGGCGGACGCCCCGCCCTGCCACGCCTGCGGCAGCATCATGGTCCGCAGCGGGGCCTGCTACAAATGCGTCAACTGCGGCGAGACGTCTGGCTGTTCGTAAGACCACTCACCTCGCGGTAGGAATGAAAAAGGCGCTCGAAAGAGCGCCTTTTTTTATCCCCTCCGGCGGTCGGCCGGGGCCCCGGACCCCTACTCCCACTCGATGGTGGAAGGAGGTTTGGAGCTGATGTCGTAGACCACGCGGTTGATGCCCCGCACCTCGTTCACGATCCGGCCCGACGCCCTGGAGAGGAGCTCGGCGGGCAGCGGCGCCCAATCGGCGGTCATCCCGTCGGTGCTCTGGACGGCGCGGAGCGCGGCCACGCACTCGTAGGTGCGCTGGTCGCCCATCACCCCGACGCTCTTCACCGGGAGGAGCACCGCGAACGCCTGCCACAGCTTCTCGTACCATCCCGCCGACCTGATCTCCTCGATGAAAATATCGTCAGCCTGCCGGAGGATGGCGAGCTTTTCGGGCGTGACGTCGCCGATGATCCGGACCGCAAGCCCGGGCCCGGGGAACGGGTGACGCATCACGAAGTGATCGGGCAGCCCCAGCGCCCGGCCGATCGCCCGGACCTCGTCCTTGAAGAGTTCCCGGAACGGCTCCACGAGCTTCATGTGCATCCGCTCCGGGAGCCCGCCGACGTTGTGGTGGGTCTTGATCGTGTGGGAGGGGCCCCGGAAGGATGTCGACTCGATGACGTCCGGATAGAGCGTCCCCTGGGCGAGGTATTGCACGCCGCCCAGGCCGGCCGCCTCACGCTGGAACACGTCGATGAAAATCCCGCCGATCACCTTCCGCTTCCGTTCCGGGTCGTCCACCCCCCTGAGACCGTCGAGGAATTCGCCGGTCGCGTCGACGTACTTCAGGTTGAACCGGTACCGGTCGCGGTAGAGTTCGACGATCCGCTCGCTCTCCGAAGTCCGCATCACACCGTTGTTGATGTGGATGCAGTGGAGCTGGTCGCCGATCGCCTCGTGGAGGAGGACCGCCAGGACCGACGAATCGACGCCGCCGCTGAGCGCGCAGAGGACCTTCTCCGACCCGACGGTCGCCCGGATTTCGTCGGTTTTCATCCGGATGATGGAGCCCGGATCCCACCCACCGCGGCACCCGCAGATTTCAAACGCGAAATTCCGGAGGATCTCCCCCCCGCGGGGGGTGTGCGCCACCTCCGGGTGGAACTGCACGCCGTAGATCCTCCGGGCAGGATCCCCGATCGCGCTGATGGGGGCGTTGCCCGATCGCGCGAGGCGTTCGAACCCGTCGGGAAGGCGCGTGAGCGCGTCGCCGTGGCTCATCCAGACCGGCATCGCCGCCAGATCGAACCCCGCGAAGAGGTTGCGGTTGTCCTCCACAACCACGTCCGCCCTGCCGAATTCGCGCCGGGCGCCGGGATCGACGGCGCCGCCCCTCTGGTACGCGATGATCTGCAGTCCGTAACAGATGCCGAGGACCGGGATTCCCAAATCGAGGATTTCCGGGTCGGGGAGCGGGGCGCCCTCGTCGTAGACGCTCGCGGGCCCCCCGGAGAAGATGATGCCCCGCGGGGCGAGCCGGCGTATCTCCGCGGCGGAGACGTTGAACGCCCGGAGCTCGGAGTACACCCCGAGCTCCCGGACGCGGCGGGCGATCAGCTGTGAATACTGCGCTCCGAAATCCAGGACGACGATCAGTTCGGCAGGTTGCATGGGGTCGGGGAGTCGGGGTTAATCGGTGACGGCCATCGGCGCTTCGGCGTACGACTCGACCGGTGGACAGCTGCAGACCAGGTTCTTGTCGCCGAAGACATTGTTGATCCTCCCCACCGGTGGCCAGAATTTCCGCGCCCGGAGCCAGGGCGCCGGGAACGCGGCCCGCTCCCGGGAATAGTGGTGGCTCCAGTCGGTTGACACCACGGTGGCGACGGTATGCGGGGCGTTGCGGAGGAGGTTGTCGTCCCGCCCCGCCTCCCCCCGTTCGATTTCGGCGATCTCCGCCCGGATCGAGATGAGAGCGTCGCAGAACCGGTCGAGTTCGTCCTTCGACTCGCTCTCGGTGGGCTCGATCATGAGGGTCCCCGGCACCGGGAAGGACGTCGTCGGCGCGTGGAACCCGTAGTCCATCAGCCGCTTGGCGATGTCCTCGATCTCGATGCCCGCGGTCTGTTTGAACTGCCGGCAGTCGAGGATGAATTCGTGGGCCACCCGGTTCCCGGGGCCCCGGTAGAGCACGGGATAATGCGCCGCGAGCCGTTCGGCCATGTAGTTCGCGTTCAGGATGGCGATCCTCGTCGCGTTGGTGAGCCCCTCCCCTCCCATCAACGCGATATACGCCCACGAAATGATCAGGATGCTCGCGCTCCCGTATGGCGCCGAGGCGACGGCGCCCGTGCCGGTGGCCGGAACGACGCCGGCGCGGGGATCGGACGGGAGAAACTTCACCAGGTGGGGGCCCACGCCGATCGGGCCGACCCCGGGACCGCCGCCCCCGTGCGGTATGCAGAATGTCTTATGGAGGTTCAGGTGGCAGACGTCCGCCCCCAGTTCGGCGGGCCGGCAGAGCCCGACCTGGGCGTTCATGTTGGCGCCGTCCATGTAGACCTGGCCGCCGGCCGCGTGGACCGCGTCGCAGATCGGCCGGATGGTCTCCTCGAAGACGCCGTGCGTGGATGGGTAGGTCACCATCAGCGCCGCGAGGTTCGGGGCGTGTTCGGCGGCCTTCGCGCGGAGGTCCTCCAGGTCGATCGAACCGTCGGGCAGCGCCCGCACGACGACCACCTTCATCCCCGCCATCACCGCGCTCGCCGGATTCGTGCCGTGCGCCGAGGAGGGGATCAGGCAGACATTCCGGCCCCCCTCGCCCCTCGATTCGTGGTATCCCCGGATGACGAGCAGGCCCGCGTATTCCCCCTGCGCGCCCGAGTTCGGCTGGAACGAGAACGCGGCGAACCCGGTGATCCGCCGGAGGTACCCGTCGAGTTCCTCCAGGAGGAGCCGGTAGCCTTCAGTCTGGTCCTCCGGCGCGAACGGGTGGATCGCGTTGAATTCCGGCCAGGAGACCGGCAGGAGTTCGGTCGTGGCGTTCAGTTTCATTGTGCAGGAGCCGAGCGGGATCATGCTCGACGTCAGGGAGAGGTCCCGCCCCTCCAGCAGGCGGATGTACCGGAGCATCTGCGTCTCGCTCCGGTGGGCGTGGAAGACGGGGTGCGTGAGGTAACCCGATTCCCGCCGCATCGGGCCCCGGTAGCCGTCCGCCCCGGGCGTCGCCGCGCGGGCCGGTTTCACGGATGCCACCTCCCCGGTCGCGAAAGCACCGAGCAGGAGTTCGACCTCCGCCTCGTCGCTCACCTCGTCGAGCGATATTCCGACGAGCCCGTCGTCGAACCACCGGACGTTGATCCGGCGGCTGACCAGTTCCTTCCGGAGCTCCGCCCGCCGGGAGGCTTCCGTCGCGACAAGCAGCGTATCGAAGAAATTCCTGTGGAGCACCGTGTAACCGAGCGATTCCAGGCCCGAGGCGAGGGAGGAGGCCAGGTGATGGATTCGATTCGCGATCCGCCTGAGGCCGTCAGGACCGTGGAACACCCCGTACATCCCGGCCATGATCGCAAGCAACGCCTGGGCCGTGCAGATGTTCGAGGTCGCCCGTTCCCGCCTGATGTGCTGTTCCCGGGTCTGGAGCGCCATCCGGAGCGCCGGGGCGCCGTGCGAGTCGACCGAGACGCCGATGATCCTGCCCGGCACGAATCGCTTGAACTCGTCCCTGGTCGCGAAGTACGCCGCGTGCGGCCCCCCGTATCCCATCGGCACGCCGAACCGCTGCGTGTTGCCGACCGCGGCGTCGGCCCCGAACTCCGCCGGCGGCTTGAGCAGCGCGAGGCTGAGCGGGTCGGCGGCGACGACGACGAGCGCGCCGGCCTCGTGCGCCTTCCGGCAGAACTCCGTGTAGTCGTAGACGGCCCCCTCGGTGCAGGGGTACTGGAGGACGGCCCCGAAAAACGTGCCGTCGAGCCGGATCGTCCGGTGGTCCCCGACGACCGGGACGAAGCCGAGCGGTTTCGCCCGCGTGTGCAGGACGGCGATCGTCTGCGGATGGCATTTTTCCGAGATGAAGAATTTCAGCCCCGCGGCGTCCCCCCTGATGCCGTGGAACATTGAGATCGCCTCCGCCGCCGCGGTCGCTTCATCGAGGAGCGAGGCGTTCGCGATCGGGAAGCCGGTCAGGTCGATGATCATCGTCTGGAAATTCAGGAGCGCCTCGAGCCTGCCCTGGGCGATCTCGGACTGGTACGGGGTGTACTGCGTGTACCAACCCGGGTTCTCGAAAATGTTCCGCTGGATCACCGCGGGCGTGAGGGTGTCGTGGTATCCCGTCCCGATCAGGGACCGGAAGACCTCGTTCTTCGAGGCGATGGACCGCAGGCGGCGCGCCACCCCCGCTTCGGAGTCGGGCGGAATCGCGAGCGGTTCCGCGCTCCGGATCGCCGCGGGGATGACCCCGGCGATGAATTCGCCGAGGGTGGCCGGGCCGACGCGTTCGAGCATCGCGGCGACGGCGGCGGCGTCCGGGCCGATGTGGCGGCGTTCGAACGCATCGGGTGGGAAGGGTTTCGCGGCGGGGACTTGAGCGTGCTCAGACACGGTACACATCCTTTCAGGGTGGAACGTTGTCGCGGCGGTCCGCCGGGGTGGCGGTCCGCCGGAGGAGGCAGTTACTTTCCGATCAGCGCCCGGTACGCGGCGGCGTCGAGCAGGGCGGTGAGCTCGGCCTTGTCGGCCGGCCGGAGTTTGATCATCCAGCCGTCGCCGTACGGCGCCTTGTTGACGACTTCGCTGTTTTTCTCCAGCCCGGGATTGACGCCGACGACCTCGCCCGTGAGGGGAGCGAAGAGGTCGGACACCGCCTTGACCGCCTCGATGGTGCCCATGCTCTCGCCGCGCTTCACCTTTTTTCCCGCGGCGGGAAGGTCCACGAAGACGATGTCGCCGAGCTCGCCCTGCGCGTAGTCGGTGATCCCGACCACCGCCGTGTCGCCCTCGATCCTCACCCACTCGTGGTCGCTGGTGTACTTCAGATCAGATGGAAATTCCATGGCCGTCCGGATTAAATTTTATAATGTTTCTCGATGAAGCTGGTGTCGTACCGCCCCGACATGAACACGTCGTTCTTCATCACCTTGCGGTGGAACGGTATGGTCGTGTGGATGCCGTCGATCGTGAACTCTTCGAGCGCGCTGCTCATCTTCCTCACGGCCTCGTCCCGCGTCTGCGCGTAGACGATCAGTTTCGCTATCAGCGAATCATAATGCGGCGGGACGTGGTACCCCGCGTAGCAGTGCGTGTCGCACCGCACGTTGAACCCCCCGGGCAGGTGAAAACCCCTGATTTCACCCGGGGAAGGGCGGAACGCGTGGTCGGGGTCCTCGGCGTTGATCCGGCATTCGATCGCGTGGCCGTGGGGCTTGTAGACTTTTTTCCGGAGGCGCTCGCCGGCCGCGATCTGGAGCTGGAGCTTGATCAGGTCGAGCCCCGTCACCAGTTCGGTCACGGGGTGCTCGACCTGGATCCTGGTGTTCATCTCCATAAAATAAAAATTTTTGTCCTTATCGACAAGGAACTCGATGGTCCCGGCCCCCTCGTAGTTCACGCCTTTCGCGCCCTTGATCGCCGCCGTGCCCATCTTCTCGCGGAGCTCGTCGTCGACGATCGGTGAGGGGGACTCCTCGATGAGTTTCTGGTGCCTTCGCTGGACCGTGCAGTCGCGTTCGTTCAGGTGGATGACGTTGCCGTACTGGTCGCCGAAGACCTGGATCTCGATATGCCTCGGCTGCTCGATGAACTTTTCGACATAGAGGTCGGGATTGCCGAACGCCGATCCCGCTTCGTTCGACGCCATCTGGAACGCCTTCTCGAGCTCCTCCGGCCCGAACACCACCCTCATCCCTTTCCCGCCCCCGCCGGCGGTGGCCTTGATCATCACCGGGTATCCGATCTCCTGCGCAAGCACCAGACCTTCCTTCGCGTCCTTCAGAATGCCGTCGCTCCCGGGCACCACCGGCACGCCAGCTTTCTTCATCGTCTCCTTGGCGAGCGCCTTGTCGCCCATCGCGCTGATCGCCTCCGGGGAGGGTCCGATGAATTTCAGCCCGGAGGAAGCGCAGATCTCCGCGAACTGCGCGCGTTCCGATAGGAAACCGTAGCCGGGATGGATCGCGTCCGCGTTGGTGATTTCGGCGGCGGCGATGATGCGGGGAATGTGGAGGTAACTCTCCCTGCCGGGGGGCGGGCCGATGCAGACGGCCTCGTCTGCGAACCGGACGTGGAGGGAATCGCGGTCCGCTTCGGAATACACGGCCACCGTCTTCACGCCGAGCTCGCGGCACACCCGGATGACGCGAAGGGCGATCTCTCCGCGGTTGGCGATCAGGACTTTATTAAACACGGTCGGTCGGGGGTCTGCGCGAGTGTGTGGAAGGTTCGGCCGCTTACGCCGGCTCGATGTGGAAGAGCACCTGGTTGTACTCGACCGACTGGCCGTTCTCGACCAGGATCTTGACGATGCGGCCGCCGACGTCGGTCTCGATCTCGTTCATCAGTTTCATCGCCTCGATGATGCAGAGCACGGCCTTGGCGGGCACGGTGTCCCCCACTTCGACGTACGAGTTGGCGTCTGGCGCCGGGGCCCTGTAGAACGTGCCAACGATCGGCGAGCGGACCTCGTGGATCGTGCTGGCCGGGGCGACGGGGAGCGGCGCCGCCGCGGGAGCCGCGGGATGCTGGACCGCGGGCTGCTGGGCATGCGGGAGCGGGGCGTGCGGGATCGGGGCGTACCCCTGCGCCGCTGAAACCCCGGTGTTTTTCGCGAGCCGGACGCGGAGACCCTCCTCCTCCACTTCAATCTCGTCGACGCCGCTCTTCTCGAGGATGCGTACCAGTTTTTTCAGCAGGGTGAGATTCATAGACTCTCCGGTTAGGTTGTCCCAGCGGTGGTCGGGTCCCGGCGATCGCGCCCGGCCGGCGGCGGGCAGAACGGGTGCGCGGCGGTCAGCCGCCCTTGACGCGCTCGATGTAGGCGCCGTTCCTCGTATCGACCTTGATGCGGTCCCCTTCATTGATGAAGAGCGGAACGTTGACGGTCGCCCCGGTTTCGAGCACCGCCGGCTTCTGCGCGCCGGTGGCGGTGTCGCCGCGAACGCCGGGGGGCGTTTCCACGATCTTCAGTTCGACGGTGATGGGGATGGTGACCGAAATGATGTCCGGACCGTTGGAGAGGATGGTGACGGTTTCCGTCTCCTTCAGGAACTTGATGCCGTCGCCGACCACTTTCCCCTCGATGGTGAGCTGATCATATGTCTCGTTGTCCATGAAGACGTAACCGGAGCCGTCCTGGTAGAGGTACTGGTACTCCCTCGAATCGATCCTCACTGGCTCAACCGATTCCCCCGCCCGGAAGCGGGTTTCGATGACCTTGCCAGACCGGAGGCTCTTGAGCTTGGCCCGGACGAACGCCCGCCAGTTCCCCGGATTGACATGCTGGAATTCGACGATGGTCCATAATTCCCCATCGATCCGAAGGGTCATGCCGGGGCGAAAATCAGAAGTTGAGGCCATAAAAACGAGAGAGTCGGATAGAATGGAGATTAAAAGTGCGTAAAAAGATACACATTACCGTCGTGAAAGTCAAGAAAGGATCAATCCGTTTTTCATCAAAAATCACACTTTTTAATTAAAAATGAGTTAATATTGATAAAAAATGATGACTTATCACCACCGAACGCACAACATCGGTTACCGGGGTCCGATCGGGCTTCCCCGACGCCAACCCCTCCCGGACCAGTCCCGAAGGCCACGGGTATCCCCGCAGATATAGGAAAAACCTCCCCATTTCACTATTTTTCAGACCATGCCCATTAAAACCGCGCTGATTGCCCCCCTTCTGGCGGGGACCTTAGGGATCCTCACCATCCAAATTCCCGGTTGCCGGGAGGTCCCTCCGGAGGATGCCGCCGGCCTCGCGCGGTTTACCGAATACTATGCCGGCGAGCTTCTTCTCCTTGAGAACAACCGCCTCTCGGGAGGCGACACGCTCTCACTCCGGAACGGGCTCGACAGCCTCAGCCGGCAGTTCGACCTGACCCGCGGAGAGCGCGACAGTCTCCTGGCGTACTACCGGGACTCCCTTCCGCGGTGGGAAGCCTTCCTCACCGGCGTCCTGGGAAAACTGGAAGAGCGTGAACGAAGCCTCCGCGGTGTCCTCACCGACCCGGCGGTTGACGCGCCGGGCGAACGGTAGGAGATGGGACGTCCGGGAAAACGCGATGCCGGGCCGGGCCACCCCGCAGGCAACGTGCTCGCCGCCATCGACGCCGGCACCAACTCATTTCACATGGTGGTGGTGGAGGTCAATCCCCGGACCGGCGGCTTCACGGTCCTGGCCCGGGAGAAGGAGCGCGTGCGCCTGGGCGAGGGGAGCGGAGACATGAAACTCCTCTCGGGGGCGGCGATGGACCGGGGCATCGACGCCCTGAGAAGGTTCCGGACCATCGCCGACCGGTTCGACTCGCAGATCACGGCCGTGGCGACGAGCGCCGTGCGGGAGGCGGGCAACCGGGACACCTTCATCCGTCGCATCGCCCGCGAGACGGGGATCAGGCTCACGCTCGTTTCAGGCGCCGAGGAGGCCCGGCTGGTCTACCTCGGCGTCCTCCAGGGGCTTCCGGTCCTGAAGCGAAAAATCCTCCTCATCGACCTCGGGGGGGGCAGCACGGAATTCCTCGTCGGGAAGAACCGGAAGGTCCTCTACGACAACAGCCTGAAGATCGGGGCGATCCGGATGACCGAACGATTTTTCCCGGGGGGCGTGACCACGGCGAAAACGCTCCGCGAGGCGCGCAGGTTCATCAGGGGGATCCTGGCCCCGGTCCGTCGCGAACTCCGAAGGCACGAGGTCGACATGGTGGTGGCCACCTCCGGGACGTTCGTGAATTTCGCCAACATCGTGCGCTGCGGGACAGGCGAGCCCCCGCTCGACTCCTATAACGCGTATGAGATGGCGGCCGCCCGCCTCGCAGAAGCGGTCGAACGGGTGCTGGAGGTGAAGCGCCCGGCCGACCGTCCCCGCATCGACGGACTCGACCCGGCCAGGAGCGATATCATCGCCGGCGGCGCGGTCATCATCGAACAGCTGGTGCGGGAACTGGGGATCCCGGCCGTCACCATATCGGAATACGCGCTCCGCGAGGGGATCATCCGGGACGTCGCCGAGCGGACGCTGTTTCACACGGGGACGCCGGGGCTCCACGACATCCGGCTCACGAGCGTGCGGCACCTCGCCGACAAGCTACGGTCCGAAACGGAACACAGCGAACACGTGGCGATGCTGGCCCTCTCGCTCTTCGACCAGACGGCCGCCCTGCACCGTTGCGGGCCCTACGAGCGTGAGCTGCTCGAGGCGGCGGCGATCCTCCACGAGGTGGGCCTGTTCATCTCCCATGAACGGCACCACCAGCATTCCTATTACCTGATCCGCAACGCGGAACTGCTCGGCTTCAGGGAGGAGGAGAAGGAGATCGTCGGCAACATCGCCCGCTACCACCGGAAAAGCCACCCCAGGGAGAAACATGAGGATTACATGCGCCTCCCCGAGGCCGCGCGGGACACGGTGCGGTCGCTCGCGGCGATCCTCAGGATCGCCGACGGGCTCGACAGGACGCACAGGGGGGTGGTGACGGGACTGCGGGTGGAGGTCGGCGGGAAGCTGGTCCGGTTGAAAACACGGCTCAGGAAAGGCGTCAGCGCGGAACTCGAAATCTGGGGCGCCAACCAGAAGAAGGGCCTCTTCGAGGAAGAATTCAAACGTGTCGTCGAAATAGAGGGCTGAGGCCCTCAGGCCCCGTCCGGGGACCGGAGGACGATGAACTTCGCGGTCGACCCCTTGCCCGGTTCACTCTCCATCCAGATCGAACCCCCGTGTCCGAGGACCACTTCGCGGCAGATCCAGAGACCCAGCCCCGCTCCCTTGATCTCCTTCGATTCCTTCGAATCGATGCGCGAGAATTTTTGAAACAGCCTTCCCAGTTTTTCCTTCGGGATGCCCATCCCCTGGTCCGAGACCGAGACCAGTATTTCCTCTGATGAGCGGTTTTCGACGCGGACGGTGATCTTCCCGCCGGCGGGCGAATATTTCACGGCGTTGCTGACGAGGTTCTGCAGCACCTGCCGGAGCTTCGACTGGTCGCCTTTGATGAACAGGGCGTCGGGATCCACGGAGTATTCGAATTCGTGCCGGCGGGAGAATTTCACCATCGACACCGCGTCCTGGATGAGCCGCTCGATATTGACGATCTTGAAATAATAGGTGAGCTGGCCCGACTCCAGCTTGGTGATCGAGAGTGTGTCCTCGGCGAGCTGGTTGAGCCGGACGGCCTGGTCCACGATGAGCTGCATGTATTCCTTCGCCCTCGGGATGCTCTGGATCGCCTCGTTCTTCAGGAGCGACCGCGCCGCCAGCATGATGCTCGACAGCGGGGAGCGGAAATCGTGCGACACGATGCCGAGGAAGTCCGACTTGACGCTGTCGAGTTCGATCAGCTTCATGTTCGCCTGCCGCAGCTCCTCGTAGAGCCGGGCGTTCTTGATGGCGATGCCGAGCTGGTCTGAGAGGGTGGAGAGCACCAGGGAGTCGGTCTCGTCGAAGGCATTGAGTTCGGTATCCTCAACGTTCAGGACGCCGATTACCCTGTCGTCGATTTTGATCGGGATCGCGATCTCCGATTTCGTGTCGTGGTACTCGTGCGCGAGATACGTAGGCTCGAGGTTGACGTCGTTCGCCATGATCACCCTGCCCCCCGTCGCTACGCGGCCGATGATCCCCTTGTCCACACGCTGCCGGTAGCCGTGGGGGAGAAAATCGGTGAAATTGCCCGCGTGCGCGGAGAGTTCGAGCAGCGATCCGTCCGCAGAGAGGAGAAAGACCGTGACGTCGAAATAATTGAACGTCTTCTGGATGAAGGAGGCGGCGGTGTCGAGGAGCTCCTGCAGCTCCATATCGGCCGTCATGTGGCGGGTGACCTCGCTGATGAGCCTGATCTGCGCGAGGCGTTTTTCCAGTCCCGTCTTCAGGCCGGACGCATCGCTTCCGGCGGGCGGCACCCGCGCGGGAGTTGGCGGGGGCTTCGTCATCCCTTCGACACCACCTCCCCCACGACCACCGGGTGCTCGCCCGCCGCCCTGAGGCTCCGCAGGAGCCTGTCGGCGGCGGTCGGCGCCACCACGATCACGAGCCCGATGCCGAGGTTGAACGTCTTTCGCATCTCCGGGTCGGGCACGGGTCCGTGTTTCCTGATCAGGGCGAAGATCGCGGGTGTTTTCCAGGCCGACCAGTCGATGCGCGGCGCGAGCGGCGGCGGCACGACCCTGCCGGTGTTCCCCGCGATGCCGCCCCCCGTGATGTGGGCGAAGGCGTGGACACCGGTGTTCTTCGACGCGAGCGCGATCGCCGGGAGATACGACCGGTGCACGGCCAGGAGCGCGTCTCCCATCCGCGTTCCCAGCTCATCGACGAAGTCGTCGGATTCAAATTTTTCGAAGAGGACGCTCCTGGCGAGCGAGTACCCGTTGGTATGGAGGCCGGTGGACGGCAGTCCCACCAGCAGGTCCCCCCGTCGCACGCGGCTCCCGTTGTAGATGCGCTTCCGGTCGACCACCCCGACAATCGACCCGGCGAGGTCATACTCGTTGTCCCGGTAGAATCCCGGCATCTCGGCGGTTTCGCCGCCGATCAGCGAGCACCCGTTGGCGCGGCAGGCGCGGATCATCCCGTCGATCACCTGCTCGGCAACGTGGGTCTTCAATTTCCCCGTGGCGAAATAATCCATGAAAAAGAGGGGCTTCGCGCCGCAGACCGCGATGTCGTTGACGCAATGATTGACCAGGTCCTCGCCGACAGTATCGTGCCTGTCCATTAAAAACGCCACCTTCAGCTTCGTCCCCACCCCGTCCACACTCGACACCAGGACCGGGCTCGTGAGGCCCTTGAACCGGGCGTCATAAAAACCGCCGAACGACCCGATATCGGCGAGAACTGAGGATGAGAAGGTCTCCCGGACCTTCCCCTTGATCCTCCGGATGAGGTCATCACCCCGTTCGATGCTCACCCCCGCCCGTTCGTATGTTTGTATGGTTTTACCCATTTTTCTCTCTATTCGGTCTGAAATGTCTAATATAATTATTGTTTTTCAGAAATGAAATTCCGACATCGGCAGATGCCCGACTGTTGCAAATTATACTGACCATGACTATATTTGAAAGCTTTACTTTAAGAGAAAATGGGAACTATTTATATTTCAGGTTCTGATTCCTCCCTCACGGTTTCGAAGATCGTCTGTGTCGGACGGAATTACGCTGAACACGCATCCGAGATGAAGGCCGAAGTCCCGACCGAACCGGTGCTGTTTTTAAAACCTCCCAGCTCGATCATCAGGTCGGGAGAAAACATCGTCCATCCGGCGTTCTCCAAGGAGATGCACCATGAAGTCGAGATGGTGGTCGCGATCGGCCGCAGGGTGAAGAACGTCCCGGTGTCCGGAGCCCTTGACGCGGTGGCCGGATACGGGGTCGGGCTCGACATGACCCTCCGGGACGTGCAGAGCCTGGCGAAGAAAAAAGGACTCCCCTGGAGCGTGGCGAAGGGTTTCGACACGTCGGCGCCGGTTTCCGATTTTGTGCCGGTCTCGAAGCTGGGGCCGCGGCCGACCTTCGACATCGAGTGCCGGGTCAACGGCGTCGTCCGCCAGCGGGGCTCGACCGCCGCGATGATCTTCGACGTGGCCACGCTCATCAGCCACATTTCCTCCATCTTCACGCTCGAGGCGGGCGATCTCATATTCACCGGGACGCCCGAGGGCGTCGCCGCGGTCAGGCCAGGCGACCAGATCGAAGCGCAACTCTCCGGCTACGCCGCCATACGCCACACCGTCGTCGCGGCCTGAGCCCCTGCGGACCGGATGAAAAGCCCCCTCGCCCTCATCGCCGGCCTCGCGGCGGCGCTCGCGATCTTTATCAGCCCCGCCGCGGACCGGCCCTCCCTCGCGGGGGATCCTCCGCGCGGGAGCGGCCCGAACCGGATCGTCCACCCCAACCCCGATTCGGTCGGCAGGAATTTCAGCGGCTATATCTGGCCGACCGACGCGAGCAGGAAAATCACGTCGTCGTTCGCCGAATACCGGTCGGCCCACTTCCACGGCGGCATCGACATCAGCACCAACGGCACGGTGGGGCACCGGATTTTTTCGGTCCAGGACGGGTACCTGTTCCGGGTGAGGATCACCCCCAGCGGGTACGGCAAGATGCTCTACGTGAAGCATCCCGACGGGTACATCAGCACGTACGCACACCTGAAATCGTTCAATCCGGCCATCGAGGAGCTGGCCCGCGCCGAACAGGAGCGCACCGGCAGTTATGAGATCGACCTCATCTACGAGACGCCGGTCCTGCGGCTGAAACGGGGGGAACTGATCGCCTATTCAGGCGACACCGGCTTCGGACCCCCGCACCTCCATTTTGAGATACGCGACGGCAACCTCAACCCGGTCAATCCTCTCCTTGGTCAGCCATACCGGATGATCGACAACATTCCGCCCACCCTCTACCGGTTCCTGGTCAGGCCGCTCGCCGCCGGTTCGACGGTGAACGACCTGGACGATCCGAAAATTTATTCGCGGCTCGAACGCCGCGACGGGACCTACCGCCTCGGTGAGAAGATCAGGGTCCGCGGTGAGATCGGCTTCGGCGTGGAAACCCGCGACCGTTCCGACGGCGTCGGCGGGAGGACCGGCGTGCACCAGCTGGAGCTGCTCATCGACGGAGAGCCGGCGTTCGTCTCATCGATGAACGCTGTCCCGATCCTCAAGACCAAGCAGATCTACATCCACTACGACCTCCCGATGATCCTCGGGGGGAAGGGGCGCTTCCAGAAGCTCTACATCGAGCGGGGGAACGAACTTCCGTTCTACGATCGGACCCCTCCCGGCGGGGGCGTCATCAACACCGACCGGCTCACCGAGGGGGACCACCAGTTCACCGTCCGCTGCACGGACATCCACGGCAACACCTCCACCCTCACCGGGACGATCGTTGTGTCGCATCCCCCGGACGTCGCGCTCGGCGCGGTCACAGACCGGTCGGTCACGCTCATCAACAGGTCCCGGACGCCGATCGCGGCCGTCACGGTCGGCGGACGCCGGCAGTCCGCTCCCGCGTGGTCCGATCACACCCTCCCGGGAAACCGGCTTGCCCGGGCCGGGGACACCCTCGTCGTCCCGGTGAATACCGGCGCCTACGACGTCCTGAAGATCACCGCCCGCACGGAGAAGGGGTCCTGGTCCGATCCGCTCTTCGTCAACCGGAGGAAGGAGAACGGCCCGGCGCACCGGCTGCGGGTCGACCACCAGGTGGTCGGCGACGAGCTGAAAATTACGCTCACCTCGGCGGGCATCTTCACCGACCGTCCGACCGTGATCGTCTCGGAGGGGCTCCGAACCGCCTCCGTCGGGATGAAGGCACGCGACGTCTCGAGCTTCGTCGGATACTACCCGCTCCCCGCGCGCAACGCCGAGCCGAGGACGATCCGGGCGGAAGCGGAAGTCAACGGTCACACGCTGTCGGCCGAGGAGAAACTCGATTTCTATTCGATACCGCACGACCGGGCCGGGGAATTCACCTCCGCCCGCGACGCGTTCTCGGTGTCGTACGATTCCGGCGCCGTCTTCCGCCCCCTCCACTTCAGCGTGACGAAGGAAACCGACGACGGCGCGACGGTCTACTCGTTCGAACCGCGCGACGTGCTGCTGAACCGGGGCATCCGGGTCTCCCTGCCGCTGGACGCATCCGACCGCGGAAAACCGGGAATCTACTACAGGGGGACCCAGGGCTGGGTCCTCCTCAACGCCTCCCCGGGTGCGATCCCCGGCACGATCTCCGGCACCCTCTCGATGACACTCGGCGATGTCGCCGTCCTTTCCGACGCCGCGCCGCCGACGATCGGGCTCCTGAGGGTCCGCGCCCCGGGCGGGATCCCGACGTTCAGTTACCGCTACCACGACAATCTCTCCGGGGTCGACTTCGAGCGGTGCGTCGTGACGATCGACGGCGCGGTCATCGTCCCCGAGATCGACGGCGAACACCGCAGGGTGAAATACTCCGGACGGGAACGCCTGAAAAAGGGGAAACACCTGCTGAAGATCGTCCTCCGGGACCGCGTGGGCAACGCATCCACCGCGGAGCGGTGGTTCACCGTCCGCTGATCCCCCGGCGCCTCCGCGCCGCGATTTTGCGCGGACTCCAAAAACACGTATCTTTCCCCCTACGGCCACCCCAATGAGCGAAATTCCAAAAGCGTACAACCCCGCAGAGATCGAATCCCGCTGGTACTCCCTCTGGGAGGGCCGCGGCCTGTTCCACGCGGAGGTCGACCCGGCGAAGGAGCCGTACACGATCGTCATCCCTCCTCCGAACATCACCGGCATCCTGACGATGGGGCACGTCCTGAACAATACCATCCAGGACGTCTTCATCCGGTGGAGGAGGATGCGGGGGTTCGAAACGCTCTGGATGCCGGGGACCGACCACGCGGGCATCGCCACGCAAAACGTCGTCGAGAAATCGCTGGTGAAGGAGGGGTCCAACCGCCACAAGCTGGGGCGTGAGAAATTCGTCGAAAAGGTCTGGGAGTGGAAACAGGAGTACGGCGGGACGATCATCCGCCAGCTCCGGAAGCTCGGCTCCTCGTGCGACTGGGAGCGCGAACGGTTCACGATGGACGAGGGCCTCTCGCGCGCCGTCCAGGAAATGTTCGTCCGCCTCCACGAGAAAAAGCTGATCTACCGGGGGAAATACATCGTCAACTGGTGTCCGAAGGACCACACGGCCATCAGCGACGACGAGGTCAACTATACCGAACAGCAGGGCTCCCTCTGGCACATCCGCTACCCCTTCGTCGACTCCGGCGAATGGGCGGTCGTGGCGACCACACGGCCGGAGACGATGCTCGGCGACACGGCGGTGGCCGTCCACCCGTCCGACGAGCGCTACCATCACCTGATCGGGCGCCGGCTCCGCCTTCCCCTCACCGGGAGGGAGATCCCCGTCATCGCCGACGAGTCAATCGAGGCGTCGTTCGGCACCGGGATGGTCAAGGTCACGCCGGCGCACGACGCGAACGACTTCCTGATCTGCCAGCGGTTCAACGAGCACGCCGGCGCGTCGGGCCCGATGGCCCCGATCGCGATCTTCGACACCTCCGCGCGCACCAACGACGCCGTCCCGGGACCCTACCGCTCCCTCGATCGCTTCGAGGCACGCAAGGCGGTCCTGGCCGACCTCGAGGCGGGCGGGTTCCTCGTGAAGACCGAGCCCTACACCAACAACGTCGGGCGCTGTTACCGCTGCGACAGCGTCATCGAACCGTACCTTTCCGACCAGTGGTTCGTCCGGATGAAACCCCTCGCGGAAAAGGCCCTCTCCGTCGTCCAGGACGGGACCGTGCGGTTCTACCCCGAGCGGTGGGTCAAGACCTATGAACACTGGATGACGAACATCAGGGACTGGTGCATCTCGCGACAGCTCTGGTGGGGCCACCGCGTGCCGGTCTGGTACTGCGTCGGCGACGACGCATGCAGGCTCGAGTGCCGCGAGCCGATCGTGGCCCGGACCCGGCCCGCCGCCTGCCCCCATTGCGGATCCGCGAACCTCCGGCAGGACGAGGACGTGCTCGACACATGGTTTTCCTCCTGGCTCTGGCCTTTCTCGACGCTCGGCTGGCCCGACGACACGAAGGAGCTCCGCTATTTCTACCCCACCGACACCCTCGTCACCGGCCCTGACATCATCTTTTTCTGGGTCGCGAGGATGATCATGGCGGGGCTCGAAGTCACCGGGAAGGTCCCGTTCCGCCACGTCTATTTCACGAGCATCATCCGCGATTCCCAGGGGAGGAAGATGAGCAAATCGCTGGGGAACTCCCCCGATCCCCTGGAAGTCATCGGCGAGTACGGGGCCGACGCGCTCCGGTTCACCATCGTCTACCTGGCACCCCTCGGGCAGGACGTGATGTACTCGAACGAGAAATGCGAGATGGGCCGCAACTTCGCCAACAAGATCTGGAACGCCGGACGCTTCCTCCAGATGAACAGCGCGGAGCTGGGGGTCGCGGAGGTCACCCCGGGACTCTCCGACGCCCACGCGGACCTCGCCGACCGCTGGATCCTGTCGCGTTATCATTCGACCGCGGTCGCGCTCAACGAAGCGCTCGGAAAGTATGAAATCAACCACGCGTCCAGGATCCTCTACGATTTCATCTGGCACGATTTCTGCGACTGGTACCTCGAGATGATGAAGGGCCGCCTCTACGGCGACGAACCCGCCGGGGTGCGGTCGACGGTCCTCGGCCGGGCGATCATGATCTATGAGGAGACGATGAAACTGCTCCACCCGTTCATGCCCTTCCTCACGGAGGAGCTCTGGCAGAAGCTCCGCGCGA
>CAZQSM010000018.1:10544-35309 GCA_964596065.1 uncultured Chlorobiaceae bacterium | reverse complement strand
CCGCGCCGGAGAAGAACGACGCCGTCGGATCGTCGCGGTCGGCGTACGTGAGTCCGAAGACGAGCGTCGGGTCGAAGAGGCCCCGCTCCTTCCGCGCGGTACCCCTGGCGGCAAGGTACGCCGCCTCCGCGGCGCGCAACCGGACGGCGCTGCGCGCCGCGCCAGCGATGGCTTCCGGGAGGCTCAACCGCGTCCCGGGCAGCGTATCGAGGATCGCCCGGAGTGAACTGTCCGGGTTGAATCCTCCCTGGGCCCGGAGCGGAGGTGCGGCACAGGAGAGTAGAATGCAGACGACGGAAAGCGATTTGATCATCGAAACGTTGAGATTACTGGATGAAGACACCCCGGATCGATCCGGGATCGGGGGATGGGGTCCGCCCGATGGATCGTCGAACGAGGAAACGGCTCTAATATACTCAAAATTCAATCATCGGCGCAATCGGACCCGGGGCGAGAGGATATTGAGGTTATTCGGTAAAATGTGCACATTGTTTCATCATCGGAGAACGCGACATCGAAACCGAACACCCCCGGCCGGCGGCCCGGACAACCCTGCTTACCGGAGCCGCGCTCGCCGCCTTCGCGGCAAATTCGATTCTCTGCAGGGTCGCGCTCCTCGACGGGTTGATCGAACCGTCGCTGTTTGCCGCCGTGCGCCTCACCTCCGGCGCTCTCGTCCTCGGCCTGATCTGCCTTGTCCGTGGAGACCGCCTGCTGGCCGCGCCCCGGAGCGCGAGCATTCCCGCGGTGCTGCTGTTTTCTTATGCCGTCCCGTTCACGTTTGCCTACGTGGAGCTGCCAGCCGGGACCGGCGCCCTCATCCTCTTCGGCGCAGTCCAGCTGACGATGATCCTCTCGGCCCTCCGCTCCGGGTACCGGCCCTCGACAGTGGAATGGTCGGGAATAACCGCCGCCATCGCAGGGCTCGTCTGGCTCGCCTGGCCGGGCATCAACGCGCCCTCCCCGGCCGCGTCGATCCTGATGACGGCCGCCGGGATATCGTGGGGCCTCTACACGTTGCGCGGCAGGCGCCCCGGCTCGCCCCTCGCCGACACGGCCGGGAACTTCATCCTCGCCGCGCTCCCCGCGGCCGTCATCGGCGGCTTCGCGCTCCCCGGCGGCATCGTCCGCCCGGAAGGGCTCTGGCTGGCGGTCGCGTCCGGGGCGCTCGCTTCGGGACTCGGGTACGCCGTCTGGTACAGCGCCCTCAGGGGCCTGACCGCGGTACGCGCCGCGGTCGTCCAGCTCGCCGTGCCGGTGATCGCGGCCCTGGGGGGAGTCCTCATCCTTTCCGAGACCGCCACGCCGCGCCTGCTGACCGCGGGGACGGCCATCCTCGGCGGGATCGCCATCACCATTTACGGACATCGTCGTCAATAAACGGAGCACCCTGATCCATGGAGATACTGATCGCGAACACCCCGGAGACGATCGCGCGCTGCTGGGAGGCGATGCATCTCCTCCGGCCGCACCTGCTGAAGGATGAGTTCGTCGGGACGGTCACGGAAATGATCGGGTCCGGTTACACGCTCGCCTATGTCCCCGATGACGCCGCGGAGGGTTCCTCCGGAGGGGGACGGGCCGCGGCGGCCATCGGCTTCCGGGAACTCCATTTCCTCCTCCACGGGAAACACCTCTACATCGACGACCTGACGACCCTCCCGGCGGCGAGGGGAAAAGGGTACGGGGGGATGCTGCTCGACTATGTGTTCGGCATCGCCCGGGCCCGCGGCATGAGGGTCGTGACGCTTGATTCCGGCCCCACGCGCCACGACGCCCACAGGCTCTACCTGAACAGGGGCTTCACGATCGCCAGCCACCATTTCCTCCGGGTCGAAGATTGACTGCGGCCGTTTTTTTTGGTATTTTTGAATTGAATCTCTTTCCGGAGGCCGAAGACCGATGAAAATCCGCGCCACTGCCCTCGCCGCCGCCACGGCGGCGCTCTCCATTCTGATGTTCCTCCAGATCGCGGGGTGCTCCACGGTCGCGATCACCGGGCGCAAACAGCTGAACCTGATACCCGACGGCGAAATGCTCTCGATGAGTTCCCAGCAGTACAACGGGTTCCTGAAGGACAATCCGAAAAGCCCCGACAGCGCTCAGTCGCGCCTCGTGAGGAAGGTCGGCGGCCGGATCCAGGTCGCGGTTGAAAAATATTTCCGCGACAAGGGGCTCGCGTCGGAGCTGGACGGCTACGCCTGGGAATTCAACCTGGTCCAGAGCGACGAGGTGAACGCGTGGTGCATGCCGGGCGGCAAGGTGGTGTTCTATTCGGGCATCCTCCCCGTCTGCCAGGACGAGCTGGGAATCGCCGTGGTGATGGGCCACGAGGTGGCCCACGCCGTCGCGAAGCACGGCGCGGAACGGATGAGCCAGGGAATGCTCACCCAGATGGGCGGGATGGCGCTGTCGGCGGCGCTCCAGAGCAAGCCGGAACAGACGCAGCAGCTCTGGATGACCGCGTTCGGCCTCGGCGCGCAGTTCGGCGTCCTGCTCCCCCACAGCCGGGGACAGGAGAGCGAGGCGGACCATCTCGGCCTGGTCTTCATGGCGATGGCCGGCTACGATCCGGGGTCCGCGGTGTCATTCTGGCAGCGCATGGCTGCGAAATCGGGCGGTCAGAAGCCGCCGGAGTTCATGAGCACCCATCCGTCGGACGATACGCGCATCAACGACATCAAGGCCCTGCTGCCGGAGGCGATGAAGTACTATACCGGGCCGAAGTAGGCCCGGCGGTTTCAACACGGCGACATTCCCACCGGGCGGAGATCACCGCCCCACGCGTTCTGCCACTTCCCACAGGACTATCACGCGAGGCATGCCATGACGATGAACAAGCATCAATTCCGCCCCGAGACGCTGATGATGTCGTACGGCTACAAACCGGAGCTCTCGGAAGGGGCCGTCAAGTGTCCGATCTTCCAGACGTCGACGTTCGTGTTCAAGACCGCCGAGGAGGGAAAGGCCTTCTTCGAGGTCGCCTACGGCCACCGCGACAAAGGGCCGAAGGAGGAGATCGGCCTGATCTACAGCCGCCTCAACAACCCCGACCTCGAGATCCTGGAAAACCGGCTCACGCTCTGGGACGGCGCGGAGGATTGCGCGGTGTTCGAGAGCGGGATGTCCGCCATCTCGACCGTCATGCTCGAGTTCCTCCGCCCGGGCGACCTCCTCCTCTACAGCACGCCGCTCTACGGGGGGACCATCCATTTCATCCAGCATGTGCTGACGAAATTCGGCGTCAACGTCGTCGCGTTCAAGGCGGGCCACTCGGAGGAGGATATCGTCCGCCTGGTGGAGGCGTCGGGGCACTCCGGACGCCTGGGGATGATCTACGTCGAGACGCCGGCCAACCCGACCAATTCGCTCATCGACATCGCGTCGTGCCGGAGGATCGCCGACCGCTTCTCGACTCCCGACCGATCGGCGATCGTCGCCGTCGACAACACCTACCTCGGGCCCCTCTGGCAGCACCCGCTGAAACTCGGCGCCGACCTCGTGCTCTATTCGGCCACGAAGTACCTCGGCGGGCACAGCGACGTCATCGCGGGCGCCTGCCTCGGCGCGAAGGCGAACATCACCCGGATCAAGACGCTCAGGACGTTCCTCGGAAACATGGCGGGCCCCTGGACCGGCTGGCTCCTGATGCGCAGCCTCGAAACCCTGAAGATCCGGATGGAGACGCAGACGAAGAACGCCGCGCTGGTGGCGCATTTCCTCAGGGACCACCCGTTGGTAAAAAAAGTCCACTACCTCGGGTTCGTGACGCCCGCCGACGGGGCGCAGTACGAGGTCTACCGGAGGCAGTGCCTCTCCGACGGGGCGATGATCTCCTTCGACATCCGCGGCGGGGAGAAGGAGGCGTTCCTCTTCCTGAACAGCCTGAAGCTGATCAAGCTCGCGGTGAGCCTCGGCGGGACCGAGAGCCTCGCGGAGCATCCCGCGTCGATGACCCACTGCGACGTCGACGCCGGCGAACGCGCGAGGATGGGGATCGGCGAGGGGATGGTGCGCCTTTCGATCGGCGTGGAACACCCCGACGACCTGATCTGGGACGTGGGGCAGGCGCTCGCGAGCGTCGAGGCGGCGGAGATGGCGGAGGCGTGACGCGCATCCCGGGACGGAGCGTCGATCCGGACCCGCCGTACGGGGACGCCTCCCGTGATCGGACCCGGCGGGGGGTCCGGCCGGTTGCCGCCCGGCTGTTGCCGCTCCTCGCGGCGGCGCTGGTCCTCCCCGGCTGCGGCGAGCGGCGGCCCTCCGGATCCGCGTCCCTCTTCCCCCCGGGCGATTCCGTCAGGGTCTTCGACCACCACGTCCACGTCCTGAGCCCGTCGCTCGTCGAACGGTGGAAGTCGATCGGCGTCCCCTTCTCGAAGCCCGACTACGCCTACTCCCACATCGATTCGATCCTGAAGTTCAACCCGGCCGACGGAATGTTCCTCGTTTCGATGGCCTACCTCTACGGCTCACCCGAATTTTCCGACGGCGACGAGCGCGCGAACGTCGAACGGGAAAACGATTTCGTGGCGGGGCTGGCCAACCAACACCCCGGAAAACTCTTCGCCTTCGCAGGCGTGAACCCCCTCCGGGAATACGCCGCGGCCGAACTGGTCCGGTGCCGCCGCGAACTGGGAATGTACGGGCTGAAACTCCATTTCGCCTCCTCGGGCGTGAGCCTCAGGAACCCGTCGCATCTCGCCCGCGTGAAGGAGATCCTCGCCCTCGCCTCCGCCGAGGGAATGCCGGTGATCCTCCATTTCCACAACCAGCGGGAGGATTTCGGAGAGGCGGACGTCGGGCTGCTGGTCGATTCGGTGCTCGCGCCCGCCCCTCCGCTCGAGCTTTACCTCGCGCACCTCGGCACCTCCGGCGGGTTCAACCACCTGACGCGCGGGATCATCCGGCGGTTCGCCGAGGCGCTGAACGATCGGAGAACGCTCGCGCACCACACGATATGGTTCGACATCTCCGCCGTCGCCCTGACGGAAGAGACCGAACAGGTCCCGCCGCTCTCCCCCGCCGATTTCGCAGACCTCTCGGGGATGCTCACCGAACTCGGCCTCGAACGGGTCGTCTTCGGGACCGACTACCCGGTGTTCAATTCGACGGCGTACCTGGCCGCGCTCGCGGCGAACACGACGCTGACGAGGGAGGAGCTGGTCGCGATCGCGGAGAATGCGTCCCCCCGCGCCCGGTGACCACCGGGCGACCGATCCGGCACCGGCGAAACCCATACTTCCTGACCGGACACCGACTGTCCGGAAGCGGACACCCGCCCCCTCCGACACCCCCGGGAGCCGCCATTTTTCAGCGCGATTTCCGGCACGATCGTTGCAGGAACAACCGGTATTATGGACCGCCCCCTCGACACAGGAACCCTCCGCAGGACGAAGACCAGGAAGTATCTCCGGATCGGTCTGGTGGCGGGCGCGCTCGTCCTCCTGTTCATCGCATTCTCCGCGCTCCTGCGGCCATCGGTGGAGCGAGCCTCGATCCGGACCGCGGTCGTCCGGCGGGGCGGCATCGAGGGGACCATCACCACGACCGGGACCACCGTCCCCACCTTTGAACAGGTCATATCCAGCCCCAGCGACACCCGCCTCCTCGCGGTGAGGAAAAAACCGGGTTCCGTGGTCAGGAAGGGAGAATCGATCCTGACGCTCGACCCCAGCGAGCTGAACCTGTCACTGGAGCGGACCGGCAAGGAACTCACGCTCAAGGAAAACGGGAAGGCGCAGCTGCGCCTCGACATGGAACGCACCCTGAACGACCTCGACGGCCAGCTGAACATCAAGACCCTGCGGCTCGAGTACCTGCATTCGAAGACGCTCCAGGGGAAAAAGATGATGGAGATCGGGGCGATCTCGAAGGACCAGATGGAACAGACGGAACTCGAGGAACGGATCGCCGCCATCGAGAAGGACGACCTCGAACAATCGATCCTCAGCACGAAGCTGTCGCTCCGGAACCGGCTGGAAGGGATCACCGCGGAAGCGGGAGCGCTCCTGAAGGAGAAGGCGGACATCGAACGCCGGCTGAAACTCCTGGCGTGCGAGGCCGACCGCGAGGGGGTGGTCACATGGATCCGCGAGGAGGTGGGATCGAGCATCCAGCGCGGGGAACTGGTCGCGCGCATCGCCGACCTTGGCAGCTACCGGGTCGAAGCGACGCTCTCGGACATCCATTCCTCCCGCCTCACCCCGGGCATGCCGGCCATCGTCCGCCTGAACGATTCAACCATCGCCGGCTCGATCGAGACGGTCTATCCGAACGTCGAAAACGGCGTCGTGAGGATCTCCGTCGCCCTCGAGGACGGCGCCAACCGTGAACTCCGGCCGAACCTCCGGGTGAATGTCTCGCTCGTTACGAGCAGGCGCGACGACGTGTTGCTCCTGAAGAAAGGCCCCTTCCTGACCGGCGGCGACAGGCACACCCTCTTCGTGATCCGGGGCGGGTCCGCGACGCGGGTCATCGTGACCAGCGGCGTGGTCGGGTTCGACGAGGTGGAAATCACCGACGGACTCTCGGAGGGCGACGAAGCGATCATTTCCGACATGAGCGGCTATGCGGCCGACGCCGACATCAAAATTTACTGACACACAGGAGACCAACATGATCGTCCTCGACAACATCGAAAAGGTGTACCAGACCGAAAAAATCGAAACCATCGCCCTGCAGGCGATCAACCTGACCATCCGGGAGGGCGAGTTCGTTTCGATCATGGGGCCGTCAGGCTCCGGCAAGAGCACACTGCTCAACATCATCGGGCTCCTGGACGAACCGAGCGGCGGCCGGCTCGAGCTCGGCGGATCGACGGTCGACCTCTCCGACGACGGGGGGCTCGCGCGGATGCGCAACGAGCGCATCGGTTTCATCTTCCAGACCTATCACCTGATCCACGACCTGAGCGTCGCGGACAACGTCGAGATCCCCCTGCTCTACCGCCGGCTGCCGGGGGCCGAACGCCGGAGGCTCGCGCTGAAGGCCCTGGAGCGCGTCGGCCTCAGCTCCCGCGTGGACCACTTCCCCTCCCAGCTGTCGGGCGGACAGCAGCAGCGGGTGGCCATCGCCCGCGCGATCGTCGGCAACCCGAAGATCATCCTCGCCGACGAGCCGACGGGGAACCTCGACAGCCAGATGGGGAAGGAGATCATCGCGATACTGCTCGACCTGAACAGGACGGAAAAAACCACCATCGTGATGGTCACCCACGACGAACGGATGGCGGAGATGACGGGCCGGACGGTCCGTTTGTTCGACGGCCGGCAGGTCAACTAGGAGAATCCCGATGCTCAGGAATTATTTCAAGGTTGCGATCAAGGTCCTCCTGCGGAGGAAGTTCTTCACGTTCATCAGCCTCTTCGGCATCAGCTTCACGCTCGTGGTCCTGATGGTGGTGACCGCGGCGCTCGACCATATGTTCGCCCCGATGCCCCCCGAAACGAAACAGGACCGCACGCTCGGGGTCTTCAACGCGCTCCTGATGGGAGAAAACACGATCATCTCGGGTAACGCCGGATACGGTTTTCTTTCCAAGTACGTCAGGACGCTCCCGGACGTCGAGATGGTCTCGATTTTCGGTTCGGGCGGGACCGTCTCGGCGTACCGGGACGGGGCCGACATCCCGCTGACGCTGAAATGGACCGACGGCGAGTTCTGGAAGATCCTCGACTTCGCGTTCCTGGAGGGCGGACCGATCACCCCCGGCGACGAGGCCTCGGCGAACCACGTCTGCGTGATCAACGACGCGACGCGGGGGAAATATTTCGGCGGGGCCCCGGCCGTCGGGAAATTCATCGAATTCAACGGGAGGCAATACCGGGTGTGCGGCGTGGTCGGGAACATCCCCCGGTACCGCGACATTCCCTTCGCCGACGTCTGGGTGCCCATCAGCACAAATCCCGATCCGGGGTACCGGGACCGGTTGACGGGCGGCTTCACCGGCCTGATCCTCGCCCACGACCGGGACGATTTCGACCGGATCAAGCGGGACCTGAAGGCCCGGCTCCCCGGGGTGCCCCTGCCGAGCTCCAACTACACGAAGTTCGACAGCCCCGCCGAAACGATGTTTGAAGCCTCGGCGAGGGAGATGATCGGCGCGTCGTACAGCACCGATCCCGGCCTCGGCGACAGCGCCATCGAATCGTACGGCGGTCAGGCCGTCGGGCTCTTCCTGCTCGCGTCGTTCCTGTTCATGCTCCTGCCGACGATCAACCTCGTGAACATCAACGTCAGCAGGATCATCGAACGCTCCTCGGAGATCGGCGTGCGCAAGTCGTTCGGGGCGTCGTCGGCGACTCTCGTGGGCCAGTTCGTCGTCGAGAACCTGATCCTGACCGCCATCGGGGGCCTCCTCGGCTTCCTCGGCACCGCGCTCGTGCTCGGGATGGTGAACGAGAGCGGCCTGATCCAGTACGCCCATTTTTCGTTGAACCTGCGCGTGTTCTTCTACGGATTCCTCCTGATCCTCGCCTTCGGATTGATCTCGGGGGTCTACCCCGCCTGGAGGATGGCGCGCATGCACCCGGTGGCTGCCCTGAGAGGAGTGACGCGATGATCAAACATCTCTTTACCATCATCTGGAACAGGAAGCGGGTCAACGGCCTCATCCTCACCGAGATCGTCCTGTCGTTCCTGGTGCTCTTCGGCGTCGTCGTGATGGCGACGCTCTATACCGTCAATTACCGCAAGCCGCTCGGTTTTTCGTTCGAACGCGTCTGGAGCATCGCCGTCAATCCCCTCGACGCCGGCGGCGCGAACAAACAGGCGACGCTCGAGGGGATGGAACTGCTCGGCCGGGCCCTCCGCGACCTGCCGCAGATCGAGTCGGTGGGGGGCATCGGGATGGCCCCGTACAGCACCTCGACGCAGATCCACGGCGTCGACGTCGAAGGCCGGTCCGTCGACGCCCACGTCAACCACGCGACCGACGCCGCCGGGGAGCTGCTCGGGGTCGACATCGTCGCCGGGCGATGGTTCTCCGCGGAGGACGACGGGTCGTCGCAGGCGCCCGCGGTGATCAACGAACGGCTCGCGCTGGACCTCTTCGGAGCGGCCGATCCGCTCGGCAGGGAGCTTCCCTTCGGCAAGGAGCGGGTCGTGGGCGTGGTCCGGGACTTCAGGAAGGCCGGGGAGTTTTCGCTCCCGGTCAATTATCTCCTCCGCCGGATACGGACCAACGACACGACGGGGGAGCAGGTTTCCTGGGACATCCTTGTGAGGGTGAAGCCGGGCACCACCGTCGAGTTCCAGGAGAAGCTGGCGAAGACGCTCGAAGCGACACAAAAAGGCTGGACCTTCACCATCGTCCGGCTCGAGAGTGAACGCGCGTCCGCCATCAAATCCCGGCTGGTGCCGCTCCTGATCGGGGGGATCGTCGCGGGATTTCTCCTCCTCATGGTGGCGCTCGGGTTGATCGGGGTCCTCTGGCAGAACATCTCGCAGCGCACCCGGGAGATCGGCCTGCGGCGGGCCCTCGGGGCGACCGCGCTCCAGGTGCATCACCAGATCCTCGGCGAAATGTTCGTCCTGACGACGTTCGGACTGGCCGTCGGGGCGTTCATCGTCATCCAGTTCCCCGTCCTCGACCTGATTTCCGACATCCCCCCGTTCGTCTACGGGATCGGGTTCGTGATTTCAGTGACGCTGATGTACCTCCTGACGATGACGTGCGGCTTCTACCCCAGCTGGCTCTCGATGGAGATCCGGCCGGCCGAGGCGCTGCACTATGACTGAGCGGCCCGGCGCAGGGAACCGCGCCGCGCGGCCGGTTGCATTTCGGCGCCCGATACCGTAGCTTGTCCGGACATATGGACGGCGCCATCCTGATCATCGACGACGACCCCTCAATCGTCGCATCGCTCACCCTCCTCCTCAAACAGGCCGGGTACCCGTCCAGGGGCGTCTCCGCGCCCGAACGCGCGCTCGAGGAATTGAACGGCTCCCCGTTCCGCCTCGTCCTCCAGGACATGAATTTTTCCCGCGGCACGTCGGGGGACGAAGGGCTCTCCCTCCTCCGGAAGATCAAGTCGCTCCATCCCGGCATTCCGGTGATCCTGATGACGGCCTGGGGGTCGATCTCGCTCGCCGTGCAGGGAATGAAGGCGGGCGCCGCCGATTTCATCTCCAAGCCGTGGACGAACGAGGAACTGCTCCAGACGGTCCGGACGACGCTCGGCCTCGCGGAAATTTCCCGCGGGCCGTCGGGCCCCCCGCTCACCCGCGCGGAGCTCGACACCCGGTACGATTTCGCGGAGATCGTCGGGCGCGACCCGAAACTGCTCCGCGTGCTGGAGGTCCTCGGCAGGGTGAGCTCAACCGACGCCACCGTCCTGATCACCGGGGAGAGCGGCACCGGGAAGGAGCTGATCGCCGAGGCGGTCCACCGGAACAGCGCGCGGAAGGAGAAGCCGTTCGTCAAGGTGAACCTCGGGGGAATTTCGCAGTCGCTCTTCGAGAGCGAGATGTTCGGCCACGTCAGGGGGGCGTTCACCGACGCGAAGCAGGACCGCCGGGGCAGGTTCGCGATGGCCGACGGCGGGACCATCTTCCTCGACGAAATCGGCGACCTGGACGGCTCGTGCCAGGCCAAGCTGCTTCGGGTGCTCCAGGACCGGACCTACGAGGTCCTCGGATCGAGCGAGCCGAAGACCGTGAACGTCCGGGTGATCTCCGCCACCAACGCGGACCTGCCCGACCTGATCGCGCGGGGCGAATTCCGGGAGGACCTGCTCTACCGGCTGAATCTGATCGCCCTCCACGTGCCGCCGCTTCGCGACCGCCGCGACGACATCCCCCTCCTCGCGCTCCATTTCCTGGGGAACATGGCGGGCGTCTACCGCCGCCCCGGCCTCCGGATCAGCGACGAGGCGCTCGAATGGCTCCGGCAGCTCCCCTGGCTCGGGAACATCCGGCAGCTGAAACATACGGTCGAACGGGCGGTGATGATGACATCGTCCGACACGCTCGGGACCGCCGATTTCAGCCAACCGGGACGGATGGACTCTTCCGCCCTCGCGAACGCCACCCTCCCCCCCGCCGGCACGATGACGCTCGAGGAGATGGAGCGCGCGATGATCGAGCTCGGCATGAGGGAGTTCAGGGGGAACGTCAGCCGGGTCGCGGAGAGCCTCGGCCTGAGCCGGGCGGCGCTCTACCGGCGGCTGGAGAAATTCGGGATCCCGTCGTGACGCTTCGCCGGAAATTCACGCTCTACCTCGTCACCATCCACCTCCTCTTCGCCGCCGTCCTCCTGAAACTCCTCTGGGGCGAGCGGCTCTGGTTCATCGGGGTGGAACTGTTCCTGATCGCGTCGTTCATCGTCGCGCTGGCGATCTTCCGGGGCCTCTTCCGCCCGCTCGACCTCATCGCCTCGGGCGTCGATTTTCTCCGGGAACGGGACTTTTCCACCCGGTTGCGCGAGACCGGACCGCCGGAGATGGACCGGCTGATCGGCGTGTTCAACCAGATGGTAGACACCCTCCGCGCCGAGCGTCTCACCATCCGGGAACAGCACCATTTTCTGGACAAGCTCCTTGCCGCCTCCCCCTCCGCCGTCCTGATCCTCGACCACGATCAGCGGGTGTCGTACGCGAACCCCGCCGCGGCGTCGCTCCTGCAGCTCCCGGAGGGTGTACTCACGGGGAGGCCCGTCGCCGGGATCGGCGCCCCCTTCGCGCACCTGCTGGGAGGGATGGAAGCTGGCGATTCGGCGGTGTTTCCCCTCCGCGGCGCCCGCAAGGTCCTCTGCCGGAAGTCGGGTTTCCTCGACCGGGGCCATCCCCGGACCTTTTTCGTCTTCGAGGAACTCACGGAGGAATTACGCAGGAACGAGAGGGCGGCGTACGAGAAGCTGATACGGATGCTCTCCCACGAGGTGAACAATTCCCTCGGGGCGGCGAACTCGCTCCTCAACTCCTGCCTCCATTACGCGGGCCAGCTCCGGCCGGAGGACCGGGCCGATTTTACAACGGCCATCAGCGTGGCGATCGCCCGGACCGACCACCTCAACGCCTTCATGAAGGGCTTCTCCGACATCCTCCGGCTCCCTCCCCCCCGCCGGGTGTTCACCGACATCCGCGTGCCGCTCGGAAACATCGCGGCGCTGATGCACGCGGAGCTCACGAAGCGGCGGATCGCGCTCGCGTGGGAAACGGAATCGGAGCCCGCCCCGGCGCTGATGGACCCCCACCAGATGGAACAGGCGTTCCTGAACATCCTTAAAAATTCGATGGAGGCGATCGGGACCGACGGCACAATCACGCTCCGGATCTGGAGGTCGAACGGCAGGGACGTGGTTTCGATCCTCGACACCGGCCGCGGGATCCCGGAAGAAGCGCGACAGCAGCTCTTTACGCCTTTTTTCAGCACCAAGGAGAACGGGCAGGGGATCGGCCTGACGCTCGTCCAGGAAATCCTCCTGTCGCATCATTTCGAATATTCACTTGAGAGCGTACCTGGAAAGCCGACCAGTTTTTCGGTCTATCTTACGTAGGTGGCTTCACCATACGGGGAGGGGTTCGGTGAGATCGGATGAGTGGTATGGGCCGGCGGGACCTGATGAATCAGGGATCTCCCGGGAGGCCGCTCCGGATCGTCGCGGGACTAAACGAGGTTGGAGCTGAGGTAGATCCTCCGGTAGAGGACGGATATGAGCCATACCCCGTTCATCAGCAGCAGGTTCAGCCATAAGTAGACTTCCAGGGCGTCGAACCAGGAACAAACCGCAAGCAGCGCGATTTCCGTTCCGAATCCGAGCAGTCCGCTCAGCCTCAGCGCGAGCCGGTCCCCGTACCAGGTCGCGAGCAGTTCATCGCTCACTTTCCCTCTCCGGCACCACCCGTCGATCCGCAGCATCAGCCGGTCCTGCCAGGTATAGATGACGCCGAAGATTCGCTGGAGGGCGTAGGCGATCCTGTCTCCCTGCTTGTCCTCTTCGGTCACCTCCTCCACGATCCGGTTGAGACCGTACCGCTTTTCGGTATGGAGGAATGAGGCCTGGTAGAATACGTGGTGGGACACGCGTAGGGTGATGCCCCCAAGGCCGAGCAACGCCAGAAGGGCCCCTCCCGCCCCCATTCCGGCGTGATAGACCGACCAGCCTATCCCCGCGAACACAACGACATCCACCAGAAAATCTCCTATCGAATCGAGGAACCGGCCGCGCCTCGAATAGAGCCGTTTCGCCCTGGCCAGCTGGCCGTCGGCGTCGTCGACGATGTCCTTCAGAAGAATCAACACACCCGCCAAAGCCGTGGCACCCGCCGTCCCGACGGAATAGAACCACCCCGCCACGCATCCGATGACGATGGCCGCCACGGTGACCATGTTCGGAGTGACGCGGGTCGGGTAGAGGGCCCACACAACGAGGGACGCGACCGGCCTGAGCAGATAAACATTGATCAGTTCGTCGGCGAAGTAGGAATTCGACTTCAGGGATTGACGGAAGAACGCCGCGGGGGAGGGACGGGCCATCGGGATCAATCCTTCCGGTCGACGCGACGCTGGAGATACCAGAGCGCCGCCAGCCAGAGGTTCCCCGGGACGAGCACCGCCCAGAGGAACAGGTCGATCCGTCCGATCAGCGCGAAAGCGATCAGCGCGGTCCGGTTGGTGGTCGGGCCGAGATAACTCCAGAGGCGTATCATCGCGCCATCCCGGGTAGCGTCCCGGTCGGCCCGCCGGCCGGCCGGTGGGTCCGGAAGCAGCCGGGCGACGAGTCTCTCCTGCGTCCGCGTGTACCCGGCATAGAGGCGGGAAATGGCGCCGGGGTGCGCCGGAGTTGATGTCGCGGCTGGTATGATACCGGGCCCGACCGGGACCCCGCCGGCAACGTTGAGGCCGGGGGAGGCAATGCCGGCCCCTGCGCCGCTCCGCCTCGCGGCGATGAACGCAGTCTGCCTGTGGTCGAAGATCATCGCGTGGAGCGCGCTGCTCGTTCCGGCGGCGACGGTGAGGGCCCAGAGGTTCATCCCGAGCGATGAGAACCCGATGCCGATCCCGAGGAAGATGGCCACGGTCCCGGCGTAATCGGCGAGGCCGTCGATGATCCTCCCGTTCGGCGTTCCGCTCCCCTGGATCCTCGCGAGCTGTCCGTCGGCGCAGTCGAGGATGTTCGACGCCGCGTACCACGCCGCCCCCGCGGCGAGCATCGAAAGCTCACCGAGGCCGAAACAGTACGCCGCGGCGAGCGACGCCGCGAGCGAAAGCCCGGTGACCTGGTTCGGGGTGATGGGAGTGCGGTGGACGGCGCGGACGAAGAGCCACGCCAGTGGACGGTAGAACCCGAGATCGAAGAGTTCCTCCGCCTCCGGGTGCTTGAGGGATTTCCGGTAATCGTCAAACACCGGAAGGCCCGGGAAGGGCTTCGATGATGGCGATGATGGCGGCGGCGTCGCCCAGCGGGTCGCCCGAGAACGGCAGGCTCTCCCGGTCATTGATGGAGGTGGTCAGACGGACGGCCGCCTCCCTCAGCTCCGCCGGCAGGGCCGGGTCCGCGCGGGCGATGTTCAGGAGCGATTGCGCCGCGGGCGGCGCGTCCGGCCGCCCGGACGCACGGTACCAGGCCCTCAGCGCGACGCCGGAGGCCCTGCGTGCGCAGACCCGCGCCTTGCCGTCATTCCCCGCCGAAAGCGCCGCCCGCCCCCGGCCGAGTTCAATTTCGACGGCATCCCTCTCCGCCTGCGAAAGCGTCATCGTCCGAAGATCTCCGCGTTCGACTTCCCGTACCATTCCTTCGTGAGGTCGAGCCAGAAGAAGAGCCCCTTCCACTCCCCGAACCCCCGGTAGTGCCGTTCGATCGCGGCGTCGGACGCCGCGCGCCCCCCGCGGTGGATCCGGCTGAAATGTTTCCGGCACCAGCTGTCGATGCCGAGCTCGTCGTAGCGGCCGATCAGTTTCAGGAGGTTCCCGGCGGCGTACGGCCCGACTCCGCTGACCGAACCGATCTCCGAGCGTACCGTCGCCGGGGGGACGGAAGGGTCCCTCCATCGCCCGATGTCGAGAGAACCGTCGGCGACCCGTCGGGAGAGCTCGAGAAGGTACGGCGCGCGGTACCCGCAGCGGATCTCCTTCCGGTAGTAGGCCTCGGTCACGCCCGCCATCGCGGCGGGCGTCGGAAACGCCTTCGAGCCCGCCGGCCCGCGGCCGAGTTTTTCGCAGAGGTTCCTGATCATCATTTTTGTCAGCGACCAGCTGCAGTTTGTGGTGCAGATCATCTTGACCGTGTCCTCGAACGCCGTCGGGGCCCGGAGGAGCCTGCCCGCGCCGAGCTCCGGCACCCAGGAGAATCCGGGGTGACGGGCGGCCTCACGGTAGAAGGGTTTGAGGTCGTCGTCGAGCCGGAAGGCGGATCGGATGACGCCCCGGATTTCCCCGCGATCGGAGTCGCCCAGCGTGGCGCGCGAACGGGTATCGACGAGAAGCGACCGGCCCCGCGGGGAGACGCGGGCGGTGACGGGCTTCCGGCCGCCGACGAGGAGGTGAACGGTGAGGAGTTCCCGTCCGGGATCAACGCTGAAGGGGGCGAGGTCCGACCATCCGTGGCTGAGGACGACCGACCTGAAACTGAAGCCGGGCGGTACGCCGACGGAAAAACTCACGCAGGGACTTTCTCTCCGGAGAGCCGGGCCAGGAGCCGGCGGTTCGTGGGATGGTCCGCCACGCCCTTGAGGAGCATCAGGATCGCGTCCTTCGGCTTCATCTTGTTCAGGAGGCGGCGCAGCTCGTGGTACTTCGGCGTTTCGCTCTTGAACAGCAGCTCCTCGCGGCGGGTCCCCGACTCCACGACGTTGATGGCCGGAAAGATCCGCTCGTTGGCGAGGTCCCTGCTCAGGATCAGCTCCATGTTGCCGGTGCCCTTGAATTCCTGGAAGATCAGTTCGTCCATCCGGGAGTTGGTGTCGACGAGGGCGGTGGCGATGATGGTCAGCGATCCCCCTCCCTCGATGGCGCGCGCCGCCCCGAAGATCCGCTTCGGGATCTCCAGCGCCCGGATGTCCACGCCGCCCGACATCGTCCGGCCGCTCCCCTTCTGGACGGAGTTGAAGACCCTGCCGAGTCGCGTCAGCGAATCGAGCAGGATCACGACGTCGCGGCCCGCCTCCACCTTCCGCCGGGCGTACTCCAGGACGAGCTTCGCGAGCCGCGCGTGGCTGGGGCCGTCGTTGTCGTTGGAGCTGGCGAACACTTCGCCCTTGATGGTGCGCTTCATGTCGGTCACCTCCTCCGGCCGCTCGTCGACGAGCAGGACCAGGAGGTCGACCTCCGGGTGGTTCGAACCGATCGAGTGGGCGAACGACTGCATCAGCATCGTCTTCCCCGCCTTCGGGGGCGAAACGATCAGCGCGCGCTGGCCCTTGCCGACCGGCGCCACCAGGTCGACGATGCGCATCGAGGCGTCGGCGTCCCCGGCGGAGAGCCGCAGGCGCTCGTTGGGATCGACCGCCGTCAGCTTCGAATACTCCTCCTTCGTCGCCCACTCGGCGGGCGGGAGGCCGTTGACGCTGATGAGGGAGGCGACCTTCGCCGAGCCGTGTCCGTTGCCGGCGAGCGCCGCCTCGATGAGCGATCCCTCGCGGAGCTTCCAGCGGGAGATCAGGTCGTTGCCGACGGAGGGGTCGCTCTGCTGTTTGTCGAGCAGGAGGGAATATTCCCTCAGTCGGCCGCCCCTGTGGCCGTCGAGTTCCAGGATGCCCTTGAATGTGTGTTGTTTCATGAGGAGAAGGTGAGAAAGAGGTGCACGGGACCGCAGACCCCCTCAGATGTCCGGGGGCCGGTCAATATCCATTTCGATCGTGAGTGCTGAATTCGCGTAGATGACGGCGCTACCCGATTCGGGGACCTGGATCGACCAGTCTCCCCGTCTGTTCCGTTGTATCGAACCCCAGAGCTTGCGGATCTTCCACGAAGTGAACTGCTCCCAGAACACCCATCCAAAATAGGCAATTTTTTGGTCAATGTAAAAGGCCGGGGCGCGCTCCCCCGGTTTCACCGGGACATCCGCCACCCGGCAGGGACGGTAGCCCCCGGCGGCCAGTTCGGCGATGAAATCTTCAGTGAGGTCCCTCCCGTCGTGGACGAGGTCGTGGACCGACCTCTTGACGTTGCTCCCGCGGACGATCTCGGCCAGGGCCTCCTTCAGGAGGGTGTCGGACCGGCTCATCAAAAAATATAGAGACGGCGGGGGGCAAATGCAAGCCCCCGGGCTTGGGATTCAGCATTTCTCTCCGTATTTTTATGTCTGAAAACGATGGCCAGCCGCACAGGAATAGCGTACAACGAGGCCTTCCTCGACCACGACACCGGTCCGGGACACCCGGAGCGGCCGGCGCGGCTCTCGTCGCTCGTCGGCCACATCCGGTCGACGGGCATCTGGAACGAGCTGCAGCACCTGATCATCGACCCGGCGCCCGAGGAGGCGATCCTCCGCGTCCACACCCGGGAACACCTCGCGGAGATGAAGGCGGCGTGCCGCGATGGCGGAGGCCGGCTCGACGACGGGGACACGGTGGTCGTCCGGGCCTCGATCGACGCCGCGATGCTCGCCGCCGGCGCGGTGATGGCGGCAGTCGAGGCGGTCATCCCCGGGGTCCTCAAGAACGCGTTCTGCGCCGTCCGCCCGCCGGGCCACCACGCCGAGAGCGGCAGGGCGATGGGGTTCTGCCTCTTCAATAATGTCGCCGTCGGCGCGCGCTACGCGCTCGACCGGTACGGCCTCAAACGCGTCGCGATCGTCGACTGGGACGTCCACCACGGCAACGGGACGCAGGAAATCTTCTACGCGGACCCGTCGGTCTTCTATTTCAGCCTGCACCAGCATCCCCTCTACCCCGGGACCGGAGCGCGCACCGAACGGGGCACCGGGGACGGACACGAGTACACGCTCAACATCCCGCTGCCGGCCGGGAGCGGGCACGACGACTACATCGCGGCGTTCCGGCGCGACATCCTCCCCGCCCTCGACGCCTACCGCCCCGGGCTGATCATGATCTCTGCCGGGTTCGACGCCCACCGGCTCGACCCGCTCGCGCAGATGGCGCTCACCGAGGAGTCGTTTTCGGAGATGACCCGGCTCCTGATGGACGCCGCCGACCGGTACTGCGGCGGGAAGATCGTGTCGGTGCTCGAGGGGGGATACCACCTCGACGCCCTTTCCACGTCGGCCGAGGCCCACCTCCGCGCGCTTTCGGCCTGATTGTTGACTTTCAGGCCGGGCTTCGCTACACTACTCTCCGAATCCCTATGAACGATCGCCTCAAGACCCACGCCGCCCGAGTGATGTCCGCCCTGATGCGGGTGCTCCACGGCGTGATGATCGGCATCATCCTCCTCTACCTGGTGCCCTTCCTGGCGATGCTCGCCGACGACGCCGCGTCGTATCCGTACATCGTCTCAGCGCTGAAGGCGGAATCGTCGATGAGCGACGTCGTCCGGACCGCCATCCCCACGCACTACGGCGGGAAGGACCTCACCAGGTTCATCGTGATCGCCGCCTCGCTCCTGGTCGGCGGGATCTTCAGCAGGGCCGGCGACCGGTTCCAGAACTCGGCACAGTTCCATTCCTACCGGAGCAACCTGGACGAGTGGAAATCGAAGATGAACATCTCCGAGAACGCGATCATCCTCTCGCCGCTCAACCGCACGCTCGACGAGCTGAAGAACGCGAAGCGCAAGGACCGGGAACGGCTGATGCGCGAGTATTCCCAGGCCAAGAAGCAGCTCGACGCGATGGGGCGCGACCTCTCCTTCCTGGCGGTGGACGTGGTCGATTCCACCGGGATGAAAATGGGCGAGGAGCCCGCCATCGTGGAGCACGATTTCAGGGAGTACAAGCGCTTCGTCGAGCGGGTCTTCGCCACGCACGGCTGCCTGCGCGCCGCCTGGACCCCCGACGGCGTGATGAGCTGCTTCACGTCGGTGGACGCCTCGGTGCGGGCGGCCCGCGAGATCATCGAGGGGCTCGAACGGTTCAACCGGGAGGTAAAATCGATCCGCAGGGACTTCAGCGTCAGGTGCGGCGTGAACTCGGGGTTCGTCTATTACGACGGCTCGGTGCCGCTCGAGGAGATCAGCGACCGGGTGATCGACATCGCCGGCCACATGCAGAAGCACGCGAAACCGAACAGCGTCTGCGTCGCGAAGCCCGCGATCGAACCGCTCAACGACAGGGTCGGCTTCGAGCCCTCCGGAAGGGTTGTCGACGGCTATGAAGTGTACGAATGGGCCCGGGGCTGAGGAGCGGCTCCTGACGCGTCCGGCGTGACGGGGTGATTTCCGGACCACCCGTCCTCAGGGTCGCTTCCAGGTGGTCCCCTCCTTCTTGTCCTCGAGCGTGACGCCGAGCTCCCCGAGGCGGTCCCTGATCTTGTCCGAAAGCGGAAAGAGTTTTTCCTTCCTCACGTCCGCGCGCAATTCCACCAGCAGGTCGAGCAGCGCGGGTTCGATCGACGGCCCTTCCGCAGCGCCGCCGCCCGCCGCCCCCTTCAACGGCACCAGCCCCAGCACGCAGTCCGCCGTTTCGCCGAAAAACCTCGCGTAATCCGCCAGCGTCGCCGCGTCCTTCGAACCGGCGGCGAGCAGGGTGTTGACCTCCTTCGCCGCGTCGAACAGGACCGCGATCGCCTGCGGGGTGTTGAAATCGTCGTCCATCGCCTCGCGGAAACGCCGCAGGAAACCCGCCGCGGGTCCGGAGGGATCGACGCGCGCCTGACCGACGGCGGCATGACCCCCGCCGGCCTGATCGCCACTCCGCCCGGCGTCTCCCGCGGCCCCCACCGCCGCGAGGAGGTTCCGGATCGTGTTGACGATTTTTTCGTGGCCCTTCGCCGCGCCGTCAAGCGCCGCCTCCGTGAAATCGAGCGTCCCCCTGTAGTGGCTCTGCAGGATGAAAAAACGCATCACGAGCGGGTGCCGTTTCGCGAACGCGTCCTTCAGCAGGATGGTGTTGCCGAGCGACTTCCCCATCTTCTGCCCGCCGACCGTCACCAGGTTGTTGTGGATCCAGTAGCGCGCGAACGGCCTGCCGGTGAGCGATTCGCTCTGGGCGATCTCGCACTCGTGGTGGGGGAAGAGGTTGTCCATCCCTCCGCCGTGGATGTCGAACGTTTCCCCCAGGTACTTCATCGACATCGCCGAACATTCGACGTGCCACCCCGGGAAACCGACGCCCCAGGGGCTCGGCCACCGCATGATGTGCCCCGGTTCCGCTTTTTTCCAGAGGGCGAAATCGTTCGGATGGCGTTTTTCCGATTTGACGGCCACCCTGGTGCCCGTCGCCGCCTCGTCGGCCGCGCGGTTCGAGAGCTTCCCGTACTCCCGGTCCTTTGACACGTCGAAATAGACCGACCCGTTGACCTCGTACGCGAACCCCCGGTCGATCAGGCCCCGGACCAGCCCGATCTGCTCCACGATGTGACCGGTGGCCCTCGGATAGATGTCCGCGCGGACCACGTTCAGCGCGTCCATGTCCGCGAGGTAGCTCCGGGTGAACGTTTCGGCGATCTGCATCGGGTGGATCTTGTCCTTCCGGGACTGCTGTTCGATCTTGTCCTCCCCCTCGTCGGCGTCGTCGGTCAGGTGGCCGACGTCGGTGATGTTCTGGACGTAGAGGACGTTCAGGCCGAGCGTCCGGAGGTAGCGCACGATGACGTCGAACGACACGTAGCTCTTTGCGTGCCCGACGTGGGAGTGGCCGTAGACGGTCGGGCCGCAGACGTAGATCCCCGCCCGCCCGGCGACGGCGGGCGTGAACGGCTCCTTCTTCCTGGTCAGCGTGTTATGGATCGTCAGCGGCATCGGATCGGCCCGTCGGTCATTTCTTCCAGTCGCCCGGCGGGGTCGTCCCGATCGAGGTCAGGCCGACCTGGCTCAGGACGTAGGCGTAGTTGAACGCGGTCTCGCGGAGGCGCGAATACCGTCCCGACGCGCCGCCGTGCCCCGCGCCCATGTTGATCTTCATGACGACCTGGTTGGCGTCGGTCTTCATCTCGCGCAGCCGCGCTGCCCATTTCGTCCCCTCCCAGTATCCCACGCGCGGGTCGTTGAGCCCCACCCTCACGAGGATGTTCGGATAATCGTGCTTCCCGACGTTGGTGTAGGGGCAGTAGGTCTTCATGTAATCGTACGACGCCTTCTCGTTCGGGTTCCCCCATTCGAGGTACTCACCCACCGTGAGCGGCAGCGAGGCGTCGAGCATCGTGTTCATCACGTCCACGAACGGCACGATCGCGAGCGCCGCCTTGAAGAGGTCGGGCCGCATGTTGACCACCGCGCCGATCAGCAAGCCGCCGGCGCTCCCCCCCTCGATCGTGAGTTTTTCGGGGGAGGTGTATTTCTCCCCGATGAGGTGTTCGGCGCAGGCGATGAAATCGGTGAAGGTGTTCATCTTCTTCATCATCCGCCCGTCCTCCTTCCAGCCGCGGCCCATGTCCCCGCCGCCCCGGATGTGCGCGAGCGCGTAGATGAACCCCCTGTCGAGCAGGCTCAGCCTCGACGACGAGAAACTCACCGGCACCGTCGCCCCGTACGAGCCGTAGCCGTAGAGGTGGAGCGGGGCCCTGCCGTCCCTGACCATTCCCTTCTTATAGACGATCGACACCGGCACGCTGACGCCGTCCGGGGCCTTCGCGTGGATCCGCTCCGACGTGTAGAGGGCGGGATCGTAGCCGCCGAGCACTTCGGTCTGCTTCAGCAGCGTGCGCGCCTTCGTGGTCATCGAATAGTCGTAGACCGAGGGCGGGGTGATGAACGACTGATAGCTGAACCGCAGCACGTTCGTGTCGAACACCTCGTTCCTGCTGAAAAACGCCGAATAGACCGGCTCCGGAAACTCGATGTAGTGGAATCCGCCCGAAGCGTCGTCCATCACGCGGAATTCCTGCAGGCCGTTTTTCCGCTCCGCGACCACCATATGGTCCCTGAACATCGCCATCCCCTCGAGGGTCACGTCGGGCTTGTGCGGGAGGACCTCCACCCAGTTCGCCGGGGAGGGGTCCGCGACGGGCGCCTTCACGAGCCGGAAGTTCTTCGCCCCCTTGTTCGTCAGGATGTAGAAATAATCGCCGCGGTGGTCCACTTCGAGTTCGTGGTCCGTTTCCCTGGCGTGGAGCATCTTCAGCGGTTCCTCCGGCCTGGCGGCGGGCAGGTAGAGGTATTCGGTCGTGGTGCTCGATCCGCTCCCCGCGAGGATGTAGGCGTCGCTTTTCGTGCGGAAGACGAACAGGTTGTAGAGCTCGTCCTTCTCCTCGAGGACCATCGGGTCCGCCGCGGGGTCGGACCCCAACCGGTGGCGGAAGAGCCGGTACGGGCGCCGCGCGGCGTCGCGCTTGGAGTAGAAGAGGGTCTTTCCGTCGGTGGCCCAGACCACCGAGACGACGTCGGGGATCCGGTCGGCGAGCATCGCGCCCGTGCGGAGGTCCTTCACCACGAGGTCGTACGCCTCGTAGCCGCTCGTGTCGATCGAGTAGGCGAGCAGGGACTGGTCGGGCGAAACCTCGAGGGCCCCGACGCGCATATACCCCAGCCCCTTCGCCAGCTCGTTCTGGTCGAGGATGACCTCCTCCGCCTCGCCCGGGGCGTCTTTTTTCCGGCAGTTGATCGAGTACTGCTTCCCCTCCTCGGTGCGCGAATAGTACAGGTATCCGCCGTACGGGTAGGGGACATCCATGTCGGTCTCCTTGATCCGTCCGACCATCTCCTTGTAGAGGATCTCCTGGAGCTCCTCCGTGGGCTTCATCAGGCTGTCGGTCCAGGCGTTTTCCGCCTCGAGGTGGGCGATCACCTCGGGATTATCCTTCTCCTTCAGCCACGCGTAGTCGTCGACGCGGATGTCGCCGTGGAGCGTGTCGGCGTGCGGTACCTTCTTCGCGGCCGGCTGCGCCCACGCGGCCGGGGCGAGGCAGAGCAGCGTGAGCAGGAGCGCGGCGATGAGTCCGGGGTTGGGGCCGGGGCGCGTGCCGGCGCTTTCCCCGGCGTTGTCGTTGGCGGTTCGGTAGGCGTTCACTCCGTGTGTCCCTTCAGTAGGTGGTGGTCAGTGTGATGTTCCGTGAATGAGGATCCTGGCGCTCTCGAGGGCCGCCCCGCTCACCCGGGCCCCGCTCATCAGCTTGGCGACTTCGCGCACGCTCTCGTCCGGTTCCAGGAGGCGCATCCGCGTCGACGTGCTGCCGCGCGTTTCGGTTTTTTCCACGAGGAAATGCGCGTCCGCGCATCCCGCGATCTGGGGAAGGTGCGTGATGGCGATGACCTGGTGAAGCCTGCCGAGCCGCTTCATGCTCTCCCCGACCGCGCTCGCCACCCGCCCGCTCACCCCGGAATCGATTTCGTCGAAGACGAGCATCGGGAGGCGTTCGGACTTCGCGAGGATCATCTTCATCGCGAGCATGATGCGGGAGATCTCGCCGCCCGAGGCGACCTTCGCGAGGGGCCTCGGCTCCTGGCCCGCGTTGGCGGAAATCCGGAATTCGACGGCGTCGATCCCGGTGGCGTCGGACTGGAACCACTCCCCGTCGAGCCTGACGACGGAGTCCGCCTCGCTGCCGGGCCGGCCGGAGATGCCCGTCTCGAACGCCGCGTTCGGTATGCCGAGCGTCTTCAGCTCGGCGACGACCGCCGTGGCGAGCTTCTTCCCCGCCTCGCGGCGCTTCGCCGAGAGCCGCCGCGCGATGTCGGACGCGCGTTCGACCGCCGAGGCGAGCCCGCGTTCGAGCTTCAGCGCCTCCTCCCCGAAATGTTCGGAAAGGGCGAGTTCCGCGGCCAGTTCAGCCCGGCGCGCGAGGACGGCCTCCTCCGATCCCCCGTGTTTTTTCCGCAGGAGCGTCAGGGCGCCGAGGCGGTCCCTGATCTCCCCGAGCCGGCCGGGGTTGAATTCGATCCTCGCGTTGTAGGCCTGTATGAATTTCGCGAGCTCGTCGACGATGGCGGTCGCGGACGCCGCCTCCCCGACCGCCTCCTCGAACGAGGGGTCGATCCGCGCGAGCTCCTCGAGCTCGTTCCGCGCGATGACGAGCCGGTCGTGGAGGGCGTCCTCCCCCTCGTAGAGCGACCCGTAGAGCCGTTCGGTCGCGGAAAAGAGTTTCTCGGCGTTTTCCAGGACGATGAGTTCGCGCTCGAGGCGCTGTTCCTCGCCCGCCTCCGGGCCGACCGCGTCGATCTCCCCGAGCTGGAAGGCGACGAGCGAGCTGCGTTCCTTCAGCCGCGCCTCGCGGCCGCGAAGGTCGCGGAGGGCGTCGCGCGCCTCCACGGCGTCGGCGTGGGCGGCGGCGAACTCGCCCGCCTGGGCCGCGAGCCGGCCGAATTCGTCGAGCAGGGCGAGGTGGGTCCCGGGCCTCAGCAGCGACTGGTGTTCGTGCTGCCCGTGCAGGTCGACCAGGATCTCGCCCGCCTCTTTCAGCAGCGCGAGCGTCACCGGCGAATCGTTGATGAACGCCCTCCCCTGTCCCTTCGCGCTCACCTCCCTCCGGAGGATCAGGTCCTCGCCCGCCTCGATTTCGTTCTCCCGGAGGAACCGTTCCACGGCGCCGTTGCCCGCGGCGCGGAAGATCCCCTCGACCACGGCCCTGTCCGTCCCCTGCCTGATGGCGGCCGGGTCGGCGCGCTCCCCCAGGATGAGCCCGAGGGCGTCGATGATGATCGATTTGCCGGCGCCGGTCTCGCCCGTGATGATGCTCAGGCCCGGGCCGAATTCGACGTCAAGCCGGTCGATCAGCGCGTAATTTTTTATGGAAAGGTTTCGGAGCAACGGCGATTATGGGTTCGGTTTGC
>CAZQSM010000018.1:0-10444 GCA_964596065.1 uncultured Chlorobiaceae bacterium | reverse complement strand
GCGTAATTTTTTATGGAAAGGTTTCGGAGCAACGGCGATTATGGGTTCGGTTTGCCGCCGTGAGCGGTGGAAAAAAATATGAATCTTTCAACCGGAATCCAAACGGCGTCAGGGGGCGGAGTCGGGGAGAAAGGTGGAAAACTCGGGGATTTCGCCCAGGATGCCGTGATAATAGGCCATCCGGATGAACTCGGCGACGCCCGAGCGGGCTTCGTCGTCGAACCGGTAGGAGACACCCTCCGGGAGGGCGGCGCGATCGATCTCAGGTTCGGAAAACAACGCGGGGTCGAGCTCCCCCGCCTTCGCGTACCAGAGTCCGTGGACGAAGGGAAGGTCCGACATCTGCGCCCATTCCCCGACGAGGTCGATGCCGTCGTCGGACGCCGACGCGGCCGCGTCGCCGGCCACGAGGACCGCGTCACAGGCAGCGAGGAGCGCTCCCGGGTCGCCCGTTTTCGGGACGATCGTCGGGGCGGTGTCGTACTGTTCGACGAGGACGAGGTGGGCGAGGACGATTTCCGACGTCCTCCCCGGGTCGGCCGCGAGCGTCCGGATCTCCCGGATGCCCGACCTGAAGAGGAGCTTCGCCGTCCCGCTCCCGGGCCGCGACACCAGGCACCCGTTTCCGGCGGGGCGGCATCCCGGCAGGCCCCGGGCGGCGTCGATCGGGGATAAAAAAGCCCCGTCGAGTTGTTCACCGCGGAGCTTCATCGCGAGCGCGCCGGGAACGTCGCGGACGATGTCGTACCCCGGCGCGTCGAAACGGGTGAAGAGCGGCCGGGCGACCAGATCGGGAAGGATGCCGATCCGCCGCTGCGGCGGCATCAGTTCGTCGAGGTCTTCTGGCGGATCTGTTTCGCGGCGAGCTTGCGAAGGTAGTAGAGCTTCGCCCTCCGGACCCGGCCCTGCTTGCTGACTTCGATCTTCGCGATGCGCGGCGAGTGGATCGGGAAGATCCTCTCGACGCCGACGCCGTTCGAAATCTTGCGGACCGTGAACGTTTCCGTGAGGCCCGAGCCCCGCCGTCCGAGCACGACCCCCTGGAACTGCTGGATGCGTTCCTTGTCGCCTTCGACGACGCGGACGTGGACGTTGACCGTGTCCCCCGGGTTGAAGGCGGCGAGGTCCGTTTTCATCTGCGTCGCTTCCACCAGCTTTAACTTGTCCATTGCGATCTTCTCCTTGGTGTTATTTCAACAGGTCCTTGCGCCGGGCCTTCGTGCGGCTCAGCCGCTGCGCACCGCGCCACCGTTCGATGGCCGCGTGGTCCCCCGAGAGCAGCACGTCGGGGACCCTGAGGCCGCGGAACTCCGCCGGCCTCGTGTAACTCGGGTGGTCGAGCAGGCGCTCCTGGAACGAATCGCCGAGCATCGACGCCCCGTCACCCAGCACGCCGGGGATCAGCCTGACGACCGCGTCGATCATCACCAGGGCGGCGAGTTCCCCACCCGTGAGCACGTAGTCGCCGATCGAAATCTCGCGCGTGACGATCTCCGTCCGGATCCGCTCATCGATGCCCTTGTAGTGGCCGCAGAGCACCAGCAGCCGCCTCTTCAGGGAGAGGGCGTTGGCCGCCTTCTGATCGAACCGCTCGCCGTCGGCGCTCATGTAGATGACCTCGTCGAACGGTCCCTTCGCCGACAGCGCTTCGGCGCACTCGAAAAACGGTTCCGGTTTCAGGACCATCCCGGCGCCCCCCCCGTAGGGGGTGTCGTCGATCGTCCGGTGACGGTCGTGGGCGTATTTCCGGAGGTCGTGGAGCCGGATCCTGACCAGCCGCTTCTTCTTCGCCTGCCTGATGATGCTTTCGTTGAGCGGGCTCCTCATCAGGTCGGGAAAGCCCGTGATCACGTGGATGTCCATTCAACCCTGCTGTTCCAGGAGGCCGTCCGGCAGCTCGACGACGATGCGCTTCTTCCCGGTGTCCACGCTCACGACGAAAGCCTTCACGGCGGGTATGTGGCGGACGGTTTCCCCCTCGCGCACCGACCAGAGCTGCTGTCCCCCCGTCTCGAGGACGTCGTCGATCCGACCGACGGGCGTTCCGCCCGTCGTGCGGACCTCGCATCCGATCAGGTCGTGGATGTAGTATTCTCCCTCCGGCGGGGGCGCCGCTTCGGACGAATCCACGAAGAGCAGCGTTCCCCTGAAGCGTTCCGCGGCGGTCCGGTCATCCACGCCCCGGAGCAGGATGAGTACGCGTCCTCCCCCGACCTTGACGCCGCCGATCGTGAAGGGCACCGCGTCGCCGGGGGCCCTCCCGACGAACACGCGCCCGAGCGAGTTCGCGCGTTCCGGCGACCGTCCGGCAAGCTCGAGTTTCAGGTACCCGCGGATGCCGAAACAACCGGTGATCCTCCCGACCAGCGTCAGGTCCCGGTCGTGCGCGCGGGGCTCCCGTTTCAGTCGAGGACCTCGAGCACGACTTTCTTCCCCGCCCTCCTGCCGATGGCGGCCACGATCGTCCGCAGCGCGAACGCGGTCCGCCCCTTCTTCCCGATGACCTTGCCGATGTCGGGCTGGGCGACCGTCAGCTTGTAGACGACCGTATCCTCCAGGATTTCCTCGGTGAGGCTCACGGCGTCGGGTTCATCCACAAGCTGCCTCGCGATGTACGTGATGAATTCCTTCATGCAACCTCCTTGCGGTGTTCACGCCCCCCGGGGGGTTCTCCCCCGGAACGGTCATCGGGATCGCCGGGGACCCACCGGCGTCACGCCGTGGGCGTTTCCGCGGCGGCGGCTTCAGGCGCCGCGGCGGGGGCGGCTTCGGCCGCCGGCGCTGCCGGCGCCGGGGCGCTCTCCGCTGCGGCCTTCTGCTTGCGCGCGGTCTTCCGCCTCACCTTCCGGTCCGCTTCGCGGCGCAGCTTGTCGGGCTGCAAGGCGGCCCAGGCCTCGAGCTTCGCCACGATCGACGCCTCGTCGGCGCCCTTCTTCATCATGCCCCAGCGGAGCCAGAGCCCCTTCCGCTGCAACAGGCTCCTCACCGTGTCCGTCGGCTGGGCGCCGCGCTTCAACCAGAGGTAGAGCCGGTCATCCTTCACGGTGATTTCGAGCGGGTGCACGGTGGGATTGTACCGGCCGATCGCCTCGAGGTACTTTCCGTTCCGCGCGGCCCTGGAATCGGCGACCACGATCCGGTAGATCGGCTGCTTCTTCTTTCCGCCGCGCCATAAACGCAATCTGACCAATGGTGTATCTCCTTACGTTGTAGTTGTTATGAATGAAAAGATCATGCCGGAAGTTTCATGCCGCGGAACATCTGCGGCATCCGGCCCCTCGACAGCGTCTTCATCATCTTCTGCATGTCGTGGAATTGCTTCAGCACCTTGTTCACTTCCTGCACCGACGTGCCGCTGCCGGCGGCGATCCGCTTCCGTCGCTGGCCGTTGATGATGTTCGGCCTGTTCCGCTCGACCGCGGTCATCGACTGGATGATCGCCTCCACCCTGACGAGCGCCTTTTCGTCGAGCGTGGCGTTGCCCGCCATCCTGCTCATCCCCGGGATCATGCTCATGATCTGCTGGAGCGAGCCCATTTTTTTAATCTCCCGGAGCTGTTCGAGGAAGTCGTCGAACGTGAACTGCGACGAGCGCAGTTTCGCCTCGAGCTTCCGGGACTTCTCCTCGTCGAACTGTTCCTGCGCCTTCTCGACGAGCGTGACGATGTCGCCCATCCCGAGGATCCTGTTCGCCATCCGGTCGGGATGGAAGACCTCGAGCGCGTCGAGCTTTTCGCCGACGCCGACGAACTTGATCGGCTTCGAAACGACCGACCTGATCGAGAGCGCGGCGCCCCCGCGGGAATCGCCGTCGAGCTTCGTCAGCACGATGCCGTCGAAATCGAGCCGGTCGTGGAACGCCTTCGCCGAATTCACCGCGTCCTGCCCCGTCATCGCGTCGACCACGAAGAGGATCTCGTTCGGCGACACCCTCTGCCTGATCGTCGCGACCTCGGCCATCATCTCCTCGTCGACGTGGAGCCGGCCGGCGGTGTCGATGATCACCACGTCGCGGGCGCCCTTTCGCGCGTGGTCGATCGATTCGACCGCGATTTCCACCGCCCCGCGTTCCCTGACGGCGTGCACGGGGACCTGGATCTGCTTCCCGAGCGTCTCGAGCTGGTCGATGGCCGCCGGGCGGTAGACGTCGGCCGCGACGAGCAGCGGGAAGCGGCCCTTCGATTTCAGGTGCAGCGCCAGCTTCGCGGAAAAGGTCGTCTTCCCCGATCCCTGCAGACCCGCGATCAGGATCACCGTCGGGGGCATCGCCGCATAGGTGATGCCGGCCGACGCGCTCCCCATCAGAGCGACCAGCTCGTCGTGGATGATCTTGATGATGAGCTGGCCCGGGGTGAGGCTCCGCAGCACCTCCTGGCCGACGGCGCGCCGCTGGACCTCCCCGATGAACTCCTTGACGACCTTGTAGTTGACGTCGGCGTCGAGCAGGACCCGCCGGACTTCGCGGAGCGATTCGGAGACGTTCGCTTCCGAGATCTTCCCTTCCCCGCGCAGCTTTTTGAAGACGAGCTCGAGCTTCTGGGTCAGATCTTCAAACATGAACGGGTCAGCGGGATTGAAAGTGCGTTCTACCGATAAAAAACGCCATCCCCGCACCTGTTCCGGGGCCTGGCGCTCTTCAAGAAAAAGTGGATTAAATTTAAGGAAAATTTAGGCCGGAAGCAAGGGTGGACGGTGGCAATCGGCGCCGGAAATTCCCCCGTTTTAACGAAATTCGACCAGAGGGGGGCACCGCCGGACCCTCCAACCCGGGCCGAAAACGAAGAAAGGGAAGACAGGTGTAACCCTGCCTTCCCCTCTTCTCATCCACCTAATCCACTAATCCACACACATCCGATATATCCCGGAGGAGTCTATCTGGTAGTGCTACATATAATAACGCAACGGAAACGAAAAAGTTTCAACCCGCGAAAATTATTTTTTCCCCGGGGAAAAACGGCCTCCGCGGGCTGATTATCCCGCTTTCGTGAGCGCTTCCGCCCCGCTGACGATCTCCAGGAGCTCCTTCGTGATCGAAGCCTGGCGCGCCTTGTTGTAGGAGAGCTGCAGGCTGCGGATCAGGTCGGTGGCGTTCGTCGTGGCGTTGTCCATCGCGCTCATCCGGGCCCCCTGTTCGGCAGCGTTCGATTCGAGGAGCACCCTCCAGACCTGGAAATTCAAGTGCTTCGGGACCAGCCCGGCGAGCAGCGCCTCGCCCGACGGCTCGTAGATGTAATTCGCGCGTGTCGTCACGGCCGGGGTCGGTGCCGGGCCGGTTTCCCCTGCCGCCTCTTCGGCCGGAATCGGGAGGAACCGGTCGATGACGATCTTCTGCTGGACGATCGACTTGAATTCGTTGAACACCAGGTCCACCCTGTCGTAGCTCCCTCCGAGGAACCCGGCCGTGAGGGGGGCGACGATCTGGCGGGCGTTCTCGAAGCCGAGCGTCCCGAAGATCCCCACGTATTTCGCGTCGATGGCGTAGCCGTTCTTCGTGAAGAAATCGGAGCCCTTCCTCCCGACGCAGACCAGCTTCACGTTCCCCGCCTTGTGCTGTTCGGGATAGCTGGCGTTGATGTGCGCGACGGCCGCCTTGATGATGTTCGTGTTGAATGCGCCGCAGAGCCCGCGGTCGGCTGTCACCACCACGACCGCGACCGTCCCGGGAGGCTTCGCCGCGAAGAGCGGGTTGGCGGTGACGTCGACGACGCCGGCCAGCTCGCGGAGCACCCGCTTCATCGTGCGCGCGTACGGCCGCGCGGACACCACGGAGTCCTGGGCTCGCCGCAGCTTCGCGGCCGCCACCATCTTCATCGCCTTGGTGATCTTCTGCGTGCTCTTGACGCCGCCGATGCGGCGGCGGATTTCGCGTAGGGTGGCCATGGGTCAGGAGCGCTTGAACGACGCGGCGAACTCCTTCGCGAGGGCGTGGAGCTGTTTCTGGATCTCGTCGGTGAGGTCCTTCTTCAGCGCGATCTCGCCGAGCAGCGCGGCGTGCTTCAGCTCCATCGTCTCGAGGAGCTCCCGTTCGAACCGCTGGACGTGTTCGATGGGGACGTCGTCGAAATACCCGTTGGTCCCGAAGAAGAGGCTCACGACCTGCTTTTCGACCGTGATCGGGACGTACTGCCCCTGTTTGAGGAGCTCGACGAGGCGCGATCCGCGCCGCAGCTGCTGCTGGGTCGACTTGTCGAGGTCGGAACCGAACTTGGCGAACGCCTCGAGTTCGCGGTACTGCGCGAGCTCCAGCCGGAGGCGGCCGGCGACCTTTTTCATCGCCTTGATCTGCGCGTTGCCGCCCACGCGGGAGACCGAGATGCCCACGTTGATCGCGGGCCGGACGCCCGAGTTGAAGAGGCTGGGTTCGAGGTAGATCTGGCCGTCCGTGATCGAAATGACGTTGGTCGGGATGTACGCCGACACGTCCCCCGCCTGCGTTTCGATGATCGGCAGGGCCGTGAGGCTTCCGCCGCCGAGCTCCTCGCTCAGCTTCGACGAGCGCTCGAGGAGCCGCGAGTGGAGGTAGAAGACGTCGCCGGGGTACGCCTCCCGCCCTGGCGGCCTGCGCAGGAGCAGCGACACCTGTCGGTAGGCCTGGGCGTGCTTCGATAGATCGTCATAGACGACGAGTGCGTGGCGGCCGCTGTCGCGGAAGAATTCGCCGAGCGTGGCGCCCGCGTACGGGGCCACGAACTGGGTCGGGGCCGGGTCGCTGGCCGTCGCGCTGATGACCGTGGTGTAGTCCATCGCGCCATACTCCTCCAGCTTCGCGACGACCTGCGCCACGGTGGAGCCCTTCTGGCCGATCGCGACATAGATGCAGTACACCGGTTTCACGCCGAGCTTCTTCGCCTCCGGGGTGTGCGTGTGCTTCTGGTTGATGATGGCGTCGATCGCCACGGCCGTCTTGCCGGTCTGGCGGTCGCCGATGATCAGCTCGCGCTGGCCGCGGCCGATCGGGATCATTCCGTCGATCGCCTTGATCCCGGTCTGGAGCGGTTCCTTCACGCCCTGCCGCTGGATGACGCCGAGCGCCTTGCGTTCGAGCGGGAGCAGCTTGTCGGTCTTGATCGGGCCCTTGTTGTCGATCGGCAGGCCGAGGGGGTTGATGACGCGCCCGAGCATCGCCTCCCCGACCGGCATCGAGGCAACGCGGCCCGTCCGCTTGACCCTGTCCCCTTCCTTGATGAGCTTGCTCTCGCCGAAGAGCACGCACCCGACGTTGTCCTCCTCGAGGTTGAGGACCATCCCGAACACCTCGTTGGGGAACTCCACCAGCTCGCTGGCCATCACCTTTGAAAGGCCGTACACCCTCGCGATGCCGTCGCCGACCTGCAGGACGGTCCCGACATCGTACACATCGACCTCCTTCTCGAAGCCCGAGAGTTGCTTGCGTAATATTGCGGATACTTCATCTGGTCTTACTTCAGCCATTTCCGGTTCCTTTGTGATAAATTGGTTGTTCGATCACCCCGAGGGTGCGGGGGCGCGTCAGGCTCCGCCGGCGAGGCGCTCCCTGAGGAGCTCAAGCTGCCGGCTCACGCTCGCGTCCCAGACGGTGTCCTCGTACTGGACGGTGAAGCCGCCGATGAGGGACGGGTCGCGTCCCACCTCGAGCCGCACGCTCTTCCCCGTGGCCTGGCCGATCCGGTCGGACAGCTTCTTCCGCTGCTCGGGGGAGAGCTCCGCGGCCGACCTGGCGGTGACGTTGAGGATGCCGAGCTTCTCGTCGCGCAGCCGGTTGAATTGCGCGACAATCTCTCCGAGCAGCGACTCCCTGTCCTTCGAGGCCAGGAGCAGGACGAAGGCGGCCACCGTCTCCCCGGTGTTCCCGGCGAGGATTTCCCTCAGCGCCTTCTTCTTCTTCTCCTTGTTGATGACGGGGCTCCGCAGAAAATGCCCGAAATCAGGCACCCCGGCGATCAGCCGCCCGAGGAAGTCGACGTCCCCCGCCACGGCGTCGAGCTCGTTGCGGTCAACGGCGACCCCGAGCAGTGCCGAGGCGTAGCGGGTCGAGGCTCTGATATTGCTCATCAGTTCTTCGGCAGCCTGGTGAGCGATTCGTCGATGAGCGCGCGGTGCTTCTTTTCGTCGAGCGTTTCGTTCAGGATCTTCCCCGCCGCCTGGAGGGCGAGCGTCGCCACCTCCCCGCGCAGCTGCGCGAGGGCGCGTTCCTTGTCCCGCTCGATTTCGAGCTTCGCCTGCTCGACCATCCGCCGTGATTGCTGGTTCGCCTGGTCGACGATTTCCTGCTTCAGCTTCTCCCCGAGGGCGCGTCCCTCGGTGAGGATCTTGTGCGACTCATCCCCCGCGAGGGCCAGCTGGCGCCGGTTTTCCTCGAGGATGCGAGCCGCCTCGTTCCTGACCTGTTCGGCGTTCTCTAGGGCGCCCCGGATCGAGCCCTCCCGCTCGTGCAGCGCCGCGAGCAGCGGCTTCCACGCGAACTTCCTGAGCACGATCAGGAGCAGGACGAACGTGATGATGGTCCAGGCGATGAGCCCGGGATTCGGATCTAACATGGCATCCTCCCCGTCCGGTTACTTGCCGGCGAGGATGATGCAGATCGCGAGCGCGAAGAAGGTCGCGCCTTCGATCAGCGCCGCGGCGATGATCATCGAGGTGCGGACCTGCCCGGCCACTTCCGGCTGCCGTCCGCTGGCTTCCATCGCCGCCGCGGCCAGTTTTCCGATGCCGAGTCCCGCGCCGATGACGGTGAGTGCGGCGCCGATGCCGGCCGCCAGATAGCCTAATCCTACTGCTTCCATGCTGTTGCTCCTTGGTTGTTGATTGTGGATGGTGGATGGTGGTTGGTTGATTTCAGAGATAGTCAATGGCCGCCGCCGTGGTCGTCGTGCCCTGCGCCCTCCGGATGGGCTGCCTGGATGCCCAGCCCCATGAACAGCGCCGTGAGCATCGTGAAGATATAGGCCTGGAGGAACGCCACGAACAGCTCGAGGATGCTGATGCCGAGGACGAAGAGCACCGGGACCGGCGCGAGCGCCCACGACCGGAAGAGGAAGATCAGCCCGAGGAGGGAGACGACGACGATGTGTCCCCCCACCATGTTGGCGAACAACCTGATCATCAGCGCGAACGGCTTCGTGAAGAGCCCCAGGATTTCGATCGGCACCATGATCGGCCAGAGCGCCCAGTGGACGCCGCCGGTGAGGTGTTTGAGGTAGTGGCCGAGACCCTGCGCCCTGACCGCCGACGCCTGGATCACGAAAAACGCCACGATCGCGAGCCCCGCCGTCACCGAGACGTTGCTCGTCGCGGTGGAGCCGTAGGGCACCAGCCCGGCGAGGTTCATGATGAGGATGAAGAAGAACGTCGTGAGGAGATAGGGCATGTACCGGAGACCGGCCGGCCCCATGTTCAGGACCGCGATCTCGTCGCGCACGAAGACGACGAAGAGCTCGAGGAAATTGCCGAGGCCCGTGGGGACCCTGTTCTTCGCGTTCTTCCTGGCCGCCGTCAGGGCGAGCAGGAACAGGACAAGGGCGCCGATCCAGAGGAAGACGACGTGCTTGGTGATCGAGAAGTCGACCTGGACCCCGGCGATGTCCACGGGCGCGAAATGCGGGAGTTCGATATGGCCGAAGGGTGGAAATTCAAGCTCGTTCGAATCGTAAATATGGTGGAGCAGGCTGGAAAAAAGGTTCTCGTCGGTACCGTGGCCCCCGCCGCCGTGCGCCGCGTCCGCCGCCGCGCGGGCGAGGGTGTCGGCGGCGGCGGCGCCGTGCGCGAGCGTGTCGGCCATCGCGGCACCGTGTTCCTGGAATATCGTGTTCACCACGTCCTCACCATATCGTCGTCGATGTTCATCTGCCTTGTCGTAGATTCAGTGTTTTCTGGATGAAGAGCACCTCGAGCGCCAGGTAGGCGGCATAGTACACGCCCAGCGAGGCGACGAGCGTGACGGCGTCGAGGCCGAACACCCTCGTCAGCAGGAGGAGCATCCCCGCCATCGCGAGGATCCGGATCCCCATCCCCCCGAGGACGAATTTCATGAAGGTATTCATCGATTTCCCCGCGGAGTGCTCGATCGCGGCGTACCCCGCGAGCACGTTGACGGTCGCCATCACGCATCCAGCGACGGCGGCGCCGACCACTCCCGGTCCCCCCCAGGCCGCCAGCGGCCAGGAGCCGACCGCGGAGATCGCGGCCATCGTGAGGAACACCTGTTTCGGGAAAGACACCGGGCGTTTACCGTTTGTTGTTTCCGTTGTTGTCGTTGTCCGCCAGCTTCCTGATCGAGCGGAGGAAGGAGTAGAACCCCCCCGCGAAACCCGCTGTCATCCCCGCGAGCATCAGCCAGGGGGCGGTACCGAATTTTCCGTCGAGCCATCGTCCGAGGAAGAACATCAGGATGACGGCCACGGCGAGCTGGAGCGACGCCGCGATGATCTCGTACGCCTTGCCGTATCCCGCGACTCCCGGATCGGGC
>CAZQSM010000017.1:0-35504 GCA_964596065.1 uncultured Chlorobiaceae bacterium | reverse complement strand
TCTTCTACAAGCTCTACATGATCATGCGCGGGACCGTCGCCGCGCAGATCTTCGCCGGACTCCTGCTGATCATCGGTTTCTCGTTCATCGCGCAGGCAATCAATTTCAAGGCGATGAACTGGATGCTCCGGACGCTCACCGACATCTGGGTCATCGCGTTCATCATCCTCTTCCAGCCCGAACTCCGCCGCCTGCTCGTTCTCATCGGCAGGAACCGGTTCGTGCGGCTCTTCCTGCGCATCAACGCTGAGGAATCGATCGACGAGATCGCCGCAGCCGCGGGCGAGCTGGCGCGGAAGCACCACGGAATGCTGATCGTGCTGATCCGGTCCACCGGGCTCAAGGCGTTCGTCGAGACGGGGCTCTCGCTCCAGGCGAAACTCAGCAAGCCGCTCCTCGTCTCGATCTTCAATCCGCGGTCGCCCCTCCACGACGGGGCCGTCGTGGTGCGGGACCGCGTGGTCGAGGCCGCCCGGGTGACCCTGCCCCTCTCCCAGACCGCCAAGATCGGCGACCACCCCCTCGGGACGCGGCACCGGGCCGCCCTCGGCATCTCCGAGCAGGCGGACGTGATTTCCGTGGTCGTCTCGGAGGAGACGGGCGCCATCTCCATCGCCGACGGGGGCGTCCTCATCCGCGGCCTCACCACGCAGGAATTGAAGGCAGAGCTGAAGGCGAGGCTCGAACCGACGCCGGACAAGGGCCCGCGGTCGATCCGGTCGATCTTCAGGGGGGGGCAGCCATAGCCTCCGGCCACTCCGCGGGACCATCAGGGGCGGCGAAGGGTTTCCGGCGCTTCTCGGAGGAACGAGGGGAGATGATCGACCTCCTCCTCAGGCGCGGCATCACCGACGCGGCCCTCCTCGACGCGATGCGCCGCATCGACCGCCACGAATACGTCGGTCCCGCGTTCCAAAACCGGTCGTACGAGGATTCGGCCCTCCCGATCGGCTGCTCCCAGACGATTTCCCAGCCCTACACCGTCGCCTTCATGACGCAGGCCCTGCGCGCGGCCGCGGGCGACCGCGTGCTCGAAGTGGGGACCGGGTCGGGCTACCAGGCGGCTGTGCTCGCCGAGATGGGGATGCGCGTCTTCACGGTGGAGCGACACATGCAGCTGCTCGTGGAGGCGCGGAAACGGTTCGAAAAACATTCATATAACATCGCCTCGAAGTGCGGCGATGGCACGCTCGGATGGGGCGAATTCGGGCCCTACCGCGGAATCATCGTGACCGCGGGGGCGCCGGAACCGCCGCGGGCCCTGCTCGAGCAGCTTGCCGACGGGGGGGTACTCGTGATCCCGATCGGCGGGATCGACCTGCAGGACATCCACCGGATCGTCCGGCGGGGCGACCGTTACGAAACGCAGCACACCGCCGGGTTCAAATTCGTTCCCCTCATCGGCAAATCGGGATGGAAATGAGCGGGTCCGCGCCCCGGCGTCCGCACCGGGGCAGCGCCGCGGTCCTCGCGCTCGTCGGACCGACGGGATCGGGGAAAACGGCGCTCGCCCTCGCCGTCGCACGGCTCCTTCCGTGCGAAATCATCTCGGCGGATTCGCGCCAGGTCTACCGGTACATGGCCGTGGGGACCGCCCAGCCGACGCCCTCCGAGCTGCGGGAGGTCCGCCACCATTTCATCGGCGAACTCGAGCCCGACGGCGAGTTCAATTCGGGCGGGTTCGGGACCGCCGGACGCCGCGTCATCGCCGACATCCTGGGCCGCGGCCGCGTCCCGCTGGTGGTCGGCGGTTCGGGGCTCTACCTCCGTTCGCTGCTTCGCGGACTCTTCGACGGGCCGGGGGCGCTGCAGGCGGTGCGGGACGAGCTCGAGGAACGGCTGGAAGCCGGGGGGGCGGAGGCCCTCCTGGAGGAGCTGCGGCGGGTGGATCCCGCCGCCGCGGCGAAATGCCTCCCCACCAACACCCGGCGCATTGTCAGGGCCCTCGAGGTGTTCACGCTCAGCGGCCGCACGATCTCCGACCATCAACGGACCCCTGTCGAGATCCCCTTCCGTTCCATGCAGGTCGCCCTCCGGTGGCCGCGACCCCTGCTCTACGGGCGGATCAACGCCCGCGTCATCGAAATGGTGAACGGGGGGCTCGTGGAAGAAACCCGGCGCCTGCTCGAGCTCGGCTATCCGCCGGGGCTCCGTTCGATGCAGACGGTGGGATACCGGGAGGCCGTCGCCCACATCGGGGGCCGGATCAGCAGGCAGGAAATGATCGCGATGATCCAGATGAACTCGCGCCGCTTCGCGAAGCGCCAGCTGACCTGGTTCCGCGCCGACCCGTCGGTGGTATGGATCGACATCGGGTCCGCGGAGGAGATTCCCCGCATCGCGTCGGACGTCGCGAGCACCTACCGTGAACTGGCGGATGGTCGCTGATCCGGCGCGCCGCGGCGCCCCCGGTATCGTTTTGATAATAGGGGGCGTTTTGCTATCTTTGGGCTCCTTGGAACACCATCGGGGCGTGGCTCAGCCCGGCTAGAGCGCTTGGTTCGGGACCAAGAGGTCGGCGGTTCAAATCCGCCCGCCCCGACACTTTATGTAGGTTTTCAATCCCCCTGGGTGGTGCAGGCCCATCACGTGGAAACCCGCCGTTTCAATATCTTGATCGTCGAAGACAACCTCGGGCACCAGCGGCTCACCGAGCACGCGCTGCGGAGGAACCGCGTCCCCGTCTCGTGCGCGGTGGTGAGGGACGGGGAGGAAGCGCTCAAGTACCTCACCCGCAAGCAGCCGTACGACGACGCGTCGCGGTGTCCCCGCCCCGACCTGATCCTCCTCGACCTCAATCTCCCCCGGCGGGACGGGAGGGAGGTCCTCGGGATCATCCTGCGGGACCCGTCGCTCCGCGGGATACCGGTGGTCATCGTCAGCACCTCCGACCGGGAGGAGGACGTGCGCTTCGCGCTCGACCTCGGGGCGAAGGCCTATATCAGCAAGTCGAGGGGGTTCGACAAATTTTCGGAAGACATCAGCGAAGTGTTGAAGTATGCGACGACGTAATCGATACGTGCCGGGGCTCCGGGGCGTTGCCGCCTCCGGCCGGTCGCGGTCCGGGGAGGGCGGTTCCTGATGGCCGGAATCGTCGCCATCGTCGGCCGTCCCAACGTGGGGAAATCCACGCTCTTCAACCGCATCGTCGGATTGCGGGACGCCATCGTCCACGACGAACCGGGCGTGACGCGCGACCGCAAATACGGCACCGCCGAGTGGGCCGGCCGGTCGTTCACGCTCATCGACACCGGCGGCTACGTCCCCAAATCCGCCGACGTCTTCGAGAAGGCGATCCGGGAACAGGCCGAAATCGCGATGGAGGAGGCCGACGCGATCATCTTCGTCACGGACGCCATCGCCGGCGTCACGGTCCTCGACCGCGACATCGCGGGCATGCTGCGGGGGTCGCCCAAGAAAATATTCCTCGTCGCCAACAAGATCGACGGGCCGTCGCGCGAGAGCGATGCCGGCCAGTTCTTCGCGCTCGGCCTCGGCGATCCCGTCCCGCTGTCGGCGCTCGGGGGGCGCCGGATCGGCGATTTCCTGGACGACCTTGTGTCCGCCATCGGCGCCGAGGGTCCGGCCGCCGCGGAGGACGGGGGGATGCTGAAGCTCGCGATCGTCGGCAAGCCGAACGTCGGCAAGTCCACGCTCGTCAACGCCCTCGTCGGCAGGGAACGGACCATCGTGACCGACGTCCCGGGGACGACGCGGGACGCGATCGACACGCTGCTGCGGCACGAGGGGGAGGAGTTCCTGCTGATCGACACCGCCGGTCTCCGGCGGAAGGCCAGGATCAGGGAGAGCGTGGAATTCTACAGCGCGATGAGGACGTTCAAGGCCCTCGAGCGGTGCAACGTGGCGATCCAGCTCGTCGACGCCTCCGCCGGGATGGACAAGCAGGACCTCCACATCGTCGAGGAAATCTGCGACCGCCGCCGCGGGGTCATCATCGCGGTGAACAAATGGGACACGGTCGAGAAGGACGCCGCCACCGCGCTCTCGTACGAGAAGGCGATCGGGACGATGCTCCGGAAGTACGATTACATCCCGGTGATCTTCATTTCGGCCCTGAGGAAGCAGCGGATCTTCAGGGCGGTGACGCTCGCGCGGAAGGTGCATGCGCAGTTCACGCGGCGCATCGCGACCAACAAGCTGAACAGCGTCATGCTCCCGGAGATCGAGCGCCGTCCGCCCTCGTCGTCGTCGGGGCGCGAAATCAGGATCAACTACGTCACCCAGACGCGGACGGGATCCCCCCTCTTCGCCTTCTTCACCAACGAACCCCTCAAGATCAAGACCGAGTACAAGCGCTTCCTGGAAAACCAGCTGCGAGCCCATTTCGGGTTCGAAGGTGTCCCGATCTCCCTGGTCTTCCGGAAGAAAAACCGCTGACCCGGACGCGGCCGCGTCCCGCTCCGCGCGCCGGAGCGCCCCCTCTCCTTGACATTCACCCCACCCCCGTTTATATTCAATTATAGCATTTATCATCGTTTTTCGGCCCTCGCCGGCGGATGCCATGCGCAACGGAATCTATAAGAAGAAACTCGACGATCTCCTCGCCGCCTGCAGGAAAAACCTGCGGACCGTCAATGAAGACCTGGTCCGCCGCGCGTTCGAATTCAGCCTCGAGGCCCACCGGAACGACATCAGGGCTTCCGGCGACCCCTTCTTCAACCATCCCTACGAGGTCGCGATCATCGTCGCCAGGGAGATCCCCCTGGACGACGTGTCGGTGGTCAGCGCCCTCCTGCACGACGTGGCGGAAGACACCGATTACGAGATCAAGGACATCCGGCAGGAATTCGGCGACACCATCGCCGACATCGTCGACGGCGCGACCAAGATCACCGACATTTTCAGGAGCCACGAGGTCACGCAGGCCGAGAGTTACCGCAAGATGCTCCTCTCGATGGTGAACGACATCCGGGTGATGCTCCTCAAGTTCGCCGACCGGCTCCACAACATGCGGACGCTCGAATACCTCTCCACCGACAAGCGGGTGCGCCTGGCCCGCGAGACTCTCGACATCTACGCCCCCTTCGCGCACCGGTTCGGCCTCGCCAAGATCAAATGGGAGCTCGAGGACCTCGCCTTCAAGTACCTCGACCCCCAGCAGTACGAGGACCTCGCGCGGAGCCTGAAGTCCCGGCGCCGGGAGCGGGAGAGCTACATCCGGAAGTTCATCGTCCCCATCGAAAAGCGGCTCGAGGCCGACGGGACGCGGTTTTCGATCGAGGGGCGTCCGAAGCACCTTTACAGCATCCACAACAAGATGGTCGAGCGGAAGAAAACGCTCGACGAGGTGTACGACCTCTTCGCCGTCCGGATCATCCTCGACACCGACAATCCCAACGACTGCTTCACCGTCTACGGGGTCATCTCGTCGATCTACCTGCCGATTCCCGAGCGGTTCAAGAATTACATCTCGATGCCGAAGAAGAACGGCTACCAGTCGATCCACGCCACCCTGGTGGGACCGGACGGGAAGATGGTGGAGATCCAGATCCGGACGAGGGCGATGCACGAAATCGCGGAGAAGGGCGTGGCGGCGCACTGGCGCTACAAGGAAAACCTGTCGCGGCTCGACGAGGAGCTTGAAAACTGGGTCTCCTGGGTCCGGGAGATCTTCGAGCGGGCGGACGAGGAGGCCCCCGACAAGCAGCTGATGGAGAGCTTCAAGCTCAACCTGTACCAGGACGAGATCTACATCTTCACGCCGAGGGGGGAGTTGAAAATCCTCCCACAGGGCTCCACCCCGGTGGATTTCGCGTACGCGGTCCATTCGAACATCGGCAACCACTGCCTGAGCGCGAAGGTGGGGGGGAAGATCGTCCCGCTCGACCACGTGCTGCGGAGCGGGGACCAGGTCGAGATCATCACGTCGAAGAACCAGGAGCCCAACCCCGACTGGGACAAATTCGCGGTCACGCACCGCGCCAAGTCGCACATCCGGCGGTGGATGAAGGAGGAACGGCGGAAGGCGATCCGCTCCGGGCGGGAACTCTGGGAGAAGCGGGCGAAAAAGCACAAACTCTCGCTCGGCGAGGACGACCTGATCCGGTTCGCGCGGGACTTCGGCGCCGACGACATGGGTGATTTTTACGACAGGCTCCACCAGGGCGTGATCGACGCGGACACCGTCATCCGCGAGATTGAAATCGAGCAGAAGCATCCCCGCCCGGAGAGCCCGGCGCGTCCCGAGGGGCCCCCGGGACTCTTCAACCGCTTCCTGACCACCGCCAGGGACATCACGGGCGGCATCACGGTGCTCGGGCGTCAGGAGGCCTACCTCCACAGCTTCGCCAAGTGCTGCAACCCGATCCCCGGCGACGAGATCGTCGGGTTCGTCTCGAGGGGGGAGGGCGTCAAGATCCACCTCAAGGAGTGCCAGAACTACGCGAGGATGGTCGAGCGGGAGCCGCAGCGCGTCGTCGAGGTCGGCTGGCCGCCGGTCAACGGGGCCGAGTACGCGGCCGCGATCCGGATCGCGGGGGAGGACAGGACCGGGCTGCTCAACGACATCACCCACCTGATCTCCAGCTACCAGAACACGAACATCCGGGGAGTCAAGATCGACGTGAAGGACTCGATGTTCGACGGGAGCATCCTGATCAACGTGAGGAACACCGAGCACCTCCACCGGATCATCGAAAAACTGAAGAACGTGCGCGGCGTCTCCCACGCGGAACGCCTGGTGGAGTGAGGAGGAGGAGGCCGGGTGCCGAGACCGAGAAAACCGACCTACACGAAAAGGGACATCGTCACACGGCTCTGCGCCCTGACGGGCGAAGGTCGGCAGGTGAGCGCCGTCTGGGTTGACCACCTCTTCGCCGTCCTGCGGGAAACGATGATGTCGGCCGACCCGGAGCTGCGGATCGAGATCCGCGATTTCGGCGTCTTCGAAGTGAAGCTGACGAAGTCGAAACCGAAGGCGCGCAACCCCAGGTCGGGCGAAATCGTGTTCGTCCCGTCGCGGCGCAAGACGCATTTCAAGCCGAGCAAGCTGCTCCGGAGTTTCCTGACGAAGCCCGTCCCGGGCGACTCCGGACGGAAGGAGTGAGCCCCGGTGGAACCGGTCGGGCGAATCCTCGGCGTCGATTACGGCCGCAGACGGGTGGGGATCGCCGTCAGCGACCCGCTGGGCCTCATCGCCCGTGGGGTGACCGTCCTCGGGCGGACCGGGACGCTCGTCGCTGACGTCTGCAGGATCGCCGCCGAGTTCGACGCGGCCACGGTGGTCGTCGGGATGCCGCTCACCCTCAGCGGCGGGAGGGGCGAGATGGCGCTGGAGGTGGAGGAGTTCATCGCCCGGCTCGGCCGCGCCTGCGGTCTCCGCGTCATCGCCGTGGACGAGCGGTTCACTTCCGCTGAAGCCCGGTCGACGCAGCTCGCGATGGGCGTTCCGAAGAAAAAACGGAGGGTGAAGGGCGACATCGACCGGATGGCGGCCGCCATCATTCTCCAGGACTACCTGGACCACCGCACCGAAGATCACGTCCCACCGCCACCCTCCGCCGCCCCGTGAACTACCGCGACGTCAACGATATCATCGCCCGGGGTGAGGGATTCACCGTCGAATTCAAGCGGCGCATCTCCTCGCCCGAGAAGATCGCCCGCACGCTCATCTCCTTCGCGAACACGAGGGGCGGCACCATTCTGTTCGGGGTCGACGACGACGGCTCGGTGGTGGGCGTCGAAAGCGAGAAATCCGAGGTCGAAATGATCGGCATCGCCGGCACGGAATTCTGCGACCCCCCGGTCCGGACGTCGATCGACATCGTGCCGTTCGACGGACTCGACGTGATCGTGTGCGTGGTGGCCGAAAGCCGGACGAAGCCCCATTATTACGTGGGCGACCGTGAGAGCGTCAACGGGGAGAGCACGAGGGTCTATATCCGGGTCAACGCCAACACGGTGATGGCCAGCAGGGAAGTGGTCAGGATCCTGAGGGACGAAAATCCCGACGAACCGCCGCTGAGAGTCTCGATCGGCCACAACGAAAAACGGCTCTTCGAGTACCTGGAGCGGCACGAACGGATCACCCTGCGCGAGTTCGGCCGCCTCGTGAACATCAGCGACCGGAGGGCGTCCAGGATCCTCGTCAGCCTGGTCCGGGCGGGGGTCATCAGGATCCATACCCGCGAAAAGGAGGAGTTCTTCACGCTCGCCCACGAGATGTGAGGGCCCGGTCCCCCCGTTTGACCACTCGTAAAACTTTCTTACATTCCGGTCGAATTTTTACAGCGCCCCTTCCGCGGTGACCGGCCCGGGCCGGCCGGGAGGGGAGCGACGGAGATCAATGGCGACACAGCGACACGACATGGCGCCCGCCGATGCCTCGTTCTTCCGCGCCCTCAGGGGCATCGGCGGGTACTCGTGCGCGACGGACGGGGAGGGGATTGTCCGGTTTGCCACGGACGATCTCGCTCAGTTCTGCGGGCGGCCGGCCGACACCCTCATCGGTTCGCGGATCGGGTCGCTCTTCCCGCCCGGCGAATATGAACGGGTCACGGAGGGGATGCGGAAAAGTTCCGCGGACGAAACGTGGCGCGTCGAAACCTCGCTCACCGGCAGGGACGGGGCACGGGTCCCCTGCGCGCTGACGGTGCGCCGGTTCCGGGAGCGGGAGTCGGGACGCCTCTCCTATCTCTATTCCTTCGCGACGGTGACGCCCGGCGAAACGGGCGACAGCCTCCGCGAGGCGGTCTACCAGATCGCCGACGCCTCGGACCACGCCTCCACCCTCGACGAACTGTACATGTCGCTCCACCGCATCATCGGCACGGTGATGCCCGCGAGCAATTTTTACATCGCGATCTACGACGCGGCCGGGGACCTCCTGAGCTTCCCCTATTTCGTGGACGAAGTGGACGAACCCTCGCCGCCCCAGAAGCCGGGGCGGGGCCTGACGGAGTACGTCATCAGGACCGGGAAATCGCTCCTCTGTTCGCTCGAGAACCAGGAAGAGCTCGCCAGGACCGGCGAGGCCGAACTGGTCGGGGCCCCGTCCGCCATCTGGCTCGGCGTGCCCCTCGTCGTCGACAAACAGCCGATCGGGGCGATGGTCGTCCAGCACTACAGCGACGAGTCGGCCTACGGCGAACGGGAGCAGCGGATCCTGGAGTTCATGTCGTCGCAGATCGCGAGGGTGATCGAGCGGAAACGGTCCGAGCGCGAGCTCCGACTCAGCAACGAACGCTACCAGCGCTTCGTGGGACAGAGTTTCGAGGGTATCTGGCGGGTCAGGTTCCGGGAGCCGATCCCGGTCGCACTCCCGCCTGCGGAACAGGAACGGCAGTTCTTCGCGAACGGTTACTTCGTCGAATGCAACGACGTGATGGCGGCGATGGTCGGTTCGGGCCGCGGTTCGGAAGTCTGCGGCCGGAAAATCGAGCACCTGATGCTTCCATCGATGGCGGAGAACCGCGCCGTCGTCCGGAACTTCATCTCGTCGGGTTACACCCTCAAGGAGTCGGAGGTCCACAGGACGGCGGGTGACGGATCGGAAAAATATTTTCTCCTCAACCTGATCGGGATCGTGGAGCGCGGCGCCCTCTCCGAACTCTGGGGCACGCAGCGGGACATCACGCGCCGCCGGCTCGACGAGATCCGGATCAAGGATTCGGAGGCGAGATACCGCACGATCTTCGAGGGCTCGCAGGACGCCATCTTCGTGAGCTCGACCGGGGGGAAAATCCTCGACGTCAACCGCGCGGCCCTGGAGCTGTTCGGCTCGCAGTCGCTGACCGACCTCCTCTCGGTGCCGTCGATCGACGCCTTCTTCGGCGATCCCGCGCAGCTGCGGGAGTACCACCGCCGGCTCGACCAGGACGGGTCGATCCGGGAATTCGAGTTCGAGCTCAGGCGGGCCGCCGGAGACACCCGGATCGTCCTCGCGACCGCCTCCGCGGAAACCGATCCGATCAGCGGGACCGTCACCCACCGCGGCTTTCTGCGCGATATCACCGACCGGAGGCGCCTGGAGGAGCAGTTCAGGCAGGCGCAAAAAATGGAGGGGATCGGTACGCTCGCCGGGGGGATCGCCCACGATTTCAACAACCTCCTCGGGATCATCCTCGGATTCACGCAGCTGCTCGAGGCCGGCCCGTCCGACCCCGCGCGGTTCGCCAAGAGCATCGAAACCATCAAGCGGGCCATCGAGCGGGGGAGCGGCCTGGTGCGACAGCTGCTGACCTTCGCGCGGCGCGCCGACCCGTCGTTCCACGACCTCGACGCCAACGCCATCGTGGTCGAGCTCAGCCGGATGCTCCGGGAGACCTTCCCCCGCACCATCACGATCGCCACCGAACTCGACCAGCAGCTCCCGTCGATCACGGCCGACCAGGGCCAGCTCCACCAGGCGCTGCTCAACCTGTCGGTCAACGCCAGGGACGCGCTCCTCGATCCCCGCCGGCGGTCGGACAACCCGACGCTGACGCTGCTCACGGCCAGCGTCGACGGCGCGACGCTCCGGAAGAAATTCGGGAACGCCCTCCTCGACCGGTATGTCGCCATCACGGTCCGCGACAACGGGTCGGGGATGAACGAGGAGACGCGGCTGCGGATCTTCGAACCGTTCTTCACCACCAAGGAGCTCGGCCAGGGGACCGGGCTGGGCCTGTCGGTGGTGTACGGCGTGGTGAACAGCCACCAGGGGTACGTCGATGTCGAGAGCCGCGAGGGCGAGGGGACCTCCTTCCATCTCTATTTCCCGATCAGCGACGCCCTCTACCCGCCGGTGGTCCGCGTGGCGGACACGACCGTCGAGCTCCCGCCCGGGAGCGAAACGATCCTGGTCGTGGAGGACGAGGAGATGCTGCGGGACCTGCTCAAGACCTTCCTGACCGGCAGCGGGTACACCGTGCTCACCGCGCAGGACGGGGAGGAGGGGCTCGAGATGTTCCGGCGTCACCGCGGTGACATCGCCCTGATCCTCTCCGACATGGGGCTCCCCAGGCTCGGCGGGTGGGAGATGTTCCAGCAAATGAAGGAGATGGAACCGGAGGTCAAGGTGATCCTGGCCAGCGGTTATTTCGATCCCAACCTGAAGATGGACCTCCTGAAGGCGGGCGCGAAGGATTTCATGCAGAAACCGTACGTCCCCGACAACATCCTCCGCAGGATCAGGGAAGTCATCGACGGGGGGTGAGCGGCTCGCCGGCCCGGCCATCGGGTCCGGCGGCGACCCTCGCGGCGGCGAACGCCGCGATGCCGAAGGCGACGGCCGCGTTCAGCGATTGCTTCATCCCGTACATCGGGATGTCGACGGCCATGTCCGCGGCCGCGACGATCTCCTCCCTGATGCCGTTGATCTCGTTCCCCACGACGAGGCAGAGCGGGAGGTCCGCGCGCCGGATCGAATCGTACGGCCTGCTGTCGTCCGTCTGTTCCACCAGGCAGATCCTGACCCCGTCGCGCTTCAGCGCCGCAATCGCGTCGAGCGGATCGCGCACCTGCTCCCAGGGGACGGTCGTGGTCGCCCCGAGGGCGGTCTTCTCGATTTCCTTCCGCGGCGGGACCGGCGTAAACCCGGTCAGGAACAGTTTCGCGACGCGGGCGCCGTCGGCGCTCCGGAAGATCGACCCCACGTTATACAGGCTCCGGACGTCGTCGAGGAGGACGAAAATGGGAAAACGCTCCATTTTGAGCAATTTTTCGGCGGAATATCGTTTTCTGGCGATCTCCGGGTGCGCGAGTTTTTTCATCGGTCTGCCTGAGGGTTCGGGATCGTGAATTCCCCCGCCGGGAATTGGTTCGGAGAGGGGAATTCACTATATTAAAATTCCTGAAATTCTTCAAAAAATCCTCGCATTTGAAGAAATTGGTCATCGCCATCGACGGCCCCGCCGCCTCGGGTAAGAGCACGACGGCGCGGCTCGTCGCCGAACGGCTGGGATATCTCCACGTCGACACGGGGGCGATGTACAGGGCGATCACGCTGAAGGTCCTCCGAAGGGGCGTGGATCCCGCCGACGCCGACGCGGTCGGGGCGATCGCGGCGGAGACGACGATCGCGATCGAGGTTTCGGCCGGGACCCCCAGGATCGCGCTCGACGGCGAGGACGTCACGTCGCTGATCAGGTCGGCGGAAGTCACCGGGGCGGTCAGCCAGGTGAGCGCCATCCGCGCGGTGCGGGAACTGATGGTCGACGAACAGCGCCGGCTCGCCGCTGGCGGGGGAGTGGTGCTCGAAGGACGGGACATCGGGAGCGTCGTGCTCCCCCACTCGGACGTGAAGATCTTCCTGGTCGCCGATCCGGCCGAACGGGCCCGGCGCCGCAGGAAGGAACTTCTCGAACGGGGGGTCGACGTCCCCGTGGAAGCCCTCGAGTCCGAGATCAGGGAGCGCGACCGGAAGGACAGCTCACGGGCGCTGAGCCCGCTCAGGAAGGCCGACGGCGCGATCGAGGTCGACACCTCGGCGCTGACCGTGGGGCAGCAGGTGGACGCGATCCTGGGCGTCGTCGAACGATTTTTCAAGTCATCATAAATCACTGGAACAGGGACCAACCATTCGGCCGTGTTCACGGCGCTTCATGGTCGATGACTTCCATGAGGGCGCAGGTCACGGACGCTAGCACCGGAGCCCACGGGCCCGGCACGATCCGCAAGGAGAATCAATGGCAGCACGCAACGAATCCAGGGACTCGAGGAGAGGCCCTTCCAACAAGTCGAACGACCGGGGAGACCAGGCCATCTTCGAACGGCCGCGGCACCACGCCATCAACAGGATGTCGTTCTCCGAAATCGAGGAGCGCGAATATTCCGAACAGGAGCACAGCGAGCTCGAAAAACTCTACAACCAGTCCTTCGGGACCATCCTGGAAGGACAGATCGTCAAGGGCAGGGTCGTCGCCGTCACCGACAACGGGGTCGCCATCGACATCGGCTTCAAGTCCGAGGGGCTCGTCCCGCTCGCCGAATTCCCGAACATCGACGAACTGCGTCCCAACGACGAAGTCGAGGTGTTCCTCGAGAGCGTCGAAAACAAGGACGGCCAGCTGGTCCTCTCCCGCAAGCGCGCGGATTTCGTGCGGACCTGGGAAAAAATCATCGCCGCCTACGACAAGGGCGACGTCCTGCAGGGGAAGATCACCCGCCGCATCAAGGGGGGCCTGGTCGTGGACCTGATGGGCATCGACGCGTTCCTCCCCGGCTCGCAGATCGACATCCGGCCCGTCCGCGATTTCGACCAGTACCTCGGGAAGATGATGGACTTCAAGGTCGCGAAGGTCAACCATCCGAACGAAAACGTGGTCGTGAGCCACAAGGTCCTCATCGAGGCCGAGATGCAGGAGCAGCGCGACGGCATCATGAACAGCCTCCAGAAGGGCCAGGTCCTCGAGGGGAACGTCAAGGCCATCACCGATTTCGGCGTGTTCATCGACCTCGGCGGCATCGACGGCCTCATCCACATCACGGACCTCTCCTGGGGCCGCATCAACCACCCCTCCGAGGTGGTGAAACTCGACCAGACGATCAGCGTGGCCGTCCTCGACTTCGACGAGGCGAAGCGGCGCATCTCCCTCGGGCTCAAGCAGCTCCTGCCGCACCCGTGGGAAAACATCGAGCACAAGTACCCGGTCAGCACGAAGGTCACCGGCAAGGTGGTCTCCCTGGCCGACTACGGCGCCTTCATCGAGATCGAGAAGGGCATCGAGGGGCTGATCCACATCTCCGAGATGAGCTGGACGCAGCACATCAAGCACCCCTCGCAGGTCGTCTCGATGGGCCAGATGATCGACGCCGTGATCCTCAGCCTCGACAAGGACAACAAGAAGATCTCCCTCGGGATGAAACAGCTCGAACCCGATCCCTGGCTGAGCCTGCTCGAGAAGTACCCCGTGGGCTCGAAACATAACGGCGTGGTCCGCAACCTGACCAACTTCGGCGTGTTCGTGGAGCTCGAGGAGGGCGTCGACGGCCTGGTCCACATTTCTGATCTGAGCTGGACCAAGAAGATCCGCCACCCGGGCGAAGTGGTGAAGAAAGGCGAGCGGCTCGACGTGGTCATCCTCGGCATCGACGTCGACCAGCGGCGGATCTCCCTGGGGCACAAGCAGGTGAAGGACAACCCGTGGGATTCGTTCGAGGACGCGTTCAAGCCGGGCGCCCCGACCGAGGGCAAGATCGTCCGGATCATCGAGAAGGGCGTGATCGTCGAGCTCCCGAGCGGCGTGGACGGCTTCGTCCCCGCGTCGCAACTCGCCCTCTCGCCGGTCAAGCAGGTGGCCGATTCGTTCCAGGTGGGGGATTCGCTCCCGCTCCACGTGATCGAGTTCGACAAGGACAGCAAGAAGATCGTCCTGTCGGTGGTCGAATTCCTGAAGGGGAAGGACCAGTCGGTGATCGACGACTACGCCTCGAAGCACCAGCTTCCGGCGATGGCGTCGAAGGACGTCGCCAGCGTCCAGCGCGGGGCCGGCGACTCCGAGGGCGTCGCCGACCAGCCGCCGACGTCCGATTTCCTGAACTGACGCCGCGGCGAAACGACACACGATGGAGGGTTGTCGCGCGCGGCAACTCTCCATTTTTTTATGATGAAAAAGGCATCCTTTCATACGCTCGGCTGCAAGCTCAATTACACCGAGACCGTGGCCCTGAGCAGGGGGTTCCGCGACCGCGGCTTTGCGATCGTCGGACCCAAAGAGCCCGCAGACGTCTTCGTCCTGAACACCTGCACGGTGACTGAACGGGCCGACCGTGAATGCCGCCAGATCGTGAGGCGCGTCATCCGCAACTCCCCCGACACCTTCGTCATCGTGACGGGGTGCTACGCCCAGCTCAACGCGGCCGAGATAGCGGCGATCCCCGGCGTCGACCTCGTCCTCGGCTCGACGGAAAAATTGTCAGCGGCGGTCCTCGCCGGGAATTTCGAAAAACGGTCCCTTCCCCAGGTCCTCATCTCCTGCATCGACGACGTCGAGGCCTGCGCCCCGGCCTGGTCCTGCGACGCCGGTACCCGCACCCGGGCGTTCCTGAAAGTGCAGGACGGCTGCGACTTCACCTGCGCGTTCTGCACGATCCCCATGGCGCGCGGCGCCAGCCGGAGCGTACCGACGGAGGAGCTCATCGGGACCGCCCGGAAGCTGGGCGTGGAGGGCTACCGCGAGGTGGTCCTCACCGGGGTGAACGTGGGGGACTACGGCAGGAGCAGGGGCGAGCGTCTCCTGGGGCTGCTCCGGCGGCTCGACGAACTCGACGAGGTCGACCGGTTCCGGATCAGCTCGATCGAGCCGAACCTCCTCACGGAGGAGATGGTCGACTTCATCCTGGGATCGCGGCGGTTCATGAACCATTTCCACCTGCCGCTCCAGAGCGGCTCGCCGGAGATCCTGGGCGCGATGAAGCGCCGGTACACGCGGGACCGGTACGAGGAGCTCGTCGGGGCGATCCGGCGTCACGACCCCGAGGCGGGCATCGGGGCGGACGTGATCGTGGGCTTCCCCGGGGAAACCGGCGCGCACTTCCGCGAAACGGCGGAGTTCCTGGAGCGGATGCCGCTGTCGTACCTCCACGTCTTCACCTTCTCCGAGCGGGAAAACACCCCGGCCGCCACGATGCGGAACCCGGTGGAACCCCGGGAGCGTTACCATCGCAGCGACGCCCTCAGGGCGCTCGGGCGCGCGAAACGGGAGGCGTTCAACCGCGGGTTCCTGGGACAAAGCGTCGGGGTGCTGCTCGAAGACGCTGCGGGCGCCGCCGCCGCGTCGGGCCTCACGACGAACTACATCCGCGTCGAGGTCCCCGGGGGCGGCGACCTGGTCAACCGGATCGTCCCGGTGACGATCACCGGGGCGTCGGAGGATGGGTGCGCCGGAACCCTCGCCGACGGCGCCAGGGCGGCGGTCGCCTGAGCATGAAATGTCCATCAAGGAGCCAACTGTGATCAAGGACCTGACGACACGATTCATCGCGGCCGCCCTCGCCGGCTGGCTCGCCCTCCCGACCCCGGCGGCGGGGCAGCAGGAAGGGTCCCCCGTGCCCCCGGCGTTCCCGGTCGGCCTCTCCGGCGGCCCGGTCCGCACGCCCGGAGGGGAGCGCCGGCAGGAACCCGGGACGGCGCCGGCCGGACGCAAGAGCGTCGGCCTTGCGGTCATCTATTCGCTGCTCCTCCCCGGGATGGGGGAGCTCTACGCCGGCGACTACTCCTCGGGAAAATATTTCACGGGCGCCGACGGCGTCCTCTGGCTCGGCCTCGGGGCGGTGGACCTCCACGCCCGGTCGATGCGGGACGACGCGCGGGCGTACGCGGCGCTCCACGCGGATTTCAACCCCGCGGGGAAGGACGACGGTTATTACATCAACGTCGGAAATTTCGACGACGTGTACGGCTACAACGAGCAGGTCCTCCGGGACCGCGACGCGTACAAGCTCTATGATCCCGCCGCCGCCTACTGGCGATGGGACGCGACCGCCAACCGCGAGCTCTACCGCGACCAGCGGGTCGCCTCCGACGCGATGTTCAACAACACCCGCTTCGTGGTCGCTGCGCTGGCCGTCAACCGCGTCCTGAGCGCCATCAACGCCGCCCGGCTGGTCGTGTCGGGGAACCGGGAGGGTTCCGGCGGCGCCATCGACATCGGGGCGAGGGTGCTCGGCGGCCCGGTCCGTCCCCACGGCATCGCCCTCTCCGTCACGCGGCAATTCTGACCGACGGGAGCGGCCCCGCCCGACCGGGGCCCGGATCCGCCGCCATGCGGAATATCAGGCTCCTCATCGAATACGACGGACACGCCTACGCTGGCTGGCAGCGCCAGGCGTCCGATCCGACCGTCCAGGCCGCCATCGAGGACGCCCTCGCGACGCTGCTGCGCGAGCCGGTCACGTTGATTGGCGCTGGCCGGACCGACGCCGGCGTCCACGCGCGCGGCCAGGTGGCCAACTTCCGCTGCGCCTCAGCTCTCGGGACGGAGCGCATCGCCCGCGGACTTAACGGCATCCTGCCCGACGACATCGCAATCCGCGCGTGCGAGGAGGCGGCCGCGACCTTCCACGCGCGCTTCGACGCCGTCGGCCGGCGATATTCGTACGCCATCTCCACCTCCCCCGTGGCGCTCGACCGGCGGGATTGCTGGCAGGTGAAATACGCGCTTGATCCCGAACCGATGCGCCTCGCCGCCTCGTCGATCCTCGGCGCCCACGATTTCACGTCCTTCTGCAGGGCGGGATCGGACGTGAACCACCATCGCTGCACCGTGCGCGAGGCGCGCTGGGACGTGGCGGGGGACCGCCTGCTCTTCGGGATCACCGCGGACCGATTCCTCCACGGGATGGTCCGGACGCTCGTCGGGACGATGGTCGACGTGGGGAGGGGGTACCGCAACGCCGCCGACCTCGCGCGGATGCTGGAAGCCAGGGACAGGAGGGAGGCCGGTCCGGCCGCCCCCGCCCGCGGACTGGTCCTGGAGGAAGTCTATTATTGAGGCGGATTTTGGGAAGTCCGGCCATTCTCGTACATTGAGATGGTGATGACCCTTAATCCAGCGTCGACAGCGTTTTTGGCGATACCATGAGCTTCTCAGAGGTGGTGGGAAACCTCCTGTTCCTCCTCATCCTGGTCGTCGCGAACGGCTTTTTCGTCGCCGCGGAATTCGCCATCGTCAAGGTGCGATCCAGCCAGATCGCCCAGCGGGTGAAATCAGGGCACCGCGGCGCCGTCCTGGCGCAGAACATCGTGGACCACCTGGACGCCTACCTTTCCGCGACACAGCTCGGCATCACCTTCGCCAGCCTCGCCCTCGGCTGGGCGGGCGAACCGATCCTCGCCACGATGATCGAACCCCCGTTGTCGGCCCTGGGCGTCACCGATCCCACGCTCATCCACGCGATCGCCTTCAGCCTGAGCTTCGGAGTCCTCACCTTTTTGCACATCGTGATCGGCGAGCTCGCGCCGAAATCGCTGGCCATACGGTACCCCGAAACGACGACGTTCATCGTTTCGATACCGCTCCAGCTCTTCTACCGCCTGTTCCAGCCGCTCATCTTCGTGCTGAACGGGACATCGAATTTCTTCCTCAGGGTGATCGGCATCCCGCCCGCGTCCACCAAGGAACTGCTCCACTCGCCCGAGGAGCTCGAGCTGATCGTGCGCGAGGGGGCCAAGTCGGGCATCCTCGACGAGACCGAGAAGGAGCTCATCACCAGCATCTTCGATTTTTCGGAGACGCTCGCCAAGGAGATCATGGTCCCGAGGACGGACATGGTGGCGATCAGCAACACCATCGGGCGCGAAGCCCTCATCCGCCGGGTGACCGAGGAGGGCTACTCCAGGATGCCGGTCTACCGGGACAACGTGGACAACATCATCGGCATCATCCACACGAAGGACCTCCTGAGCCTCATCGAGCACCGCGACCTGATCGTCCTTGACGACATCATCCGGCCGGCCCATTTCGTCCCGGGGACGCTCAGCATCAGCACGCTGCTCCGGGAGCTGCAGCAGCGCAAGGTCACGATGGCCATCGTGATCGACGAGTTCGGCGGAACGCTCGGCCTCGTGACGATCGAGGACATCCTCGAGGAGATCGTGGGGGAAATCCACGACGAGTACGACGAGGTCCAGAAGGAATTTGAGCAGGTCGCGCAGGACGCGACGCTCGTCGACGCCGGCGTGCCGATCAGGGATTTCAACGAACGGTTCGGCTCGGACCTCCCGGTCGACGGCGAGTACGACACCGTCGGCGGGTTCATCTTCAAGGTCAGCGGCCACATCCCGGAGAACCAGGAGGTCATCCAGTACAACGACCTCCAGTTCACCGTGACGAAAAAGGGGCAGCGGCGCATCCGCCAGGTGAAGGTGAGGCGCATCCCCCCGGACGGACCGCGGTGAAAAACCAGAACGCCATCCTGCTCTTCGCCCGGACGCCGGAGATCAGCCGCTCGGCGGACGGCGGCCCGTTCGCGGCCCTCCCCTGGGAGGACCTCGATTCGGTGTTTCACGCCTGCGTGGGCGACCTGCTGCAGGTCGCGACCGCGATCCCCGACACCGACGTCCTCCTCTACCGGAGCCGGCGCTTCCCCTCGGAAAAATTGATCCTGACGGCCGGCAACGGCACGCGCCGGATCGAGATGCCGTCGGAGGAGTTCGGCGAGTGCGCGCAGCAGGCCGTCGAGGGCGCCTTCCTCGAATATTACCATCGCGTGACCGTCGTGGTGGAGAACAATCCCCTCCTGGGGAGGGGGCTCTTCACGCGGGCGGCGGACCAGCTGGGTATCGAGGACGACTGCGCCGTGTTGACCCCCTCGGACGACGACCGGCCCGTCCTCCTCTCGCTGAAGTCCAGCTATCCCTCGCTTTTCTTCGGGAAGGGGGTGAGCGTTCTCGGCAGGCCGGCGGGCGTCCTGGCCAGGCTGTGCGAACTCGACGTGATGGTGTTCCCGACGCGGCCGTCGTTCACGATCGATTCGACCGGGAACATCGACAGGCTGCGGACCGCGGTGGCATCGATGGACCCGGCGGCTCCCGATTTCCCGAAGCGGACCAGCGCGGCGTTCCGCGCGCTCGAGAAAAAATACCGCTGGAAGAGGCCGAACGCGTGAACGTCGCCGTCTACGGCGGGACCTTCAATCCCCCGCACTGCGGCCACCTGATCGTCGCCGAGAGCGTCCGCGAGACGCTCCGGCTGGACCGGGTCCTCTTCGTCCCGACCTCCACCCCGCCGCACAAGGGGACGCAGGCCCTCGCGCCGGCGTCCGACCGGATGGCGATGACCTCACTCGCCACGGCCGGAAACGACGGGTTCCAGGCCTCGGACATCGAAGTCGCCAGGGGCGGGCTCTCCTACACGATCGACACCCTCAGGGCGGTGTCGGCCGGGCATCCCGGGTCCCGGCTCAAGCTCCTGATCGGCGCCGACAACCTGTTCGATTTCGAGGGGTGGAAATCGCCCTCCGACATCCTCGACATCGCCGACCTGGTCGTGATGAGCAGGCCCGGTTACGACCTCCAGAAATCCCGCCCCGGGTTGCCCGCGCACGCCACGCTCGTCACGGTCCCGCAGGTCGGCATTTCGGGCACCGACATACGGAGAAGGGTGAAATTCCGCCAGTCGATCCGCTACCTCGTTCCCCCCGCGGTGGAGGAATATATCCGCCGTCACGGGCTCTATAAATAATCGTTGTGCCTCTTTTTGGATATTTCTACATTATTCCATAACGCATCAGACCATTTCCATCCCGGAGAAATCACATGAGCGTTCCACGATCAGCGGTAATCCTGGCCCTGTCCGGCCTCCTCCTCACAGCGCCGGCGGCTGGCGGCAACCTGAAAACGGCCGGCATCGCGACCCATTCCAAGATTCCGCCCGGTGTCCGGCCGAAAACCGCGGCCACCAGCCGGTACCTCCCCGACAGGGTCATCGTGAAGATGTCCGCCGACCAGGCGTCGCCGACCGGGATCGCCGACCCCGGGAAGGCCCTCGGCGGGCTCTACCAGTCGGGTTCCGTCGGGCGGATGTTTCCGGGGGCCCGCGCCGTTCCGTCCGACCCGCGCTTTGATCTCTCGGGCTTCTACGTCGTGCGGTACGACGCGCCGATCGATCCGTTCACGGCGGCCGCCGAAATCTCCTCCGCCCCCGGCGTCGAGTACGCAGAGCCGTGGTTCATCTATGAGCTGAGCGACGCGACGGCCTACACGCCCAACGATTCGAGCTTCAACCTGCAGTGGTACCTGAAAACGGTGAGGGCCGACAGCGCGTGGGACATCCAGAAGGGCGATTCGAACGTGGTCATCGGCTTCGTCGATACGGGGGTGCAGACCGACCATCCCGACCTCGCGGCGAACGTCTGGATCAACCCCGGCGAGGACGGGCCCGACGGCGGCAGCAACAGCAAGCGCACGAACGGCATCGACGACGACGGCAACGGGATGGTGGACGATTGGTACGGGTGGGACTTCGGCGGGGCGAATTACAACGCGCCCCTCGGGGACAACGCCCCCGTGCCGACCGGCACGAACAACGCCCACGGGACGCACGTCGCGGGGATCGCCTGCGCGGTCGCCGACAACAACCGCGGGATCGCCGGGGCGGGGTTCCGGACCAGGATCCTGCCCGTGAAGGCGACGGCCGACAATGACACCAGGGGCCCCGGCGGAACGCCGTACATCATCGCCGGTTACCAGGGGATCGTCTATGCCGCCGAAACCGGCGCCGACATCATCAGCCTCAGCTGGGGCGGGGCGGGGTATTCCCAGGCCGAACAGGACCTGATCAACTACGCGACGTCGCAGGGGGCCCTGGTCGTCGCGGCGGCGGGCAACACCGGGTCCGCCGCCGAGCTGCAGTATCCGGCGAGCTACGACAACGTGATATCGGTGGCGGCGACGCAGATCAACGCCGACCTCAAGACGACCTATTCGAGTTACAACGAACGGGTCGACGTCTGCACCCCGGGCGGATCCGGCTCCGCAGCCTCGCAGATTTACAGCACTTATTACCCGGGCACGTATGCCTACGCCACCGGCACCTCGATGGCCACGCCGCTGGCGGCCGGGGTCGCCGCGCTGATCCGTGCGCATTTCCCCGCAGATTCACCCGAGCAGATCGGGGAACGGCTGAGGGTGACCTGCGACGATATTTACGGCGCCAACAACACCTACCGGTACAAGCTCGGCAAGGGGAGGGTCAATGCCTGGCGGGCGCTCACGGAGAGCTCGCCGTCGGTCAGGATGGTCTCCTACGTGGCGCGCGATTCGGCCGGCGGCAACAACAACGGCGCGTTCGAGATCAACGAGGAGATCGAAATCGGCATGTCCTTCACCAATTTCCTCGAACCCGCGTCGTCAGCCACGACGATCACCCTCACGTCGACCGACGCGTTCGTCACCGTCACCAACGGCCTCTTCCTGGCCGGAGGGATACCGACGGGCGGGAGCGTCGACAACCAGGCGAACCCCTTCAGGATCCGGGTCCAGCCCGGGATCGCCCCGCTCAAGGTGGTGACCTTCACGCTCGAGATCACCGACGGGCCCTATTTCGACCGCCAGCAGTTCACGATGCTCTTCAACCCGACGTTCGCGACGCACACGGTGAACAACGTCTGGACGACGCTCACGAACAACGGCCGGATCGGGTTCCAGAATTTCCCTGACAACACTCAGGGGGTCGGGTTCGTCTTCGGCGGGAGCAACCAGCTCTTCGAGGGCGGGCTGATCCTGGGGACCTCCCCCGTGAAACTCGTCAACGTGGTCCGGAACAACAGCGGGACCCAGGACAACGACTTCACGTCCACCGCCACGTACAGCATGGCCGGTCCGGGCACCATCGCCGACGAGGAAGGAAACACCTACTTCGCCGACTCGGCCGCCTCCGCGACCGTCAGGCTGGGCGTGCGCGTCACGATGGAATCGTACGCGTACGGGTCGGCGCCGGACGATGATTACGTCATCGCGTCCTACGGGGTGAAAAATGTGTCGGGGGCGGGGATCGCCAACCTCTACGCGGGCGTGTTCCTCGACTGGGACGTCCATTCCGCCTCGGCTGCCGTGAACCCGAATTCGTACTACGATTCGAACAAAACCGCGTTCGACGCGTCGCGCAACCTCGGGTACGTGTGGTACGACACCACCGCCGCCACGCCGCACTGCGGCATCGTAGCGCTGGAGGGCGCGGCGTCGTATCGCGGACTTCACAACTCGCTGAGCATCGACCTCTCCGACGCGGCGAAGTGGGACTGGATCAGCGGCGGCATCGTGACGGAACCCGACAAGGGCGACGCCCACGTCGTGGTCGCTTCAGGACCCTTCGCGATCGGCGACGGCCTCTCGAAAAAAGTCGCCTTCGCGCTCGTCGGCGGCAACGACCTGGCCGACCTCCGGGCGAACGCCGACGCGGCCATCGCGAAGTGGGCTGCGATCAAGACCCTGACCGGGGTGGACGAAGGGGCGCGCGGGGACCTTCCCGAAACCTTCTCGCTCGTACAGAACTATCCGAACCCCTTCAACCCTTCGACCACGATCCGCTACGGCCTTCCGGCCGCCGGGACGGTGCGGCTGACGATCCGTTCGGTGCTCGGACAGGTGGTCCGCACGCTCATCGCCGGCGAGGAGCGGGGCGCGGGGTACCACGACGCGGTCTGGGACGGCCTTGATGACAGGGGAATGGGGACGGCGAGCGGTGTGTACTTCTACACGGTGGAATACACGGACGCGAACCGGACGATTGCCTCCCGTTCGCGGAAGTTGATACTGATGCGGTAGCCGGTCGCGCCGGCGCGCCTGCGCCGGAGTGAGGCTGTCAGAAGGTGGTTGCGCTGTGCATGATGAGGGCGCCGAGGAAAATTCCGACCCAGAAAAAATATCCGACCATCACCCACCGGAGGGGCGGAACCTGGGAGGCGGCGCCGGCGGTCGTGCCGGTGAGTTCCGTCGCGGGAACAATTGACATTGTGCTATCCGTCGGTGCTGTATAGTTGAAAAACTCCCGGCGCCGGATCGGCCCGGGTGACGATTCAGAGATCGAAAGCTCCGCCGATGCTGTGGGGACCGTGTGCACGGTCGATCTGCGGTATCAGGTTCGCCTCCCAGCGTACCTTCGTGTTGCTCTCCAATCTTAATCTATTTCCGCGACAAAATAAAGGGCGTCAACGAAAATTTCCAAAATATTTTTTCGGCGAAATCATTCCCGGAACCGGCATCCTCCGCTGCGGCGTTGTGAAATATGGAAGTTCCGCGTGGAGCGTAAAGTGATGGATCAATGGAGGAAGATTTTACCGTTGTGTGGTCTCCCTCGGCATTCAGAATGCAGATTATCGCGATTGTTATTTTCCCCGGGAGAGGGTATATTCCGACCAATAACTTCCAATGCTGCGCTCTTCGGGGATCGCCTCCAGCCTGGAGCTTATAATTCCGTTCAGATCAGCGGCATAATCGACCGCCCGATGCCGATCAAGCCGCTTTTTCACCGGTTTGTCTCTTGCGCAATCAGGTTGTCCTGACGATTATCTGGCTGATGCTGTTGAATGGAGGATCGACTCCCGCCAGCGGACAGATCTATTCATTCCGTCACTATACGGTTCGTGAAGGCTTACTCTCCAATTCGGTTCGCTGCCTCCACCAGGACGCCACGGGCTTTCTCTGGATCGGCACATCAGAAGGGATCAGCAGATTCGACGGCGACCTGTTCCTGAACTATTCCGTCCGCGACGGGCTTCCGAATTCGCACATCAACTGGATTACGGGGTGCGGGTCGGATTCAGGGGGCATCTGGGCTGCCACCAACGGCGGAGGGGTTTGTCTGGTGCGAGGTGACACGATTTGGGTGACGAAAATGCCGGGGGGCGAGAAGGCAAACCGCGTGAACATGGCCGTCGAAGATTCCTCGGGTCGATTGTGGTGCGCCACAGACGACGGGCTGTTCCTGGTGGACCGGGGGACGGTTCGAAAGGTATCCCCCGATTCCGCGTGGAGGGAGGTGGTCGCAGTCTACCCGGATGGTCGGGGAGTAATGCTCGCGACGTGGAGCGCTCTCTATTATCTCGGCGGGCCTTCAGACAGGCCAATGAGGATCGACCCCGGGTTTACGGAGGGTGTCACCGTGGTCGCGGCCACCCTGACCGGGCCCGGCAATTACTGGGTGGTGGGGTCATCGGGAGAACTGGTTCGTGTCCGCGATGCGAACACGAAGGTGAGAATTCATCACGAAGAGCTCGTTCACCCCATCTCGATGCGATCCGACGCGCGGGGCAGGATCTGGCTTGCGTCCGCTGAGGGAGTGTTCACGTTTCCGGACTCCGCCTCGACCGCGGAGGACATCGTCCGGTATGGCATCGATAACGGACTCCCGGAAAACGACGTCTTCACCACCTGGGTGGACCGGGAGGAAAACGTCTGGTTCGGAAACCAGACGAAGGGTTTGTCGATACTGGAATACACGGACCATCTCAGCTTCAATCTCGGGGCGCCGATGTCTGTGGCCAACGATGGCGCAATCGGCCTCGATGGCGCGCGGCGGGCCTGGGTCTTGTGTCCGGACGGGGTGATGGAGATCTGGCGGGGCCCGGAGCGACGATGGAAGTCCGCCACCCACTCGCTGCATCGTGACGCGGAGAGGCCGACCGGCATCGGGTTCGATAGTGCGAGGGGGGGGTTCTGGATTTCCTCAACGTCGGGAGTTCTCACATTTCACGTTGTGACAGACGGTGCCGACTCCGCTTCCCGCCTCGGTCCGGGTCCTGCGCTTCTACCGGGGAGGGACATCCCGCGCGGTAATCTCTACAGGTTCATCGTCACGGCAGATTCAAGGCTCATCTGTTCGATCGGAAGCGTCGGCGTCGTGATGATCGATCCATGGGATCAGGCCGGGTACGCCCCCCGGGTCATCTTCCGCGACCCCGGTGCGAACAGCCCTGATATCCGCGCGCTCTGCCTGGCTCGCGACGGTACCCTGTGGATCGGGGAGTATATCCACGGACTGACGCACGTGAGGCTCGGCCGGGACACTGCGTCGGTGATACGGAAATACACTGCTCCGGCCGATATTCCAGACAACAGCATCCGGGTGATACACGAAGACGTCGCCGGAAAGATCTGGGTCGGCACCCGATACGGGGGTCTTGCCGTCATCGGGGACACCGTCCGCCGGATCACGGTCGCTGATGGGCTCCTCTCGAACGCGGTCTGGAGCATCGGTGAAGACCGGTCCGGCCGGATCTGGCTGGGCACCCAATCGGGCCTCCAGTCGGTCACGCCGGGTGGCCCCGCGCACCTGGAGGTCGATGACATGCTCTACGGACGTGTCATCGTCTCGTGTGCGGCGGGTGCGGACGGGGCGATTTGGGCCTTCGGCCCGGACATCGTGACGCTGATCGAACCGAAGGTCGAAGCCCCTCCGGCGCCCGCCCCGCCGGTGCTGATCACGGGATTGCGTGTGGACGGATCGGACATCACCGTCACGGGGAGGGTCGAACTGACGTACTGGCAATCCAACCTGTCAATAGCTTACACGGGGTTGAGCTACACACTTCCGGGTAAAATGCGTTATGTGTATAAACTAGAGGGGGCGGACAGGGAATGGCAACCCCCGACCCGGCAGAAGTCCCTCACCTACGCCGCGTTGAAACCGGGGGATTACAGGTTTGAGGTGAAGGCCATCAGCGCCCGGGGGGTTTCCAGCCTCGCGCCGGCAGTCGTGGAGTTCTCCGTGAGCGCCCCGTTCTGGGACCGGTGGTGGTTCATCGGGGGGATGGTGTTCCTGGTGGTCGGGGCAGGATACGGTCTCTACCGGTTCAGGTTGTCAGGATTCAAGGCCGTCGAAGAGGTGCGCAGCCGGATCGCCAACGATCTTCACGATGACATCGGTTCGGACCTGACCCAGATCGCGATTCTCTCGGAGGTCGTGAAGGCCGAACCAGGTTCCACCGACAACCTCTCGCGCCTGGAGAATATCGGCTCCATGGCCAGGCGGATCATCGACGGCATGAGCGACCTTGTCTGGTATATCGATCCGGGACACGATACGCTGGCGGACCTGGCCGACCGTATCCGGGACACCGCTGCGGGATTGCTGGCGGCAGGTAACGTTTCGTTCGCCCTCTCGTTCGACCGATACCTTGGTGGTCAACGACTCACCCCGGAAATCAAGAAGGAAATTCAGCTGGGGGTGAAAGAGGCCATGACCAACGCGGTCCGGCATTCGGGATGCACGGCCATCGCCGTCACTATCGCCGTTACGGGGCCGAGGTTGATCGTCGAGGTTTCCGATGACGGCAGTGGGGTAAATGCGGGAGGGGGAGGCGGACACGGCCTGGCCAACATGAAGACCAGGGCGGCGCATCTGGGAGGCGGCATGCGGGTCTCAACCGGTCCGAATGGGGGAACGATCATCAGGTTCGATGTCCCTCTGCGCGGATCCTCCAGAAAAACAACTCAGACAAGCGGTTGATCGGAATCATGAGCTTCCATAGCTTCCCCTCCGGATGGGAAACGAGAGACGGGTGATTGTCGTATCGATCGTGGAGGACGTCGCGGATGTCCGGGAAGGGCTGGCAGCCCTGATCGACGGCACCGAGGGTTTTGTCTGTTCGGGACTCTTCAGTTCGTGCGAGGACGCCCTCGACGGCATTTCCGCGGAGCTGCCGGACGTGCTCCTCATGGATATCGGACTGCCGGGCATGTCGGGTGTGGACGGCGTCCGGCTGCTCAAGGCCAAGCACCCTGACCTGAAAGTGATCATGCTGACGGTGTACGACAACAATGATCGCGTCTTCGAGGCGATCTGCGCCGGCGCCGACGGGTATCTCCTCAAGAAAACCCCGCCCGCCTCACTCCTCGAGGCGATCCGTGGAATCCTGGACGGCGGTGCGCCGATGTCTCCGACGATCTCCCGTCGCGTGCTCGACATGTTCCAGCGCTCGCACGGCATGACGGCCGGCGAATTTCAACTGTCCGGAAGGGAACTGGAGATCCTCCACCACCTCGTCGACGGCAACAGCTACAAGGTCATCGCACGCAAACTTGCCCTCTCCCACCACACCGTCAATTTCCATCTCAAGAACATCTACAGGAAACTGCACGTCAACTCGAAGTCGCAGGCGGTCGCCGCCGCCATCAGGAACAGGATCCTCTGAAATTCCTTCCTTCGCCCCCGGCGGTCTGACCTGTTTTTCGTCCATCGCGCGGGAACGCTCTGAGTGGAAAACCCCTTATTCAAGTAGGTGAAGCGGGGATCACCCGTGGCTATATTTCGTCATCCTCATTGGACATAACTCCGGAGGTCCGCAATGTGCCGAAGCTCAGCACTGGTCTTTTTCTCGATAATCGCCCTGGGCGGTCTCCTGCGCGCCGACGTGCCGCACAGGCTCTCATACCAGGGTTATCTCACGACAGCCGTCGGAACGGTCGTAACGGACGGATCCTATCAACTCTCATTCTCGATCTTCGACGTACCGTCGGCGGGAGCGGCGATCTGGACCGAGGGGCATCCATCCGTGTCTGTCACCGGGGGTGTATTCCAGGCGATTCTCGGTTCAGCGACGGCGCTGGACCTGCCGTTCGACCGGACATATTACCTCGAAGTGACGATCCTGAGCGGCCCAGGCATTGGTTCGGCGGAGATCATATCCCCCAGGTCGGAACTGACAGCTTCACCCTATGCCATCCGGTCGGACAGCGCGCAACACGCCAGGCCGGCGGGCGCGGCCGGGGGAGACCTGTCCGGAAATTATCCGAATCCTTCGATTGCGGTTGACGCCGTGACTTCGGAAAAAATTCTGAACGCCACGATACAATCGGGGGACATCGGTGCCGGCCAGATCGTGAAAAGCGTCAACGGGCTCCGGGACGATCTCTTCATCGGCGGGTCGGGCGGGGCGACCGTGAATTCGTCCGGAGATTCGATCATCATCTCCGCGGGTTCCGGCGGGGGAGGGACGGGTATCCAGGGGGTGCAGAACACCAACAACACGTTGGACATCGTCAACCCCAACGGACCGACGGCGACGATCAACCTGAAGGAGCGGTCGGTGGGTACCAACCATCTCACCGATGGGGCGGTGACGGCGCCGAAAATGAATCCCTCGGGCGCGTCGGTGGGACAGGCGATCGTCTATGATGGATCAGCCGTGGTCTGGGGGAGTCCCGTCGGAGGGTTGGGCCTGCCGTACAATGACAGCGGGGCAACCACCGGCTCAGTGTTCGTGATACGGAATATCGGAGGGGGGGGCGGGATCTGGGCTGAGGGGGCGAAGGATGCGGTCGTGGGAAATTCCACCGGTCCCAACAAGAGCGGCGTCTGGGGGAATAACTCGGCGGGGGGCACCGGCGTCGCGGGATCCTCGGTTGGTGCAAATCCCGTCGCGGGCGTGGCGGGGTCCAACACGTCAACTGGTATCGGTGTCAAGGGGATCAGCAGTGCGGGATACGGGGTGTATGGTGAAAGTACCACAGGCCATTCTGTCGGCGGATTCTCCGCGGGTGCCGGGAACGCGATCAACGGTTGGGGTATCGGCACCGGTGCGGCGCTCGGCGCCCTGCACAACGGTTCGGGACACGCCGTGCACGGTATCGAGACCGGCACCGGCCGTGCCGGATATTTTCAGATCACGAATGCCGCCAGTTCCAACCAGGCGGTCCTGGCCACACATGCCGGGACCGGATCGGCGATATCCGGTGTCAACAGCGGAACGGGATATGCCGGGGTCTTCCAGATCAGCAATCCCTCGAGTCCGTCAACGGTGCTTTACGTGAGCACAGCGGGCACCGGCCTCGCGGCCGATTTCAAGGGAGACGTCGCGGTGAACGTTCTGCAGATCAACGGCGGTAGCGATGTCGCCGAACCCTTCACCATCGACGAGGATGGGGAGGGGATGCCGGAACCCGGCACCGTCGTGGCCCTTGATCCCGCCTCTCCGGGTAAAGTCCGCGTCAGCAGCGAGGCGTATGATAAAAAAGTGGCGGGAATCGTGAGCGGGGCGGGGGGGGTGAGATCGGGCCTGACCCTCTGGCAGGAAGGAACGCTGGAGGGAGACGCACTCGTGGCGATCGCAGGCCGGGTGTATTGCAGGGCGGAGGCGATCAGCGGTCCGATCGAAGTGGGGGATCTGCTCACGACGTCCCGGATGGCGGGATACGCCATGAAGGCTCTGGACCGCGACAGGGCGCACGGAGCAATCATCGGAAAGGCCGTGTCATCCCTGCGAGATGGCACTGGTCTCGTCCTTGTCCTTGTCAACCTTCAGTAACGCAGACCTGAGAACCGGAAGATGAAGGCCGTCCTGCTGTTGATCATCCAGTTTGTCCTGCTCCCCCCGGCGCACGTCAGCCCACAGGAACGGGAGGCGACGGGTGAGGAATTTCAACAGGAGGATCTCCAGGCCAGGGCGGAATCCCGCCGGATGCGACGCCTCGACGCCGACGGCAACCTCCCGGACGATGCCCTCCAACGGGCGTGGGAACAGTTGAACACGAAGGAGATCGCACAGAAGGGCGTCACCAGGGCGCCATCCGATGCGGGGGTCTGGAACTGGGAATGGCTTGGTCCCGGCAACATCGGGGGGAGGACCCGCGCCCTGGTCATCAACCCTGTGAATCCCGACATCATGGTGGCGGGCACGGCCGGGGGCGGGATCTGGCGGACGACGAACGGCGGAAGCTGGTGGTGGCCGGTGTCGGATTTCCTGCCGGCGCTACCGGTCGTCTCGCTCGTCATGGACCCGACGAATCCCCAGGTCCTCTATGCCGGCACCGGCGAGCGGGTCGGGAGCAACTTCTGGATCCCCGGGGCGGGTGTTTTCAAGAGTACCTCGGGAGGCCTGACCTGGTCACAGCTTCAGAATACCGCCGGTCCGGAGTATCACTATGTCGGTAAGCTGGCACACCATCCCGTATCGAGCGGGACCGTCCTCGCCGCGACCGACTCGGGCGTTTACCGTACCACCAACGGCGGGAGTGACTGGGGCGTGATACTCAAGGTGCCGGAGGGCGCCTGTGATGTGGACTACGATCCCTCAGATCCCAACCGGATATGGGTGGGGACCTACCAGAGGGTGTACCTGTCTACCGACGCAGGAGACCACTGGATCAGGCAGACGACCGGTGCCGCGGGAAAAATGCCCGACAGCCTGGGACGGTGTGAAATCGCCTTCGCGCCTGCGAGGTCCGACATCGTGTACGTATCCCCGGGCAAGGATGTTCCCATCGTCAACGATCAGAGCGATGTCATCTACCGATCGACTGACGGCGGTTCGACATGGGACCCGTGGAGGTCGACGAACGCCGACCGGTGGTCCAACGCCATCTGGGTGTCGCCGACCGATTCCAACCTCGTCGTGTGGGGTGGATTCGGAGATCTTCTTCGGACGACTGACGGCGGTGCCACGCTGCCGACGTTTATCAGCGACTGGAGATGGTACGACAAGGGGAAATCCGCCCACGGTGACCAGCACGCAATCGTACCACACCCCGGTTACAATGGCACGACCAACAGGACGGTATTTTTTTGCAACGATGGCGGGATCCAGAAGGCGACAAACGTGTCTACCGTGACGGATACCATCGGTTGGGTCAACCTGGCGAATAATCTCGGCGTTTCACAATTCTTTGGCGGTGCGGTGTCGACCGGCGGCGACCTTGCCATCGGCGGGACGCAGGACAACGGGATTTTACTCTACACGCAGGCCGGAGGGCAGCAGGGCTGGAGCCTGGGTAAATTTCCCGACAACGGCTCGATGACCGGCGACGGTCAGTGGGCCGCGGTGGACTTCAACCTTCCGACGACGATCTATGTCACCTACCCCAGGCTCATCATCATGCGTAGCAATAACAGCGGGGCCAGTTTCTCGGAGGCGACCAGCGGCCTTGGGGACAGGAATGGTTACGCCGACTGGCTCGCGCCGTTCGTGATGGATCCGTCAGATCCAGGGCACCTCGTCGCCGGCGGGGGGAAGATCTGGGAAACCCTCAACGGCGCGAACGAATGGCACCGGATTCGCGATTTTGCCTCCGGCACGAATGCCCCCGTATGTACGGCCATCGATATCGCGAAGACCAACTCCGATGTCATCTGGGTCGGGTATAACAACGGGTTGGTGTCCCATACGACCGTGGCGGGCGACCCGTGGGCCGATCACCCGAAGCCGTGGGGGACGAGGGCCGTCACCGATATCGCCATCAATCCGTGGAACCAGAACGAAGTCCTCGTCACCGTCGGCGGTTACTCCACCACCACCGTCTGGATCACGACAGACGCGGGGACGTCGTGGACGAACAGGAACGGAACCCCCCCGCATGACCTTCCGGCGGTTCAGGTCAACACCGTGCGGTACCACCCGCTTCAACCCAACTGGATCTATGTCGGGTCCGACCTGGGTGTTTTCGCGTCCGAGGACAAGGGTGTCACCTGGTCCGTTACGCCGCGGTACAACACCGGGAACGAAGGGCCGAACAACGCCGAAGTCGTCGAGCTGACCTGGCAAGGGACTTCATCGCTCGTCGCCGTGACTCACGGCCGGGGGATGTACCGGTGTACCCCCCTCCCTGTGGTCTATGTCGACTTCGCCTACGTCGGGCCGGAGAACGGTTCCCAGTTGAAGCCGTACAATACCGTCGACGAGGCGGTGAGCAACTATGGACCCGGGGCGCTGGTATCGATCAGGAACGGGACATACGATGGTCCCCCGATGGTGATCGACAAGCGGGGCCGATTGACTTCAACCGGCGGACCGGCGGTTATCAAATAGGGCGGCGTACCCGCGCATCTTCCCGATACAGGGACCCGGGAGGAGTTCCGTTCGGCGATCGCGGGGGGCGGCCCGATCCAACCAGATCCGGGAAGGATGAATGAGGAGTGAACGCGAAAAATATTTTCTGGCGGGCCTGATCGCGCTTTTCATCCTGTGCCCGGTCACGGTCCGGTCCCAGGCCGTCCTGCAGCCCAGGCATGCGTTCGACCAGGGTGGCGGGAGGGGGAGCGGGGCCACGCTTGCGGTCCTGCAGTCGATCGGTCAGCCGGTGGCGGGGAAAGGATCGGGAGCATCCATCATCCTCGACGGGGGGTTCCTCGCCCCCGGCGTCGGTAGTTCAGGCGCGCTGGTGACGGCGTTGCTGGAAGTCAGGGCCGGTTGGAATATGATCTCGGTGCCGCTCGAGGTCGCTGATTTTCAGAGGACCGCATTGTTTCCGACGGCACTTTCCAACGCGTTCATGTTCACGACACAGTATGTTCATCAGGAAACGCTCAAGTCGGGTGTCGGGTACTGGATAAAGTTCAGGGGGGCGGAGCTCTTCCCCATGGCGGGAATTCCACGGCCGGTCGACACCGTCGACGTTTTCCAGGGCTGGAACCTGATCGGCACGCCCACAGGTCCGCTTGCCCCGGCGTCGGTTGTCTCGGTCCCGGGTGGGATGGTCGTATCGAATTTTTTCGCGTTCGAGTCCTCCTATACCGCGGCGGACAGTCTGCGCCCCGGAAAAGCCTACTGGGTCAAGGTGTCGGGTGACGGAGTCCTCATCCTTCCATCATCCGGAGCCCCGGCCCCGGCGTCGGCCGGGAGGGTCCGCATCGTCCCCGATGAAGAGCGTCCCCCGGACCCGCCGCGGGAGGCGGAGCCGGCCGTTCCGGTCGATCTCCCCGCGGGGTATTCCCTCGATCAAAATTATCCCAATCCCTTCAATCCCCGGACCATCATTCGGTACGGCCTGCCGGAAAAGGTCCACGTCTCCCTCCGGCTTTTCAATATCCTCGGTGAGGAAGTGGCTGCGGTGGTGGATGCCGAACAGAATGCTGGAGCATATTCCGTGAGACTGAACGCTGCGGGTCTTCCCGGTGGCGTTTACTTCTACCGGATCAGCGCCGGATCCTTCACCGCCTTTAAGAAAATGATGCTTTTGAAGTAAAACCTCCTGACCCGTCCGTCACACCATTGGAAGATGGAAAACCCTCCGATTTCCACTTGTTTGAGCGGGGAAAGTTTCGTAAATTCCGACTGCCTCCAAACGTAAATCTGACGAAGTCATAACGTTGTTCACTCGAAAGAGTGGGGTGCCGAGTGCATAGGGTGTCAGAACCTGCGTTTGCTCGGCATTGCTTTTTTTAGATCTGATTTCACGGATGATTGCCCGGACACACCGGGGTATGACATTCGACAAACATTGATCACTCAAGCTCCCGCCCCCGTAGCTCAGATTGGATAGAGCAGCGGTTTCCTAAACCGTTTGTCGGAGGTTCGAATCCTCTCGGGGGTACCATCATTTTCATTATCGGAACCCATAATGCGGCTCAGCCGGGGCTTCGTCCCCACACTCAAGGAAATTCCCTCCGACGCGCTCATTCCGAGCCACCAGCTGATGCTGAGGGCGGGGATGATCCGGCCGCTCGGTTCCGGCATCTATTCGTTCCTCCCCCTCGGATACCGCCTCGTGAAAAAGGTCACGGCGATCATCCGCGACGAGATGGACGAGATCGGCGGGCAGGAATTCCACCTGCCGGCCCTGAACCCGGTGGAACTCTGGGAGGAAACCGGACGCGTCGCCGCGTTCGGCGACTCGATGTTCCACGTCGCCAACCGTCCGCTGATCCTGGCGCCCACCCACGAGGAGGTCATCTGCTCGATCGCGAAGGGGTTCATCAGGTCGTACCGGGACATGCCGCAGGTCTGGTACCAGATCCAGACGAAGTTCCGGAATGAGCCCCGGCCCCGGTCCGGCGTCATCAGGAGCCGGCAGTTCCTGATGAAGGACTCGTACAGCCTCGACGCGACGCAGGAGGGGCTCGAACGGAGTTACCGGCTCCACCACGAGGCCTACGAGCGGATCTTCACGCGCCTCGGACTGAAGTTTTTCGTCGTCGGGGCGTCCAGCGGGGCGATGGGGGGGAGCGGATCGCAGGAGTTCATGGTCGAATCGGACGCCGGCGAGGACACCTGCGCGATCTGCGACGGGTGCGGTTACGCCGCGAACGTCGAAGTGGCCACCTCGCGCCCGCGCCCGGCCGGGGGGGCCTCCAACGGCGCGACACCGACCGAGGTTCCCACGCCGAACGTCAGGACCATCGACGAGCTGATCGGCTTCCTGGGCGTCGCGGAGGAGTCGCTGGCCAAGGCCCTCGTGTACAGCGTCGGCGGACGCCCCGTGATAATCCTGATGACGGGAAACGACCAGATGAACGAGTCGAAACTCGAGGCCCTCTTCGGGCCCGGCGCCCGGCCCCTGCATCCCGACGAGCTCAAGGCGCTCACCGGGGCGGAGGCGGGTTCGATCGGACCCGTGAACGCCCCTGGTGTGCAGATCTACGCCGACAAGCGCCTCGAGGGCGCGGCGGGCCTCATCAGCGGCGCCAACAGGGACGGATTCCACCTGAGGGACATCGACCTGTCGCGGGACGCGACGGTCGCGGCCTACCACGACTTCCGCACGGTGCGCGACGGCGAACGGTGCCCCAACTGCGACCGCGGGCTCAGGGTGGTGAAGGCGATCGAGCTGGGCCACATCTTCAAGCTCGGGACGAAGTACTCCGACGCGATGCACGCCTATTTCCTCGACGAGAACGGCAAGGAAAAACCGGTCATCATGGGGAGCTACGGGATCGGCGTCGAACGGATCATCGCCTGCCACATCGAGCAAAACCACGACAAGTTCGGGATGATCTGGACGAAGCAGCTGGCCCCGTTCCACGTCCACCTCGTGCTTGTCAACGGCAACAACGAAAAGGTGGTCGCGGTCGCCGAGGAGATCTACGGGCGGCTGGAGGAATCGCTCATCGACACGCTCTACGACGACCGGAGGGACGTCAGCCCGGGGTTCAAGTTCAAGGACGCCGACCTGGTGGGGATGCCGCTCCAGGTGATCGTGGGGGAGAAGAACGTCGTCAACGGCAAGGTCGAAATCAAGGACCGCAGGAGCGGCAACCGGGAGATCGTCGACATCGGCCGGGTGTGCGCCCATATCGAAAAATACCTGGAATCGTGATCCGGGGCCGCCGCGGCGCCGCGGTCCGGGTCACCCCGCTGGACAGGCATGGCCGAGTTCATCCATCTCCATAACCATTCCCACTACAGCCTGCTCG
>CAZQSM010000016.1:0-35790 GCA_964596065.1 uncultured Chlorobiaceae bacterium | reverse complement strand
CATGAAGCCAACCGCATCCAGGATCTCCAGTCCGATCGGCGGGCAGGGGATGTTTTTCGGGGTGTTCTCCGCAGGCCAGCCCGGCAGCAGCCTGGATGCTTCCGGCAACACGATCGAGGGGTTCAACGAAGGGATGGTGTTGGTCGCCGAGGTGTCGGGTCCTGTCAGCGTGAACGGAAACCAGATCGCCGATGCGGGTTACGGCATCCTCTTTGAATATGGAGTTGGCGGAAGCCTCGCCATGGACGGCAACACGATCGGCTTCGAGGGGACCGGCATTTTCGGTGGAGGATTCGAACTCTGGGAACCGGAACTCGTCGGAGGTGTCAGTCTTAGCAATAATCAATTGAACAACGTTGGAAGCAGCGGCGAGTACGGACTCTACTGGGACTTTCTGATGGGTCATTCGCTCGCCATGAATTCAAACCAGGTGACGGGACAGACGATCGGAGGAATCGTCCTTGCCGTTTTCGAGGGCCTCGAACTGTTCCCGGAAGGAAGTCACCCGTCCGTTCCGCTCAACCGGCGGTCGGGATCGGGATTCAGGGAGTCGCGAATGACACCCCTGGAATGGGCCAGGAAGAGCATGGCGGAGGCGAAGGCAAAACGAAAGGGCCCGCCGGAAGCAAAGGGCGCGGAACGGGCCGGCCTCAGGGAGAGGAAGTACACCCCCGCTCCCTCGGGTCTTGGAATGCCCCATGCGCCGGCGACGGTGTCGATCAATGACAACGATGTGGCCTTTCTGGGTGGAGAATTCGGGATATTCGTGGACGCCATCCTGAATTCGAATGTCTCCATCTCGGACAATACCGCAACCGCAAGTGACGTGGGAGAGGCGGGCATCTTCGTCTCCGCCATTGAAAACGGGAAGACAGTAAACATCGAGCGTAACACCATCAACAGGACCAACGAGGGCATTCATCTTGATGGAGTTTTTATCCCGCAGGAGGAGGAAGGATCGTTCACGCTGGGGGGAAACACCATCGGGTGTTTTGTGATCGGGATGTACATCGGCGATCTGGCCGAGCCCCTGAACGTCAGTATATCGGATAATATGGTCACACCCCTGACACCCGCAATGCTCCCGTCGGGCGCCGGACGAGCCTCCGGTCCATCAGCCACGGGCCTTCCTCCAATCGCCGACTACGGAATGCAGATGCAGGCAGGAAGCGGCCTTGCGGGCAGTTCGATAATAATCCACAATAACAGTTTCACGAACTGCTTCACCGGTGCGGAACTCCTGCTCTGGGAATTCACGCGATTCACCATCTCAAACAATATCATGGATCAGAACGACTTCGGCCTCTATCTCGAGACCGAGGCGGGGCCGGCGGGCATCGGCAGAATATTCGGGAACAGTTTCTCCGGAAATATCTCCGCGGGCGCCGCCGTCTGGCTGTTCAATTATCCGAACCCGGTTCTGCTCCAGTACAATACCTTCACCAACAACACGTCGAACGGTCTCAGGATATACTCCGACGCGCCGGCGACGATCATGGGGATCCACTACAACAATCTGTACGACAACGGCGAGCAGGATGTCGTGAATGAGGGCCCGACATACATGCGGGGGTGGTATAACTGGTGGGGAGCTGCGACGACGGCCGAAATGAATGCATTGCCCTATACCTATCCGAAAAACATCAGCGAAATATGGGATTCATTCGATGATCCCCTGCTGGGTCACATCTCCTACGGCGGCTGGCGGTCCGGGCCGGTTGGGGCGCTGACCGCCTCCATTGGAGGCAGGAAATTCAACGACATCGACGACGATTGCGAACAGGATGAGGGCGAGGAGGGACTCGAAGGGTGGGTGATACGCCTCATGCCCCTCGATCTGTACGCGACGACAGACGAGTTCGGCGATTATTCGTTCAACTTCCTTCCCGCCGGGACCTACACGATCAGCGAAATCGGCAAACAATACTGGGAGCAGACCTGCCCGGTTGCCGGGACCTATACCGTCCCGCTCGCGAACGGACAACAGGTATCCGGGAAAAATTTCGGGAACCGGCGGATTCCGGGCATCAAGGACCTCACGGTATCGGTGGCGGGCGGGGTCGCGCGCCCCGGATTCCAAAAGCATTACGGAATCAGGTACAAGAACGTCGGGACCGACCCCGTAGCGGCCACCGTGACCTTCCAGCACCCGGAGAAGACGTTCTACAAGATCGCCGAGTCCGTCCCTCCCCATCTCGGATACGATCTCCCGAGCCGGACGGTGACCTGGGATGTCGGTGTTCTCCAGCCGGACCAGGTCGGTGCCATCAGCGTATGGGTGAAAATCGACGATCCGCCGTCGGTGAACAACGGCGATCTCCTCACCTCGTCCGCCGATATCCTGCCGACCGCGGGCGATCAGAACCCCGCCGACAACCATTCCGAGGAAACCCAGGTGGTCAGGGGATCATACGACCCGAACGACAAGCAGGTCAGCCCTGCCGGCGTGGGCGTCGAGGGATATGTCGAAGGGACGGATGCGCTCACTTATCTCATCCGGTTTCAAAATACGGGGACCGATACGGCGTTCAACATCGTCGTGACGGACACGCTCGATCCTGACATCGACATTTCGACCGTGTCCCCGGGGGGATCCAGCCATCCATACACGTTCGGGATCAGCGGCCGCGAACTGAAATTCACGTTCGCGAACATCCTGCTTCCCGACAGCAATGTCAACGAATCCGCGAGCCATGGATTTGTCAGTTTTTCGACCATGATGCTCCCGGGTATCCCAATCGGCACATCCGTCGACAACCGGGCGGATATCTACTTCGACTTCAATCTCCCGGTCCTTACCAATGTCACACACAATGTGGTTGCGGGAACACAGGCGGTGAATGTGGCGCCGAAATGGAACCTTGTTGCAAATTCCATCCAGACCGCCAGCGATGAGGTTGCCGATTTATTCCCTTCGGCGATCACCGGGGCGTCCGTCTTCAATACGCTGTTGACCACCTACCAGACCGTGACGGAACTGCCTCCCGGCCAGGGCGCGTGGATGAAATTCGGCACCTCTGAAGAACTGCTCCGTTTCGGCGTTCCGCTCGACGACATCGTCGTCGATCTGGAAGCGGGTTGGAACCTGATCGGGTCGGTATCCGCGCCGGTCGATGTCTCCAGCCCGGCCGCGGTGTCGGCCATGACCTCGCCGGCGGGCATTGTCCTGACCGACTTCTATGGTTATCAGGCCGGGTATGCCCCCGCGTCAGGCCTCGAACCGGGGAAAGGATACTGGGTGAAAGTCGCGCAGGCGGGGACGATCACCCTCAACTCTTCGGGTGCCGCACCGAAATCAGCCGAGACCGTTCCACACCGTGACGTGTTTGGTGGGCTGCACTCGATCGTCCTGAGGGATGCCGCGGGATATTCGCAGCGGCTCTACTTCGGCGCCGATCCAGGCGGTGAGTTTAACGTTGAACGATTCGCGCTCCCGCCGAGGCCGCCCGATGGCATTTTCGACATCCGGTTCGCTTCCCAGCGGATGGTGGAGGTCCATCCCGCGGAGCCCTCCGCGGGGAATACCTTCCGGATCGACCTGAGCTCCGTCGTTTTCCCGCTCAGTGTGACTCTCGAGGCGGCCGGCGGGGAGAGCGGCATCGTCGTCCTGACGGACAACCGGGGAGGGAAATTCTCCCTGAACGAACGGCAGACCGTCCAGATCACGAATCCTGCCGTCACTTCGTTGTCGGTGGGGGTTTCGATGCGGGGTGCGGTGCCGCAGGAGTTCGCACTTTATCAGAACTATCCTAACCCCTTCAACCCGGTATCGAGGATTCGATTCGATCTGCCGGTCGATGCGAAGGTGAACCTGACGATTCACGATCTTCTCGGGAGGGAAGTGGCCAGGTTGCTGGAAGGTCGCCCCTACGAGGCGGGAACAGCCGAGGTGGAGGTCGATGCCGGCAACCTGCCGACCGGACTCTATTTCTACCGCCTGAGTGCGGCGGCGGGGGAACGCACGTTCACCGACCACCGGACAATGATGCTGATCAAGTAAGTGCCGGGGGGTGGCATCCGTGTTCTAGTTCCATGAAAGTCAGAACTGTTTAAGTGTAGCCTCAAAGATATCAGGGTCACGGGGGAGACCCTCGCCTAGGCCGTATGAGACCAGCGGAGGACAATGTCGATCTTGGTAAGCAATGACATTGACGGGGCAAGGAATCCGATACCGTTTTCGTGCTGGTGATGAAGGGGCAGTATCACGTCTTCCGGGGGAAGGGCGGTACCTTGAACTTCGTCATCGAAAGGGGGGACGGGAATGGCAAAATCAAGTGAGTCAGACGGAGGCCGGGAAGATGCGCCGGATGCTCGGACGATGATTATGCCGGCAGCTGAAAGGGGAAGGCTGTCGGAGGTGAGTTCTCATAAATCCGAAAGAGGGAAAATCCCACGTACGGTCTGCTGGGAAGTCGGTAGAATTTTGATGGACGAACGAAAAACACTAGTTCATTTTGATACAGAAAACTGGTTGAAAGGCAGAGCATCCGAAGAACCACCCGGCCGGCGTATCCCCGTGTTCCTTCGGAGTGAGGAGGACACTGAATTGTGTGAGGGATTTCTGATGGTAAAAACTATGGTGTCACGTTATTGAATCAGCTCTTCGTGATTGCATCCCGATCGGTCCCAGAAAGGGCTTGATCATGAAATTACCGAAAGCGCCATTTGGCCCATTGGTCACGATTTCGACTCCTTTGACGCGGGCCCAGAACCACTACAGGTTCACAGAAGGGATGATCTACAGTCAAGCCGTCGGTAACCTCGCACACCCGGTGTTCATCCCTTCGCTGGTCGACGAATAACAGACGATTCCATAAATCCCGAACGCGATGATCGGTAAGAGGAAATTCCTAGAAGGATTACGATATTTGAGTATCGTTCATCCATGGTCGATATATCTCTATGGCCATCATGCGATCGTCGGCAGCCATCCCCGGGGGGAGGCGGTCACTCTCTCGTCCTGCTCAATAGAGCCACGTCTTATTTTCCCGCTGGCCTGGACATATATTTTTTATTGATTGGAAGTGTTTCAGCTTCTGCTTTTTTATTGAACGCGTAATACCATTCATAGTTCTCTTTTTTTGTTGGATTTCCTGCCGGGTCGACCTCAGTCACGACATCATAAATAAACAACGCGAAGGTACAGCTATCCGGCAGATCTTCAAGGGGGGGGCCTTCGATCGCCACCTGTGATTCACCCCGTGGAATGACGATGAGATCGAGGAGACCTTTGTACCCGCTCTGGCTGAAGGCGATCGTCTTGTTGTTGATATTCATGGAGACGACAGCGCCGGCACCCCTGAAAACACGGTCGAGTTTATTGTTAACCGTGAGGGTAAATTGAAGCCTCGCCGGTTCTACCTTCCGGATGGGGATCGTAGTCCGATAAAAATAGATATTGTTTGTGAGATTGAAGAGGGGAGGATCTGCGGGTGTCTCGACGACTTCACTATCCCTGATGACCGTATAGATGGGGGGTGCCAATGTCAGCATAAGACCCCCTTTTTCTTGCGACGGTTTGGTCTGAGCAAGTGGGGCCATCCCGGGAAGCTTCCAGCTGATCGTCTGCATTTCTGCGGGCCGTGTCGTGGTTTTGGGGGTGCATCCCGTGATCCAGACGGCCAGGACACAGAGAGAAATGTTTCTCAGGTATTGCATAGTACACCGATGGGTAATTTATGTTGGGATTGGTTGTGGCCTGAAGGTTGGTCGTTTACTATTAACTCGGCTGAAAGGATTGAATGTTGAATTGGGTAAGCCTCTCCCGCCCTTTTCGTCGATTCCTACCGGCCTGCTAAAGGGGATATCCCCCCGGGGAACCGGGCCCGCAGAAAACTATTTTAAAAAAGGAAATGACCCACCCAACGGTATTGATAATACCGTTCTCATGGTGTTCGTCGGTCGATGAGGCGGGAGTATAGTGGGGAGGCGCATCGGACTCTCGTTTTGGGGCGATTATTGCGTTCGGGCTGACTCCATGACGTTTTCTGGATTTCCTCGGTGAAAAACCACTCCAGACATCAATCTATCGATGTATGCAGAATCAATCGTCCCAGCCAGTCGTCCTTCCCTGACATATCGTTCGCGGGTTTTAATAAAAGGGTCGTTGGGGTACGCTGAGAGCGGCTTCATAGATCTTCCGAAGGTGTAGATGATACCCCCCCGGACCTCGATATTCATTGTCTCGTCGGTATACGCGAAGATGGTACTCGGTGTCACGAGTTTTAAAATGGTAATAACATTGTAAAGGTGCGTTGTTGCAATGCTTGAAACGTCCGTCGGTGTCAGTGAAATGTAAAATAATTCATTCGCCTTGCCCAGCCCGGAAGGGGTGTACTCATCGATGGTCGTTCCATAGCCGGATATGTCCCTGGGATCGAGTACAACAAGAACCGCACTTCGAAACGCATTGTTGATCGCCCCCAGAATGATTTCAGGAATTGAATCGCCAGCAACATCGCATCGTTCGTCAAGTGTAATGCCGCCGGCATGCCAGTAAGTCTGAAGCTCGCGACCGTCATCCGGGTCGATCTCGCTTAACTTCGCGGTCATATAAGGAATCGCCTGTGCGGTGAGGTATAGCCGGGGGCGCTCTTCTCCCGGAAGCTGAATGGTGAAATAGGAAAGGATCGACCAGGTGGCATACGTCATGTGCTCCATCGCCCCAAACTGGATGATCGTCCCGCACCCTTCCTTCCATCGTAAATTCCCCCTCCCGTCGAAACAATAGAGTGTGTCAGACGCAAAAACGCCATCCGGTTTCTCGCCGTTTACGATCACCTCGTTGAATCCGTCACCATCGATGTCCTCAACCAACGCGATTCGTTTACTCTCCCCTGATGTTTTCTGATCGCTACCGCGCTCGGGCATACCAGGAGCGAATCGCGTCCAGAGGGTATCGCCATATTGGTTGAAGACGTGGAGCTTGTCGCTGCCGAATTTGGCGTAGGCTGGATCGACATCGGGTGCCGGTTGTACGATGAGGAAGGACAGGACCGCGAGAACCCCCACGAACGACACAGCGGCCGTCGATCGGACGGGATATACCTGGACGTACCGCAGGATTCGCTTGATGATGCCGGTTCCGGTGGGTTCCACCACCTCGGCATAGCCTTCGAGGGCCTCGTTCGGCACCTTTTGGAGGCTATAGGTCGGGAGCAATTTCCGTCGTCCAGGGTTAACCAGCTCGACGAACTGCAGGTCGGCGTCCGTTGGTCCCAGCCCGATGTTCTCGGCGATTGATCCGTGCATGGTCGCAAGGTCGCGGTGGACGCCGGCGCAGAGCCGACACGATACGAGATGAATTTCGATTTCTTGTTTGAGTTCCTGGCTGATGCCTTCCGGCGACAGCAGGAGCCGTTCAAGAACGTCCTCGCTAAAATGGCCTGTCTGATGATGGTCAGTCATGGATTTGTCTCTAATAATGATATCCCCACGTCATCCCTGTCGGGCCGAAACGATGGTCTACAATTCCTTCGAAAGGAGTGCCGCCAGTTCACGTCGGGCCGTTTTCACCAGGTATTCAAGTTTGGCACGGTACCGTTCGCCGTATTTCCCGGAGTCGGTCTCCAGGTGGAGGGTTAATCTGCTGAACAGCGAAACGGTGCCATCACTCCCTTCGATCCATTCATCGATGATGTCGGCCACGGTCTGGTATAATGCCATAGCCTCCCTGCGGGTGAGCTTTCCGGTCCCGAGGTAGGTGAGAAAAATCTTTTCCTTTGTGGTTTTAAGTGTCCTGTCGCGCAGGACCCCGATGTCCGCTTCGGAGAGCCCGTAGAAATCCGACTTCGGTTCCGCGAGGCGGTCGAGATCATCGGCGCCGAAAATTCTTTTGAAAATCTGCACCAGGTCGAACAATCGGATCCTCCCACTGTATCGCTCATCCCCGGCGAGTATCTCGCGGACTTGATGTAACAGCAGGCCGGTTCCCCGTTCGTGGTCCATCCTCGAAAAGAGAGCGCGTTCCATTTCCTCCCGGGGAAACTCGGCCGCCGTCCCTGAACGCATCTCAGGATCAACACTGAGGTATAGCCCCTCGGGTGTCTCGAATAATGTTAATCCCGCATGCGAATGAACACATTCCCGGATATTTCGGTGAATCTTGCCGCCAACGGGATCGGACAGATAGAACAGATCGGCAATGTGCCCCTTGGCAACGCGTGTGAGGAACCCGCGGAACGCGATAAAAACCTCCACTGGGGGCATTTCGATGAAGGGAGCGTGAAGGGATGCGGTAAACGCCTCGACTTTCGGATAATGTTGACCGTCGTTGCTGCGGAACAGGTCCGCAATGCAGTCATAGGCAAGATCGGTTTCGCTCAATCCCTGGCTCTGGTAAAGGTAACTCAGGGAGGACATTTTCACATTCAGGTATGCCGTGACAATGGCCCTTGAGACCTGCACTATCGAAAGGACATCGCGGTGGGTGGCCTTGCCCTCTGAAAGCGACGCAAGGGTTGTTTTCAAATCATCGTAGTCGATCTTCATTGACCGGCAGGGGAGAGCTATTTTCTGGAAAGCCGGATCGGGATCGAAACCGCTCCGGGCCCGGTGGAGGGCCATGACGGAAAATACAAAGAAGTAATGCTTTCCACAAGGTCAAAAGAATCCCCTAAACGGGAGGAGCGCCGGGGATTGGAGAGCAAATTGAAGAGGGGGAATTTTGACTCTACCGCAGTACAACAGGGCCGGACCCATGGAGGGTCCGGCTTTAATATATTCAGGTCTGAGTCAAACCAGTGTTATTCCAGGGGATCTACCACGAATACCTGATCGTGTAGGTCACCACCGTTTCCCCGTCCTTCGGCACCGTGACGGGGAAACGGATGGTGGATTGATCCACCTTTTCGTGTTCCGCCGACTGCTTCACGACCTCCCACTCGTTCCACCGCCACGGGTGTTCGTACACCTGTACCGTCACCGCTTCGGCCTTGTGGTTGCGGATTTTGATCCGGATCGTCTCCTCCACGACCTTTCCGGAGGCGATGGTCTTGAAGTCGGTCTGTGCGCGCTCGCCCACGATGTCGAAGGCGTTGCCCAGGTATAACCGCACTTCTTCGTCCTTCGGGGTGTGGTCGATCCGGTCTTCGCCGATGAACTGTTCCTTCCCGTCCTCGTCGAGCTTGTAGACGCGGACCTTCCCCTTGGGCAGCGGAATCCCAAGGCCGGTCTTCTTCTCGTTGCGGAAGGTGATGAATGTCCCCACCTTGGTGTTGGAGGCCTCGCCGAACGTCTGCTGGTTGCGGTAGGACGGGTTGTTCCACCAGTAGCGCCACTGGTCGGCGAGCCCGTCGTAGATGAACATCTTTTTCGAGGCCACGTCCCGGCCCGAGACCAGCTCGATCTGCTTTGTCTCGTTGGCGTTCAGGTCGGTCTTCCTCTGGAGCGTGTACATCTTGTATTCGAAGAGTTCCGTCTGCTGGAACTGTTCGGCGGCGGCGTCGACCATCGCGCTCTTCGCCATCATCCGGCCGTTGAGCGCCATCTCCTCGCGCACCACGTTCACGTCGCCCGCCACGAGCTTGAGGCCCGCGTCGGGGAAGGAGGTGCCAGAGTTGTTCGTGAGCGTAACCCATCCCGTCAGATCGAGTTTGTCATCGTTCTTCGAGAGAAGTGCGACATAATCAGCGCTCCAGGAGAGCCCCCCGGCCAGGTAGCTCAGTTCGATGTCGTGCTTACCTGCCTTCGCGTTGTCCACCATCCACTTGAGGCGCGGCTTGAGGATCAGGCCGTCGGGCAACGAAGGGAGCACCATCCGGCCCGCGGGGTCCATCTCCACCTTGCCGTTGATCTCGGCCACCACGCCGGCCTTCCCGCCGAATCCTGCGGCGAGCAGTTTCCCCTTCACGGTGTACTCCTGTTTCGTTTCCTCGTTGAGCCGGACGAACTCGATTTCTTTCCCGATGTACCGTTCCAGGAGCTTGGCCTGGCTGACGAGGTCGTACTGGTAGTTCTGTTCGAGGATCCGCACGCCCGCGGGGTCGAGCAGGCTCCTGAAGTGGAGCGACGTCCCGTCGATGGTGGCGGGGATGTCGGGGACGAAGACCGTATTGATTCCCGTCCCGAGCGTCACCGAGCGCCCCTCGCGGATCAGTGAGAGGTTCTGGTTGTAAACGGTGAGCTCGACTGACGCGCGGTTGCCCGCGGTCGTACCGCCGGGCTGGGCCGCGAGAGGGAGCGCCGCGAAGACGGCGAGAATGAGCGAGACAGTCGTGATTCGATTGACGGCGATGCGTTGGATGGCGGCGCTGATGGTCGTGGCGCGAATGGTGGCGTTCATTGAAACCTCCTCGAAAATGTCTGTAATCCTTCTACTCCGGCCCCGCCCGGTTTGTTCCCGCGCCGATCAGGCCGCCGGGTCGGGCGCGACCGAACGGGCCTGTTCCCTGTATTGCAGCCGGTACAACTTATGGTAAATGCCCTTCATTTCGAGGAGTTCCTGGTGGGTGCCCATCTCCCGGATCTCCCCCTTGTGCATCACGATGATGGCGTTGGCGCGCTGGATGGTCGAGAGCCGGTGCGCGATCACGATCGAGGTCCTCCCCTGGAGGAGTTTCCGGATCGCCTGCTGGATCAGGATTTCGGTCTCGGTGTCGACGCTCGATGTGGCTTCGTCCAGGATCAGCACGCGCGGGTTGGTCGCCAGCGCCCGGGCGAAGGAAATGAGCTGTTTCTGCCCGACCGAAAGGGTGGCGCCGCGTTCCTTCACCTCGGCGCCGTAACCGCCGGGGAGCTGTTCGATGAAGCGGTCGGCACCCACCACCCGCGCGGCCGCCTTCACCCGGTCGGCCGAAATCGTTTCGTTGCCGAGGCTGATGTTCGACGTGATGTCCCCGGAGAAGAGGAAGACGTCCTGGAGGACCAGCGCGAGGTGCCGGCGGAGGTCCTTCTGCGCGTACGACCTGATGTCGGCCCCGTCGACCAGGATCGACCCCTTCTGGAAGTCGTAGAACCGCATCAGGAGGTTGATGATCGACGTTTTGCCCGCGCCGGTGTGGCCGACGATCGCCACGGTATGGCCCGGCCTGATGACGAACGATACGTCCTTCAGCACCCACTCCTCTTTATTATAGGCGAACCAGACGTTCCGGAACTCGATCTCCCCGCGGAGTTCCGGCATCGGGAGCGGGGCGGGCGGGTCGGCCACGACGGTGTTGTTGTCCAGGAGCGTGAACACCCGCTCGGACGAGGCCATCGCCGTCTGCATGATGTTGTACTTTTCCGAGAGGTCCCGGATCGGCCTCCAGAACATCTCGTTGAACTGGAGGAAGGCCATCACGGTCCCGACGGTGATCGAACCGCCGAGGGCGTCCACGCCGGCGTACCAGATGATCAGGCCGACGGCGATCGCCCCGATCAGTTCGACCCCCGGGTAGAAGAGCGAGTAATAAAAAATGGACCGGACGTTCGCCCCGCGGTGCGCCGCGTTGATCTCCGAAAACTTCGCGTACGACTTCTTCTCCCTGTTGAAGATCTGGTCGACCATCATCCCGGTGATGTGTTCCTGCATGAAGGTGTTGATGCGCGCGATCTGCAGGCGCACGTCGCGGTACGCCTCGCGCGCCTTCTTCCGGAAGAGGAACGTGCCGTAAAAAAGGAGGGGGAGGACGCTCATCGATACCAGCGTGAGTTTCCAGTTCATCGTGAACATGAACCAGAGGATGCCGATGATCGTGAAGACGTCGCTGAACACCATCACGATCCCCGACGAGAACATTTCGTTGAGGACCTCGATGTCGTTGGTGACGCGCGTGATCAGCCGGCCGATCGGGTTCTTGTCGAAAAACCGGATCCCCATCCCCTGGATGTGCCGGAAGAGCTGCATCCGCAGGTCGAGGATGGTGCGCTGCCCGATCCACTGCGTCAGGTAGGCGCTCGCGTACTGCACAAGTCCGCGCACGATCAGGACGGCGAAGAACCAGAGCGTCGTGACGAGCAGCCCCTCCCGGTCCCCCTCGGCGATGTTCACGTCCACGGCGTGCTTGGTGAACCAGGGACGCACCGCCTCGAGGCCCGAGACGACCACGCTCAGGAGGATCCCGAGCGCCACGTGCCACCGGTACGGCCTGAGGTAGCGGATGATCCGCTTCATCAGCCGGCCGTCGTACGCCTTTCCGAGTATTTCTTCTTCCTGCACGCTGGTCGGGGGTTAAAGGTTTTCGAGTTCCTGTTCGAGGAGCTGTTTCTCGTGCAGTTCGGCGTAGATGCCCCCCTGCGCGATCAGTTCGTCGTGGGTCCCGCGTTCGGCGATCGCCCCGTCGTCGAGCACGATGATCAGGTCGGCCTCCTTCACGGTCGAGATGCGGTGGCTGATGATGATGCTCGTGCGCTTCGCCATCACTGCGCGCAGCCGCCTCAGGATCTCCTCCTCCGTGTAGGTGTCGACGGCGGAGAGGGCGTCGTCGAGGATCAGGATGTCAGGGTTGCGCATCACCGCCCGGGCGATGCTGGTGCGCTGCTTCTGCCCGCCGGAGAGGGTGATGCCCCGCTCGCCAAGCATCGTCCCGAACCCCTTCGGCAGGTCTTCGATGTCGCGCGAGATCTGCGACACGAGCGCCGCCTCCTCGACGTGGCCCTGGGTGCCGTTGTCGGTGCCGTACGAGATGTTCTCGCCGAGCGTGTCGGAGAAGAGGAAGGTCTCCTGCTGGACGTAGCCGATCGAGCTCCTGAGCGTTTCGAGCGGGATGGTGCGGATGTCGCGCCCGTCGATCAGGAGCGTGCCGCCGGTGACGTCGTAGAGCCGGGGGATCAGGTTCGCGAACGTGCTCTTCCCCGACCCCGTGTAGCCCACCACGGCGAGCGTCATCCCACGGTCGATTTTCAGCGAGATGTCGCGCAGCGCAGGCCTCGCGGCGTTCTTGTGCGTGAAGGTGACGTTCCGGAATTCGATTTCGCCGCCGATCGAGGTGACGGAGGAGTCGGTCTGGGGGCCGTCGACGATGTCGGGGACCGCGTCCATGATCTTCGCGAGCCGGCTCATCGACGCCGCGCCCTGCTGGAGGATGTTCGTGACCCAGCCGAAGGCCACCATCGGCCAGATCAGGAGCATCAGGTAACCGAAAAGCGCGGTGAGCGTGCCGATGGAGATCGCGCCGTCGAGGACGCGAAGCCCGCCGAAGTAGATCGTGATGACGAGGGAGATCCCGACCAGCAGGAACATCAGCGGCCACATCAGCGACTGGATCCGGGCGAGGACCAGGTTCTTGTGGAGGTACCCCTCGCTCATCTCGCCGAAGCGGGCGATCTCGTTCTCCTCGCGGACGTACGCCTTGACGATCCTGATGCCGGAAAGGTTTTCCTGCGCGCACGCCGTGAGCTTCGAATAGTGCGCCTGCCGGTCCTCGAATTTCTTGTGGATCACCTTCCCGAGACGGTAGACGGCGAACGAAACCAGGGGCAGCGGCACAAGCGCCGCGAGGGTCAGCCGCCAGTCGAGCCAGAGCATCATCGAGAGCGACATCGTGAACGTCATCAGCGTGTCGGAGGGGTACATGATGCCGGGGCCGACCACGTTGCGCACCGCGCTGATGTCGTTGGTGGCGTGCGCCATCAGGTCGCCGGTGGGGGTGTTCTGGAAGAACGAGAGCGAGAGCCGCTGGATCCGGGACAGGAAGTCGTTGCGCAGGTCGAACTCGATGTGCCGCGACATCACGATGATCGTCTGCCGCGTGAGGAACGTGAAGAAACCGGCGATGAGCGTCAGGCCCACGATGGCGCCGGCGTAGAACAGGAGTTGGCCGCTGTCGACGGAGCCTTTCTCGAGTCCCGCCTTGAGGCTGTCGATCGCGTCGCCCACGAGCTTCGGCTGGAGCACTGTAAAGAGGTTGCTCGCCACGACCGTCCCGAGTCCCAGGATGGCGGTCCTCCTGTACTTCCGGACGTAAGGGAGTAGCCTCAGGAGCGATTTCACCGATTATGGCTCATTATTGAGGAAAAACGGGCGAGAGGAGCGGTCATGATCCTCTATAATACGAAAGTGGCGGGAAAAGTTCACGCAGAGGGCCCGCGCCGGCCGTCGGCGGGAGGGAAAATGCGGCGCGACACGGGCGCCCGTCAGGCTTGCCGGGGGCCCGTCTCCCCGTCAGCCGATGACCTGGAACCCGGTGTACGGCTGGAGGACCTTCGGCACGACCACCTTCCCCTCTGGCGTCTGGTAGTGTTCGAGGATGGCCGACACGATCCTGGGGAGGGCGAGGCCCGAGCCGTTGAGCGTGTGGACGAACTCCGGCTTCCCGGCCCCCCCGGGGGGGCGGAAGCGGATGTTCATCCGGCGCGACTGGAACGATTCGAAGTTGCTGATCGACGAGACCTCGAGCCACCGTTTCTGCCCGGGGGACCAGACCTCGAGGTCGTACTTCTTCGTCTGCGTGAACCCCATGTCGCCGGCGCACATCAGGAGGACGCGGTAGCGCAGGCCGAGTTTCTTCAGGAGCGCCTCGGCGTCGGCGCGCAGCGATTCGAGCTCGTTGTACGACACGCCGGGGTGGACGAACTTCACCAGCTCGACCTTGTCGAACTGGTGGAGTCGGTTGAGCCCCCGCACGTCCTTGCCGTACGACCCCGCCTCGCGGCGGAAGCAGGGGGTGTACGCGCAGTATTTCACCGGGAGGAGGTCTTCCTGCAGGATCTCGTCGCGGTGGATGTTCGTCACCGGTATTTCGGCGGTCGGGACGAGGAAGAGCTCGTCCTTCGGCGCGGTGTACATCAGGTCCTCCTTGTCGGGGAGCTGGCCCGTCCCCGTCGCGCTCGCGGCGTTCACCATCAGCGGCGGCTGGATCTCTCCGTACCCCCGGCCCCCCGCTTCGTCGAGGAAGAAATTGATCAGGGCCCGCTGGAGCTTCGCGCCGGCGCCCTTGTAGAGCGGGAACCCCGCCCCGGAAATCTTCACGCCCCGTTCGAAGTCGATGATGTCGAGCTTTTCCGCGAGCACCCAGTGCGGCTGCGGTTCGAAGTCGATCGTCGGCTCCTCGCCCCAGGTCGCGATCTCCCGGTTGTCCGCGGGGGTCTTTCCCTCGGGGACGGACGGGTGGGGGATGTTCGGCACGGCCAGGAGAAGTCCGTTCAGCGTCTCCTCGACGACTTTCAGCTCCTCGTCGAGTTTCCTGATCGACTCCTTCACCTTTTCCATCTCGGAGATCGGGCCGGAGGCGTCCTGTTTCTCCTTCTTGAGCTTTCCGATCTGTTCGGAGACGACGTTCCGCTGGTTCTTGAGCGCTTCGGCGCTCCCGAGGATTTCGCGGCGGCGGCCGTCGAGGGCAATGATCTCACCGACGCGGTCGGTGTCGCCCTTCTTCCGGATCCCCTCGCGGACGAGGTCGGGGTGTTCCCTGATGAATTTAATGTCGAGCATCGGTTTGCCGCAGTCGGTGCATTATTGGTCTGATATTTCCACCGGGTGCCGCACTGTCGAGAGCTGGTTCCGGAGGATGAGCAGCCCGTTCTCCAGCGAAGACATCGAGAGGTTGAGGTCGACCTGGGCCTTCAATATAATCAATCCCGACTTGAGCGGACGGGCGGCCGGCTGCTTCAGGTCGGCGGTTTTCACCGGGGAGATCAGCCTGGCGTCGTACTTGAAGGTCTTCGCGATTTCACGGGCGAAGTCGTACCGGCTCACCAGTCCCGGCCCCGCGATGTGGTAGATCCCCGATTTTTTCAGTTCCACGATTTTGACGATGCCGTAGGCGAGGTCGTCGACGAACGTGGGCGTTCCGACCTGGTCGGACACCACCCTGATCGGCCGGTCCTCCTGCAGCTCCCGGATGACCCAGAGTGCGAAGTTCGGTTTCACCTTCCTCGCCTGTCCGTACAGGACCATCGTGCGGACGATCGTGTGCGCCACGTTCGACGTCCTGAGGAGGTTCTCCGCGGCGAGCTTGGTCCGGCCGTAATAGCTGAGCGGGTTCGGGCGCTCGTCCTCGCCGTACGGACCGCCTTTTCCGTCGAAGATGTAGTCGGTCGAGAGCTGGACGATGTGGGATCCGGCGAGCTTGCCCGCGTGGACGAGGTTCTCGAGGCCGTTGACGTTCACCCTCCACGCGCCCTCCCGATTGGTCTCGCAGAGGTCGACGTTGGTGATTGCGGCCGTGTTGATGATGGTGTCGGGCTGGATCTCCTCGATCACCTTCGTGACGCGGGCGCGGTCGGTGATGTCGAGCCTGGTGTAGGGGGTCTGGTCCGACCTGACCACCGGTTCCTCCTGGCTCGATGTCAGGTGGAGGGAGTAGGCCTGTGACTGCGAGAGGAGCTCGGCGACCTTCTGGCCGAGGAGCCCGTTGCTCCCGGTGATGACGACGCGGCGCGGTTCGCGTTTCACCGGAGGCTTTCTTCGAGCGCGGTGGCGGCGTCCGTGCGGGCGTCGCGGTACTTCACGATGACGGGGGTGTAGAGCGAGAGGCCGTGCCCGGCCGCGAAGGGGTCGTCGATCTTCCTGCTCCCGGGGAGCACGACCGCGCGCGGGGGGATGGTGAGCGGCGCGCCGGCGCTCCTCCGGTGCACACACCGGTTGGGGATGTCGTAGACGGGGGTGGAGCCGGTGAGGATGACGCCCGAACCGAGCACGGCGCCGCTCCGGATGAGCGCGCCCTCGTAGACACCGCAGTTCCCGCCGATGAAGACGTCGTCCTCCACGATCACGGGCGAGGCGTTGACCGGCTCGAGGACGCCGCCGATCTGGCTCCCGGCGCTGACGTGGACCCGCTTCCCGACCTGCGCGCACGAACCGACCAGAGCGTGCGAATCGATCATCGTCCCCTCGTCGACCCACGCGCCGATGTTGACGTACGAGGGGGGCATCACCACCACGCCCTTCCCGATGTAGGCGCCGTCGCGGATGGCGCTCCCGCCCGGGACGAGGCGGATGCCGTCGCCGGGTGCCAGCGCCCTCGCGCGCATCGTGTCCTTGTCGAAGAACGCGAAGGGGCCCCCGGGAGGGAAGCCGGCGAGCCGCCCGACCCTGAACGCGAGGATGATCCCCTTCTTCACCCAGCCGTGGACCTGCCAGCCGTCGCCCGCGGGTGAGGCCGCGCGGACGTTGCCGCTGTTGAGGTGCGCCTTCAGCTCCGCGACCACCTTGAGCGCGTCGTCGCGGTCGATCGACTCCGCGGGAAGCTCGTAGAGCCGTTCGATGATCGTCTGGAGCATCATACAAGGTCCAGCTCCCGGAGGATCCGCGCGAATTTCTTCCGGTTCTCGCTTCCCATCGGCACCAGCGGCAGGCGGTAGCGCTCGCCGATCATCCCCATCATCGCGAGCGCGGCCTTGACCGGGATCGGGTTCGACTCGATGAAGTTCGCGCTCATCAGGGGCAGGAGCCGGTTGTGGATCTTGAGCGCCGCGGCGTACTTGCCGGCGAGGCAGAGGCGCACCATCCCGGAAAATTCGCGCGGCACCTCGTTCGAGACGACCGAAATGACGCCGTCGGCGCCGAGCGACATCAGGGGAAACGTGAAGGAGTCGTCGCCCGACCAGACGCCGAAGCCCTTCGGCCGGCCCCGGAGGACCTCCATCATCTGCTCGATGTTCGCCGACGCCTCCTTGATGCCGTTGATGTTCGGGAAGTCCCGGGCGAGCCTGAGGGTGGTCTCGGCGGTCATGTTGCTCGCGGTCCTGCCCGGCACGTTGTACATGATGATCGGGACGGGGGAATGTTCCGCGATTTCGGCGTAGTGGCGGTAGAACCCCTCCTGCGTCGGCTTGTTATAGTAGGGTGCCACGCAGAGGACGCCGTCGGCGCCGGCCCGCCGGGCCTCGCGGACGAGCTGCACGGTTTTGGCGGTCGAGTTGCTGCCCGCGCCGGCGATGACCTTCACCGCGCGGGGCGCGCGTTCCCGGACCGTCGCGATCACCATCACCTGCTCGGCCTCCGTGAGCGTGACGCTTTCGCCGGTGGTGCCGACGGGGAGGATCGCCTCCACGCCGCCTGAGGCCTGGAACCGGACCAGCGACGCGAGCGCCTTCAGGTCGACGTCGCCGCGGGAAGTAAACGGGGTCACGATGGCGGTGCCGGTGCCCCTGAAGATCGGTGTGCGTTTCATGTCATTCCGTTGTGAGTACGTCTTCCATCGTGAACACCCCGCGCCGGCCGCGGACCCATCCGGCGGCGAGGAGGGCGCCGTGCGCGAACCCCGACCGGTTTTTCGCCCGGTGGATGAACTCCAGCGAGTCGGTCTCGGAATCGAAGATCACCGAGTGCTCGCCCACGGCGTGGCCCACGCGCGCCGAAGAAACCTGGAGCTGCCCCGGCGCCACCGGCCCGGGGGCGTTCCCCGGGAGGATCGACGTTTTCCGGCGGAGGTTGTCGACCAGTATCCGGCCGAGGTGCAGCGCCGTCCCGCTCGGGCTGTCGGCCTTCGCACGGTGGTGGGTCTCGCGGACCGCGACGTCATACGCGTCGTGGCGGTCGAAGATGGCTGCGGCGTCGCGGAGCAGGCGGGAGAGGATGTTGACGCCCGGCGAAAAATTCGGGGCGTAGACCAGGCCGGTCCCGGCTTCGGAGACCGCCTTCCTGACCGCGTCGAGCTGGTCGTACCAGCCGGTGGTGCCGACGACGATCGGCTTCCCCGCCTTGGCCGCCGCCACGATGTTCTTCACAGCGGCGCCCGGCGCGGTGAACTCCACGCAGACGTCGACCCCCGCGAGCGAACCGGCCGTGAGGCCGGCGCCGTCCCTGTTGTTCTCCTCCGTGAACACTTTCGCGACGTCGATCCCCCGCTCCGCCGCGATCCGGGCCACTTCGGCCCCCATCTTTCCGTTTCCGACCAGGGCGATCTTCATCCCGCCGCCTCCTTCTGCTGCGCCCCGGCGGCGGCGGGGCGGAATTTCGACAGCTCCCCGAGTCCGGACGATCCGGCGAGGCCGGCCTTCGCCGAGGCGACGGTGTTGGCGAACGTTGCGGCGGCGAGCGGATCGTCAGAGCCGGCGAGGAGCGCGCAGTACGCCGCGCCGAAGACGTCGCCGCAGCCGGTCGGGTCGACGGCCCCGTCCGCGATCACGCCCGGGACGTCGTGCCGCACGATGTGCTTCTTTTCGTTCACGTAGATCGTGCATCCGCGGCTGCCGCGGGTGATGCAGAGCGCCTTCGTGTTGAGGGCGAGCGCCTGTTTCGCGAGGTTCTGCTCGTCGAACCGTTCCGGGGTGAGCGCCGTCGCCTCCGCCTCGTTCATCTGGACGGTGTGGAGCATGAACAGCCAGCGCCGCCAGGTGTCGAGCGGCCTGCGGTAGCGCTCGAAGTCGGCCCGCACGCCAAGCGTGAGGCTGTGGACGTCGAAGAAGACCGGGATCCCCCTGTCGCGGGTCTTCATCCTGATCTCGTCGAGCGTCTCGAGCGTCACGTCGCTCCCCGAGATCATGTTGACGAGCACGAGGTCGGCGTCGAGCGCCGGCGAGATCTTCTTCCAGGGGACCGGTTCGGAGATGTTCCTGGAGACCTCGGTCCGTTCGGGGCCGGAATCGTACCGGAGTGACACGCTGTTCGTCGGTCCCTGCATTTTATAGACGCCGGAGGGGTCGACGTTCGGCAGGGCCGAGAGCGTTTCGAGGAATTGCTGGTGGTCGTCCTTCCCGACGCCGAAGACCGGCCGGACGACGTCGGAGGGCCCGAGGAGGTGGGCGAGCGTCGCCACGGTGAAGTAAATCCCCCCGTAGCTGCCGGTGATGCGGCCGTCCGGGTGGTGGATTTCGTCGAGGCAGAGGTGGCCGATGACGGTGACGGTCACGGGGTCAGACCTTCGCGGTGTAGGGATAGCCGCCCGCCTCGGCGAGCCGCCAGATCGCCTGGCAGGAAAATTTGTTTTCGTAGATCGCCCTTCGGAGGATGACCGAATCGACGCCCGCGGGACCGAGGGCCTCCACGGCGCGGAGATCGTCGAGCGAGATCACCCCGCCGGAAACGGTGACCCGGAGTCCGGAGGTAAGGGCCAGCTGTTCGAGCATTCCCGCGTCCAGGACGCGCGTTGTGCCCGTCGGGTCGAGTTCTGTGTAGAGGAGGCGACGGAAGCCCATCGTCCGGGCCGCCGCGCCGACAGTGAGTGGATGCACCGGGGGGGGCAGGCCGCCGGTCGGATCCTGCCCCCCGGGGGCGCCCGCCGCGCCGGCGCGATGCTCGACGGCGGCCACGACCTTCCCGGCGCCGTGCCGGGCGATGATGCGGCCGACGGTGTCGGGTTGTTCCGGTATCAGCCCGGAACGGAGCACGATCCGGCACGCCCCGCACTCCAGGAGACGGGAGGCCTCCTCCTCCGAGGATATGCCGCCGCTGACTTCGATCGGGATGTCGACGTTTTCGACGAGGCGGCGAACCACGTCGAATTGCGTGAACCGTCCCTGCCGGGCGCCGTCGAGGTCGGTGACGTGCAGCGTCTTCGCGTTCTCGATCCGCAGCAGCCTCGCGATGGCGACGGGGTCGGTTCCGACCGGGGTTCCGTCCAACCCTTCAATCGGATGGGCGGAAACGCCGTTCTGAATGTCGATCGCCGGAATGATGAGCAGCATGGAAATGCAATGAGGTTGGAGGAAAAATGCAGAAATAATCGCTGAGATTCAAACGCCGCCGGGAAGAGGGGAGGGGCGCGGCAAGCCGCGCGCGGGGCCGGGCCGGGGGCTGCCCAGGCGTATCAGGAAGCGCCGAATTTCTTTCTGCGGTTCCGGATGTAGTCGACGAAGATGAATTCCCCGAGGTTGTCGAGGGTGGAGTAGTAGGCCCTCCCCTTGTTCGCCTTCGTCAGTTCCTGCACGAAATCGATCAGGTAGGGATCGCGCGCGACCATGAAGGTGCTGATGGTGATCCGCTCGCGGCGGCAGGCGAGGGCCTCGTCGAGCGTCTTGTTGACGATGCGGGGGTCGAGGCCGAACGAGTTCTTGTAGAGGCGTCCCGCGTCGTCGAAGATGGCCGAGGGTTTCCCGTCGGTGATCATGAAGATCTGCTTGTTCGCGCTCCGCCGTTTCCGCAGGAGCATCCGCGCCATCCTCAGCCCGGCGCGCGTGTTCGTGTGGAACGGCCCGACGGTCAGAAACGGCAGCTCGTTGAGGCTCACGAGCCTCGCGTCGTCGCCGAAGACCACGAGCGCGAGGTAGTCCTTCGGGAATTTCCGGTTGATCAGCTCCGTGAGCGCGAGGGCCACCTGCTTGGCCGGGGTGATCCTGTCCTCGCCGTAGAGGACCATGCTGTGGCTGATGTCGAGCATCAGGATGGTCGCGCACGACGTGAGGTGCTCCGTCTCGAACACCTCGAGGTCCTCCTCCGCGAGGTTGAAGTCCTCGATTCCCCCGCGCTTGAACGTGTTCTTCAGCGTCGAGGAGAGGTCGATGTTGGCCGGCGAATCGCCGAGGGTCCATTGCCGCACCTCGCTCGACCGGTCGATCCCGCTGCCGGTCTGCGGGACGTCGTGCGCGCCCACGTCCCCCTTGCGCAGCGACGTGAACACCTCCCGCAGGGCGTCCTCCCGTATCCGCTGGACCCCCTTCGTGGTGAGGACGTGCGTGTCTCCCGTCTCCTCGATGATCCCCTCGTCCTTCAGCTTCTGGAGCAGGTCGTCGGGGCTCAGGGAGGCGTCGAACAGGCCGTGCTCTTCGGCCAGCTGGCGGAGCCATTCGAGCGCCTCTTCCACGTCGCCGCTCGTCTGCACCAGCAGGTAGCTGAAGAGGGAGGTGAGCCGCTCGAGCCGCTGTTCGTCCGTCGCCGACTGCGCCGTCCACCGGCTGTAGAGGATCCGCACGCGCGCGGCCCCTAGTCGTCCTCGTCCCCGCGCGATCTCCTGTTGAAGATCGTGCCGACGAGGTCCTTGTAGCCGGTCTTGTGGTCCGCCTCCTCCTTGGCGATGCGGGAACTCTGGTGGAGGCCGTCGAGGACGAACTCCATCGCCGCGGCGAGCTGGTAGAGGTCGTCGGCGGCGACGTCCATGTGCTTCAGCGTGATTTCCCTCAGGCCCCGGACCTTGTTGAGCTCCTCGTAATACTCCCCGAGCGGCATCCCGTCCGAAATTTCGATCGCGTTGCCCGACTCGAACCAGGAAATGATCCGGCCGTAGACCGGCTCCTCCCGGGGGGCGGGGTCCTCCTGGCGCTGAGGATTCTTCGGCCGCTTCTGGAGGGGGTCGGGGAAATACTTCCTGAAGATCGTTTTTACCGCCCTCCCGATGAGCGCCTTCCCGACGCGGGCGGGACCTTCCTGTTCCCCCTCGAACACGAGTTCGATCTTGCCCGTCATCCCCGGGAGGGCGTGCGGCAGGTCGGTGATCCGGGGCGCGACGCACGGATCGCCGTTGAGGATCGCGCGCCGTTCGGCGTTGCTCACGAGGTTCTCGAGCGCCGCGATGGTGAGCCTGGCGCTGACCCCCGATTTCTGGTCGACGAAGTCGCTCTGGCGCGCCTCGAAAGCCACCTGCTCGATGATCTCCCTGAAATAGCCGGGGATGGTCACCTCGCCACCGTCCCTCCGGATCCAGGCCTCCTGGTCGGTGATCCTGATGGCGTCGGCGATGTCGCGCGGGTAGTGCGTAAAGATCTGGGAGTCGATCCGGTCCTTGAGGGGCGTGATGATGTTGCCGCGGTTGGTGTAGTCCTCCGGGTTCGCCGTGAAGACGATCAGGATGTCGAGCGGGATCCTCACGTTGAAGCCGCGGATCTGGATGTCCTTCTCCTGCATGATGTTGAACAGCCCCACCTGGATCCTCGGCTGGAGGTCGGGGAGTTCGTTGATCGCGAAGATGCCCCGGTTCGTGCGGGGGATGATGCCGAAATGGATCGCCCCCTCGTGGGAGTAGTGGAGTTTCCTCGTCGCCGCCTTGATCGGGTCGATGTCGCCGATCAGGTCGGCGATCGTCACGTCGGGCGTGGCCAGCTTTTCCCCCAGCCGCGCGTCGCGGTGGATCCACTCCACCGGGAGGTCGTCGCCCAGCTCGAGCGAGAGGTCGTGGCAGCGCTTGCAGACCGGCCCGTACGGGTTGTCGTTGATCTCGCACCCGGCGACCACCGGGAGGTACTCGTCCAGGAGCGTCGGCAGCAGCCTGACGATCCGCGACTTCGCCTGGCCCCGGAGGCCGAGGAGCATCACGTCGTGCTTGCCCAGGAGGGCGTTGACGATCGACGGGATCACCGTGTCGTCGAACCCGATGATCCCGGGGAAGAGCGTCTCCCGGCTCCGGAGCTTTTCAATCAGGTTCTTTCGCACCTCTTCCTTGACGGGGAGGGCCTTGTAGCCGGAGTCCCGGAGTTCGCCGCGGGTGGAAATGGTTGGCTTCACGTTGTCGTTCCGGTTTGATGGATCGCTTGATTTCACAACAGGAGGGACGGGATTAAAAATCCCGCTGCCCCGTGAAATGTAGACCGAATTTCGGCGAAAATCAAAAATTGAGTATATTCAACGCGAATGAAGGCCATCGGACGATATCATTCGTGTCGCGCGGCGGCACTCCTGCTGACGCTCATCTTCGTCGCGGCCCGTGATCTGCCCGCGCAGTCACAGCCCCCGCCCGCCTCCGGCGCCAGGCCCGAGCCCCGGGCGCTCGTCGACGTCCCGACGGCGGGGATGCTCCGCGGCGGGATGACCGCGTTCCAGGCCGATTTCTTCGAAACGGACGGGATCAACGCCGGGTTCGCCTACGGGCTCACCGACCGGCTGATGATCGGCCTCTCGTACGGCGGCCTGAGGATGATCGGCACCGGGTCCCCCGACTGGAACGAGGTCCCCGGTTTCCTCGCGCGCGTCAGGGTCATCGAAGAGTCGGCGGGATTTCCCGCGCTCGCGCTCGGGTTCGAATCGCAGGGATCGGAAGGGTTCGTCGACTCGACGGATCGTTTCACGGTCAAATCGCCCGGCGTGTACCTCGTCGGCAGCAAGAACTACGATGCGTCCGGGTACCTCGGGTTCCACGGGGGCGTCAATTACAGTTTCGAGACCGGCGACGGCGACAGGGACTTCAACCTCTTCTTCGGCCTCGACAAGAGCCTCGGATCGTTTCTTTCGCTCAACGCCGAATACAATTTCGGCTGGAACGACAACAGCGGCCGCGCGCTCGGCCGCCGCGGGAGGGGATACCTGAACGCGGGGGTGAGCGTCTTCCCCGGGGCGGGCATCACCCTCTCCCTCCATTTCAAGGACCTCTTCGACAACCAGCCCCGGCCGGGATTCGCGACCAGGACCCTCCGGGTCGAATTCGCCCGCTAATCTCCACCCCTGTCCTGAAAAGGCCACAATCGGGGGGTCGTCTGTGTGCATAAACAGACAAACGGGGGCCCTGGTCCCCGATTCCCTTGAATGTCACCCCCTTTATGACTAAATTTCAATGACTCCACACGTCGTCGGTGGCACTATTATTGTACCTGATTAGTTTGTACTACAGAGAGAGAGACGCCATGAAAACCTCAATGACAACCCTGTTCGCCCTCGTCGCCGCGTTCTTCCTCCTGGCCGGAACGCAGGGATGCTACACCCAGCTCGGGAGCACCCGCGACGAGGAGGTGTATTCCGGCGAAGAGACTGAAGCGCCGACCGCCGACGAGGAGTACGCGGAGGATGACGCGGGATACCGGGAAGACGGGTCGAGGGGGTATGGCGAGAACTGGGATTCCCAGGTCAGGTTTGGTTTCGATTACTACTACCCGTACACCTACTGGCCCTCGGTGACGTTCGCGGCAGCCTACAACGATCCGTGGTACCACTGGTACGGATACGATCCCTGGTATTCACCCTATTATTCATCCTGGCATTACACCCGGCCCTGGTATCCCTACTATTCCTATCCGGGTTACGGCTACGGGTATTACTACGGCTACGGTTACTATTATCCCGGCTACTATTACCAGAACGTCGCGCCGGTCCCGAGAACCAACCGCGAGTTCGGGTCCACGCGGGGATCGGGCGGTTCGCGCGATCCGCGTGGCGTGAACGCCAGCGGCGGGGCGCGCGGCGGCCAGATCAACGACCCGCAGCACATGGACCTTCCCACCGGCTCCGGGAGGGTGGTCACGGGCGGGACGAGCGGCGGAAAGGCCTCGGGCGCGCCCGGGAGCGTGAGGACGGAAGATAAAACCCGAACGAAGGGTTCGGCGAGGAAAGCGGCGACCCGGCGGACCCGCGGCGACGCAGCCCCGTCGCGCGGTACGGCTGCCGACAAGGACAACAGCAGGATTTACCGGGACCGCGGAGCGGTTTCCGGAAGCGGCAAGGGCGGCGACGCGAGTCCCGCGCCCTCCGTTGAAACGAGGGGTTCCTCCACGTCCGGCGGGTCGTCACGAAGCGGCGGCTCTTCGGACAAGCCCGCGACCACAAGGGGCAGCGGGTCTTCGGGACGGTCGACCGCCGCCCCGGCGCCGCCGCCGCCAAAATCGAGCCCGCCTCCGGCGCCGGCGTCGTCCGGGACGAGCCGCGGCGGCGGCACGCGGAACCCGAAACCGTGACGCATCACTGAATCCGACAATGACGACGATGAACATGACGACGACGAAGGTTTGGTATGTCCTGTCGATGCTCGCGCTCCTCGCGCCGCGGGCGACGGCGCAATTCCCCGAAGACCTGCTCCGCTATTCGTGGCAGGGGCTCGGCGCGGGCGGACGCTCGATGGGAATGGGGACCGCCGGGATGAGCTTCCTCGACGACTATTCCGCGGTGTACTGGAACCCGGCCGGGATCGCGCAGTCGAAGCTCAGCGAATTTTCCTTCGGTCTCTCGCACCTCTCGTACCAGAATTCCTCGACCTTCATGGGATCGCAGAGCTCCTTCAGCAACAACCAGACGAGCCTCGACCACCTCGGCATCGTCTACTCCGTGCCCACGAGCAGGGGGAGCCTCTCGGTGGGCATCGGTTACGACCGCTCGAACGACTTCACGACCGGGCTCTCGTTCGACGGGTTCAACCCGGGGAAAAGCATCATCCAGTGGTGGGCCCCGGACGGCCAGCCCTATCCCGACGACCTCACCCGCGCGGAGGCGCTCGAACTCGCCCGCGTCGACACGAACAGCGGCACCTTCGTCAGCCTGATCGACGACAGCGTCGACCAGGGGGGGAAGACGCTCGAGGGGGGCGGGATGAACCGGTTTTCCCTGAGCGGCGCCGCCGAGGTGGCCCGGAACCTCTACGTGGGCGTGGGGCTCAATTTCATCTCGGGTTCATATTCCTACTCGGGCCGTTTCACCGAGGCCGACGGGCTGGGGCTCCACCAGGACTTTCCATTCGATTACTCGGCCCTGGAAGTGCAGGACATCATCGAGGCGGACATCAGCGGCTTCAACATCAACGCCGGGATGATCTACCGCTTCTCCCCCTACGCCCGTTTCGGCGTCTCGATGAGGACGCCCGGCTGGATCACCGTGCAGGAACAATTCACCTCCGACGCCACGGCCTGGTTCGACGACGGCAGTTCGAGGTCCGACCCGGCGGGCGGCGACGCGGGGTCGTACACCGAGTACGACATCGCCACGCCGTTCGTCTTCTCGACCGGCCTCTCGGGCGGCACGCCGGAGTTCACGCTCGCCGGGTCGCTCGAATACACCGACTACACGCAGATGGAATTCACCAACGCCACCAACGCGCTGCTCGGGCTCAACACCGACGTCAAGGAGATCTACCGTCCCACCGTGAACATCCGGCTCGGCGGCGAGGTCCGCGTCCCCCAATCCGACTTCTTCGTCCGCGGCGGCTTCATCCTCCTCCCGTCGCCCTACGAGGGGGACCCCGGGTCGTTCGACCGGAAATACATCACCGGGGGGATCGGCTTCAGGGTCGACAATTCGGTCGGCGTCGATCTGGCCTACGCCCGGGGCACCTGGGAATCATTCCGCTGGATCTACGGGGACGACGCCACGGGGACGTCGACCTACACGACGCTCGAAAAGATCACGTCCCACAACTTCAAGGGCACCGTTTCCGTCCGCTTCTGAGTCCTTGAAACAGACCGGGCTTTCGGGTATATTTTCCCGTCCCTGGAGTTGCCCCCCGCGGGGGGGCGCCCCGGTGGCGGGATTTTTTTTCAACCAACGCGGCCGGCCTTGACCCGATCCTCCATCCTCATCCTGGGCGTCACCGGAACGATCGTCGCGTCGATCGTCGCCGGCTTCTTCTTCCTCCGCCACCTCGTGGTAAAATCGTTCCCCGTCACCGGCGGAACGGTGGCGGTCGCGGGCGTTCGCCTGAGCGTCGACGTCTACCGCGATCCCTACGGCATCCCCCACATCATCGCCGCCGGGCGGGAGGACCTCGCCTTCGCCGCCGGTTACGTCCACGCGCAGGACCGGCTCTGGCAGATGGACCTGATGCGCCGGGCCGGCGAGGGGCGGCTGTCGGAGCTCTTCGGGGGGAAGACCCTCGCGATGGACAAGATGTTCAGGACGGTCGGGATCGCGCGGATCGCCGCCGCGATCGAAACCGGCCTGAGCGGCATCTCCCGCGACGCGCTCGAAGCGTACGCGTCGGGGGTCAACGCCTACATCGACTCCCACCGCGGCGCCTACCCGGTCGAGTTCGACATGCTCGGCTACGAGCCGGAGCCGTGGACGGTGCGGCACAGCCTGATCGTCAGCAGGCTCATCGCCTGGGAGCTGGCCCTCGCCTGGTGGACCGACGTCGCCTACGGCGCTGTCGCCGCGCGCGTCCCCGACGCCCAGCTCCGGGAACTCCTCCCGGTCTACCCCGATTCCGTCAGGCCCGCCGTCCCGTGGGGCGGCCGTCGCCCGCGGGCGGGCTCGATGCCGGCCCCGTCACCGGTGCCCGCCGCCGGGCGTGATCCGATCCCGGAGATGGTCCCCGCGGCGCTCGCCTACAGGGAGATGTTCGGCCTCGGGCAGGCGGGGGGAGGGAGCAACGCGTGGGCGGTCAACGCGTCCCGGTCGGAGAACGGCTACCCACTGCTGGCGAACGACCCCCACCTCGCGATGCCGCAGCCCTCCCGGTGGTACCTGATGCACCTCTCGGGCGGGGGCCACGACGTCTCGGGCGTCACCATCCCCGGCATCCCGGTGGTCGTGATCGGGCACAGCGGCGCGCTCGCGTGGGGCCTCACGAACGCGATGCTGGACGACGTCGATTTTTACGTCGAGCGGATGGACGGCTCGAAGCCCGGACACTACCTCCACGGCGGGAAGTCGCTGCCGATGCAGGTCCGCACGGAGACGATCTACGTCGGCAGCGCCGACAGCGTCGAGTTCACGGTACGTTCGACGATCCACGGACCGGTGGTGAACGACGCCCATCCCCTTACCGCGGGGGACTCGCTCCGGCCGGCTCCCGAACCGATGTCGATGCGATGGACCGGGGCGGAAGTTTCCGACGAAGTGCGCGGGTTCCTCCTGATGAACGCCGCGGAGGGCATCGCCGAATTCGAGGAAGGTATTTCCCACCTCACGGTCCCGGGCCAGGCCGTCGTCTACGCCGACACGTCCGGCAACGTCGCCTACTGGGCCGCCGGGAGGGTCCCGGTCCGCGCGAAGGGGCGCCATCCGATGCTCCCGCTTCCCGGCTGGACGGGGGACGCCGAATGGGACGGCTTCGTGCCCTTCGGGGACCTCCCGCGCGTCGTCAATCCCCCCGACGGGATGATCGCCGCCGCGAACCAGAGGGTCAGCGACGACAGCTACCCCTGGTACCTGTCGACGCTCTGGGAACCTCCCTCCCGCATCGCCCGGATCCGCGAACTGCTGCAGGGCGCCCCGCAGTTCACCGCCGACGACTTCAAGCGGCTGCAGCAGGACGTCACGTCGGTGTACGCCCGCGAGATGACCGGGGTCCTGCTCCGCGTGGCCGCCGCCGACCCCCGGCCCGACACCGTGACGCGGGCGGGCATCGACTACCTCCGCAACTGGGATTTCCGGTTCGCCACCAACGACGTCGCCACGACGATCTTCAACGGGTTCTACGTCCAGCTCCTGCGAAACGTCTACCTCGACGAGATGGGGCCGGACGTCTTCCGCGTCTTCCAGGAGTTCGGCGCCATCCCGAACCGGGTCACGTCGCAGCTCCTCGCGGCGGACAGCTCCGCCTGGTTCGACGACGTCACCACCGACGCCCGCGAATCCCGCGACGACATTGTGCTGAAGAGCTTCAGGGGTTCGCTCGACAGCCTCCGGGCGGCGATCGGTCCGGTGATGAAGGAGTGGCGCTGGGGGAACGTCCACACCGTCACCTTCCGCCACCCGTTCGGCGAACGCGCCCCCCTGGGACGCGTCTTCGACGCGGGGCCGTTCGAAGTCGCGGGGGGGGGCACGACCGTCAACAAGACCGAGTACCGGAGTTCGGCGCCGTTCGCGGTGAAGGTCGGGCCGTCGATGCGCCAGGTGATCGACCTCGGGCGGCCGATGGAGGGGTTTTTCGTCCTGACCGGCGGCCAGTCGGGACAGGCGTTCCACGAGCATTACACGGACCAGACGGCGCTCTGGCTCAACGGGGGGTACGTCAGGGTCACGATGGACCGTTCGGAAATCACCGCGTCCCCCTGGGACCGGCTGACGCTGGAGCCGCCCCGGTGATCCGCGACGCCGAAGGCCGCCCGGCCCGCATGCCCGGGAGGCTGAAGAAGGCCCTCTCCGCGGCCCGCCGCGTGGCGGTCTTCACCGGCGCCGGCATCTCCGCGGAGAGCGGCGTGCCGACGTTCCGCGGGAACGAGGGGATCTGGACAAAATTCAGGCCGGAGGAACTGGCGACATTCGCGGGTTTCAGGAAAAATCCGGAACTGGTGTGGGAATGGTACAGGATGAGGAAACAGGTGATGGCGTCGATCCGGCCCAACGCCGGACACGACGCCATCGTCGCCCTCGAGCGCTTCTACCGCGTCAGCGTGATCACGCAGAACGTGGACAACCTGCACCAGCGCGCGGGGAGCTCGGTCGTCCACGAGCTGCACGGCAACATCGAGCGGAACTTCTGTTCGGGGTGCGGGACCTTCTACGCCGACGCCGAACTCCGCCTGGAGACGACGCCGGTGCCCGCGTGCCCGAGGTGTGCCGGCGCTATCCGTCCCGACGTCGTCTGGTTCGGCGAGCTGCTCCCGGCCCCTGAATGGGACGCGAGCGTCGACGCGTCACGATGGGCCGACATTTTTTTCTGCGTCGGCACCTCGGGTGTCGTCTATCCCGCGGCGTCCCTGCCGTCGGTCGCGAAGCAGGCGGGCGCGCTGGTGGTGGAAATCAACCTCGGGCCCACGGAACTGACGCCCTCGATGGACGAGAGCCTCTTCGGCCCCGCCGGAGAAGTGCTGCCGGCCATCGTGAAGGAAGTCGAAACGCTGGCCCCCGACAATTTCGAACTGAACTGACCCGATGAAAACAGCGCAGGAATCCAGGACGAAGATCGTCTGCACGCTCGGCCCGGCGTGCGGCACGCCCGAACTCCTCGGGGAGATGGTGCGGGGCGGCATGGACGCCGCGCGGCTGAATTTCTCACACGGGACGCACGCGGAGCACCTCCGGAACCTCAGGAACGTCCGGGCGGTCGCCGGACACTACGGCGTCCCCGTGAGCGTCATCCTCGACCTGCAGGGCCCGAAGATCCGCATCGGCCACCTGCCCTCCTCCCCGGTCGAACTCCCATCCGGCGGCAGGGTGGTGATCACCACCGGGAGGGGTCCGGGGAAGGGGCTCGTCCTGCCGACGACCTACAAGCACCTGCCCGGCGACGTGAAGCGCGGCGACAGGGTGCTGATCGACGACGGCAGAATCGAGCTCACCGTCGTCTCCGTGAAGGGGAAGGACGTCACGCTCCGGGTCGACACCGGCGGGCCGGTCGGGGCGAACAAGGGGATCAACCTGCCGGGGATTTCAGTGTCCGTCCCGTCGCTCACGCCGAAGGACCGGGAGGACCTGGTCTTCGCGTTCGAACACGACATCGACTACGTCGCCCTCTCGTTCGTCCGGAAGGCGCACGACGTGGCCCACCTCAGGGATTTCATCATCGAGAACGGCCCGAAGGGAAAGAAGATCCCGATCATCGCGAAGATCGAAAAAGACGAGGCGATCGAAAACTTCGACGCGATCCTGAAGGAGACCGACGGCGTCATGGTCGCCCGCGGCGACCTCGGGGTGGAGCTGCCGACCGAGGACGTCCCCCTCCTCCAGAAGATGATCGTGCGGAAATGCAACGAGGCGGGGAAGCCGGTCATCATCGCGACGCAGATGCTCGAATCGATGGTGCACGCGCCCACGCCGACGCGGGCCGAGGCGAGCGACGTCGCCAACGCGGTGCTCGACGGGGCCGACGCCGTGATGCTCAGCGGCGAGACCTCGGTCGGGTCGTATCCGGTGAAGGCCGTCGAGATGATGCGGAGGATCATCGACAGGACGGAGGAACACGTGAGCGCCAGCGTCCCCTTCAACCCGGACGGGATCCCGTCGACGCACCCCTACGATCCGCTCAGCCGCGCGGCGTGCATCCTGGCCGACCAGTTGAGGGCCACCGCCATCGTGGTGCTGACGCACTCCGGGACGACGGCCTTCCACGTGGCGAAGTTCAGGCCGCCCTCGCGCATCATCGCGGTGACGGACAGGGACAAGATCCTCCGCCGGCTGAACCTGGTCTGGGGGATCCGGGGGCTGATCGTGGAAGAGCTGAAAAAAGACACCGACATCGCGTTCAGGCAGATCCAGCGGGACCTGCTGAAACAGGGCCTCGTCTCGAAGGGTGACACGGTGGTGATGGTGGCGGGGATTCCGCTCTTCGAGGGGCACCCGACCAACACGATCAAGGTGGATACGGTCTGACGGGGGTCAACCCTCGGCGCGGGTGGCGCGGGGAAGGGGATGCCGTCCCCGGGCGATCCCGGGCAGGGTCCTGAGGCGGGGGAGCACCTGCTCCCTGATCCGCCATCGGAGACCCTGGTACAGCCCCTGGAACGCGAGAAACAACAGAACCTTCGCGCCCTGGTGGTCGCGCGGAAGATAGATCGCCTTGGCGAAGGAGCGGTACGTACCGCCGAGCCGGAATTTATACTCCTCGTCTCCCCCCTGAAAATCGAAGACCGCGTACCCCATTTCGATCGCGTCCCTGATGACCCTCGCGAGAAGGACCCGCCCGGGGCTCAGGTTCGAGAGCGGATGGTCCCTGTCGAGCCCGCTCAGATAGAAGCAGCAGGTCCCGTTCACGAAGAAGGCGTGGACGGCAGCGAACCGGACGCCGTCCTTTTTCAGGAAGTAAAGCCGGGCCTGGCCTTTCCTCGCCAGGTCCTCCGTGACGCTGCGGAGGAACTCCCTGAAGCGCGGCGAGGCGAAGTATCCCCTTGAGCCCCTCACCTTCCAGGTGGCCCCGTGGAGGCGGACATAGTCGTCAAACGCCGCGGCGTCGAACGCGCTCACGACCTCGATCACCGCCCCGTTTTTTTCGAGGGCTTTGGATTTCCGCCTGATGAGGTCCCGTTCGTTCGCCGACAGGCTGGCGAAATAGGCGTCCCAGCCGTCGGGCAGGTCCATCATCACCCGGGGGATGACCTTCGCCACGAACCGTTCGTGGAGCCCGCGGGCGCGCAGTTCCGCCCCCAGGGTCCGCATTCCCGCGTTGTCGGGATCGAACCTGAAGAACGACACCAGGTCGCAGCCCGGGCCCTTGATCTTCGCGGAGAGCGCGTCGGCGATGGCCCGCGTCGATTCCGCGGCGCGGGACTGGTCGAGGAGGATGGAATATTCGCCGTACGTCTCATACACGCCGATCATCCTGAGACGGTCGAGGCCGAGCAGGCGGTACCCGATCCGCTGGAGGTAGAGCGGGAGGATGGCGGCGAGACGGCCGTCGATCCGGACGGTGACGATGTGGAGTTCCTCGCGGGGATTGCTGTACGTCTGCCACCAGTCCCACAGCCAGTTGAAGCTCTGGAACACGGTCCCCCCGATGGCGGCGTGGAATTCATCCCACTCCCGTTCGAGCGCCCGGAAGGCTTCTTCCGTTTTCAATATGTCGAGCCGGGGCGGGTTCACGGTCGGGACCAGTGGGCGACCCGGTTCCGGGGAAGGATCAACCCGATGTCGCATCGACCTCGCGTTCGTTGTGCAGGCTCATTCTGTCCATTTTGGCTGTGTATCGACGGACGGGATGCGGGCTCAGCGGGCATCACCGGCCGAAACATCAGTAACGTAACCGAATCAGGCTCTCCCGGGCGTGTCGCAACTCACAACGGCAGACGTGGGGCCCCCCTACCATTGTAAGGAAAATTCGGTTACGATGTGCGATGCTCCCGGGCCGGCTGTTTCCTGGAACGGTCGGCGTAATTCCGGATGAACCGGATCCCGCGGTAGAGGCCCGACCGTACGTACGCCGCGTGGAGGATCCTCCCCCGGGCCGTGCGGTTGAACAGGTAGAGTTCGTGTCCCGCCTCGGTTTTTTTTGTCCACCGCAGCTTGTAGGTAAGGTCTCCCCAGAGAAAGTTCACCCTCCTGACGCCCCGCCCGGCGAACGCCCGCAGTTCGCAGGCGATCAGGTGATTACCGGGGGAAAATTCCTCGAAGGCCCTGTCGTACGACCCGCGTAAGCTCTCCACGGAATCGAGGTACCGGATCCCCAGATCGAAGGCGATTTTCTTCCCGCCCCTCTCCAGGAACCAGAGGGAGAGGCCGCCGATCCCGAGGGCGATCCTCATCTGCGATTCGTATGCCCGCCGGACCTCGGGCCGCCCGAGACCGACGCCGCCGGTCTGCTTCCAGCTGCGCGACTCGATGTCGGCCATCTGGTCCAGGAGCGCCTCCAGGTCGTCGACGGCGGTGACTTCGCACACGCTGAACCCTCCCGCCCTGTCGATGTTGTTGGCATAGCGGCGAAGTTTTTTCCTGAAGCCGGGGCTGAGCGTCCGGAGGTACGCCTCCCAATCGCCGGGAAGGTCGATGACCGCGTTCGCGAGCACGGGGCGGGCGTTGAACGGGTAACCGCGCGACTTCGCCCACCGGGTGAATTCGGCCAGCGTCTCGGAACCTTCGGGGAGGGGATGGATACGGATGTAGTCCCACTCGTCCCCGTGGCCGGCGAGAAAGTCGGCGATGGCCCGGATGGGGGCCGTGTCCCCGCCCGCGGCGATGCACTCCAGGGACGCCGAGAGGTTTCTCGGGCTGTATGCGTAGGTCGCCATCGTCATCAGTTCGAGCCGGGTCGTCCCGAAGCCCGGAACACCTCTCCGGATCCTGACCAACGGCGCGATCCCCGCGATTTCACCCTTCCTCCGGGCCAGCAGGACGAACAGTTCCCGGCCGATCGCTCCGCCGCTCCGCCACCAGTCGGTCATCCACTCGTGCGTGAGATAGAGGGAGGGCCGGGCTGAACGGGCCGCGAGGTCGTTCCAGGCCGGGCGGAGCGCCTCGAGTTCGGCCCTCGTGTCGCAGCGGTGGACGGTGATCGCCGCCCCGGTATCGTCGCCGGCCGGCTTCACGTCCGGTTCGGCCGGAGATACATGATGTCGTTGTGCCCGCTCCCGCGGACCGTCCGGACGATCACCTCGTTGCCGGCCGACCGGAGTTCGTCGGCGTACGCGCGGTGGAGTTCCGCGTCGCGAGGGGAATCGACGGGACGGTTCAGGACGACCGATCCGCCGGGACGCAGCAGGGTCCGGAGCGCGGCATGGAGTTTCTTCCCCGCACCGGAGAGGGCCGACGTCTCCGTGAAAAATACGTCGTCGATGATCAGGTCGAAACGCTCCGGCCCGGCTTCCATTCGCGCGAGCGATTCGAGGGCGTCCCCCTCCACGATCCGGACGCCGGGTATCTCCCCGACACCGAACCATTCGCGGGCGATCCCGATGACGATCGGATCGCGTTCGACCACCGTCAGGCCCGACGGCCGGATGGCGCCGGCGATGAGGTGGAGCGTCGTGCCGCCGCCGAGGCCGAGCATCAGGACGTTCGCTCCCGCCGGGGTCCCGAACGGCGTCGAGGCCATCCGTCCCCAGTAGTCCCGCTTCGCCTCGCCCCAACCGGGACCCCGGAAATAGACCGAATGGACCTGGCCGTCCATTTCGAGGACACGCTCCCGTCCCCTGTCGTACACCACGATCCGGCCGCTCAGCGGGGAGACCGTCTCGAACCGGTCGATGCGCCGGAGGAACATTCGCGAAACCTTCCCGAGGATCGTGTTGAAGGTGACGTTGTGACCGAGGATGGTCATCGCGTTCCCGCCTCGTGGGCGGCCGCCGGATCACGCCGCGGAAGCCGGCCGAGGATGACCTCCCCCACCTCGGCGGGTTTCTCGAGGGCGGCCGAGTGACCGCAGTGGTCCAGGAGGAGCGTGGTGACGTGGTCCCCCGCGGAGCGCAGCCGTAACGACCGCTCCACCGGGAGGGTCCTGTCGTTCCGCCCCCAGACGAGCCGGACGGGAAGCCGGAGTCCCGCGACGACAGCCGGGAGCCGGCCCTCGCGCCGCCAGACGTCCCCGACGCCGGCAATCAGGCTGTCGAGATGTCCCGGTCTGCCGATGTCGCGCAGATACCGGTCCACCAGCATCGGGGGTCTCCTCGACGTGTCGTGGAACGAGCGCCGGCTCAGGGCGTCCGCGATCCGGGGCCTTGGAAGGAACATCCGGAGGAAGCCGCGCGCGGTCGTGTTCGCCAGGGATGAGGTCAGACGCGCGCGTGGACGGCCTGTCCCGGTGGGACAGATCAGGACAAGTTCTGTGATCCTGTCGGGCCTCGCGGCCGCCAGCAGGGCGGCGATCTCCCCGCCGTAGCTCGTACCCGCCAGCGTCACGCCGGCAAGCCCGGAGTCGTCGAGGTAGCGCGCGAGGACGCGCGCGTGGCCGGCGGCGTCCAGGGGCCGGACCGGCGCGGGACTCTCGCCGAAACCGGGCAGGTGCGGGACGATCACCTCGCGTTCATCGCGGAGGATCTCCGCGACCCTCTCCC
>CAZQSM010000015.1:13577-36639 GCA_964596065.1 uncultured Chlorobiaceae bacterium | reverse complement strand
ACGCCTACAACAATTTCAAGTACCTCCCGGGTACCCATACGATCACCTTTGAGGTGATATTTTAGGCCGCGGGTTCGCGGCATTACCCCCGGGATTTGACTTTCAGGCCCGGAGGGAGTATATTTGTCGTAACGGAACGAGCCACCGCGAGCCTCCCTCGCGAGACCTAAATCTAACTACCGCTTCTCACATCGTTTTCACCTCGGGATTTCACCCGTACTTTTAACCCTGACCGGGCAGCGATGCTCCCAGTTCGACGAATTAACCACACGTTTTTACCACTCTCATAGGGGACCTGTCTCCAATGCCCATGGACATCACCGAACTGAAATCCAAAAAAATCTCCGACCTGACGAAGATCGCCAAGGACCTCAACATCACGGGGTACGCGGATCTCCGAAAGCAGGATATGATCTTCAAGATCCTGGAGGCCCAGACTGAGAAGGACGGTCTCACCTTCAGCAAGGGCGTCCTCGAAGTCCTCCCCGACGGCTACGGATTTCTCCGGTCGGTCGACTACAATTATCTCCCTTCGCCCGACGATATCTACGTCTCTCCCTCGCAGATCAAGAAGTTCGTCCTGCGGACCGGCGACTCCGTGAGCGGGCAGGTCCGTCCCCCGAAGGAGGGGGAGCGGTTTTTCGCGCTCCTGCGGGTGGAGGCGGTCAACGACGAGACCCCCGACGCGATCCGCGACCGGGTGCTCTTCGACAACCTCACGCCGCTCTACCCGAACGGCCGGCTGTTGCTCGAGACCGCCCCAGGCGAGTACGCGATGCGGATCATGGACCTCCTGGCGCCGCTCGGGAAGGGCCAGCGCGGAATGATCGTCTCGCCGCCGAAGGCCGGCAAGACGATCCTGCTCCAGAAGATCGCCAACAGCATACTCCGGAACCATCCGGAGGTGTACCTGATCGTGCTGCTCATCGACGAACGGCCGGAGGAGGTGACCGACATGGAACGGTCGGTGAACGCCGAGGTCGTCAGCTCGACGTTCGACGAACCGCCCGAACGCCACGTCCAGGTCTCCGACATGGTGCTCGAGAAGGCCAAGCGACTGGTCGAGGCCCGGCGCGACGTGGTCATCCTGCTCGATAGCATCACCCGCCTGGCGCGGGCCCACAACACCGTGGTGCCCCACAGCGGAAAGATCCTCTCGGGCGGCGTCGACGCGAACGCCCTCCACCGGCCGAAGCGCTTCTTCGGGGCCGCGAGAAACGTCGAGGAGGGCGGCTCGCTGACCATCATCGCCACCGCGCTCGTCGAAACGGGGAGCCGGATGGACGAGGTGATTTTCGAGGAGTTCAAGGGCACCGGCAACATGGAAATCATCCTCGACCGGAAGCTCGCCGACAAGCGGATCTTCCCCGCGATCGACGTCAACCGCTCGGGCACGCGAAAGGAGGAACTGCTCCTGGAATCGGACGAACTGAGCAGGGTCTGGGTCTTGCGGAAGTTCCTGAGCGATTTCTCGACGGTCGAGGCGATGGATTTCCTGACCGAAAAAATGCGCGGGACGAAGTCGAACAAGGAGTTCCTGAAGTCGATGAACAGCTGAATCCGCCCGTTTTCCCCGTTCCGGCCGCCCGCCGCGGAGAGCGGAGGCTTGACTTTCAACGGGTCAAAACGTACATTTTTTGAGTCATATCTAAACCCCCAATCCAAATGATGTTCCGTTCAACGCTCTCGGTGATGGCGGTGGCGATGTTGTGTGCCTCCGTCGAGCTTCGTTCACAGGAGCAGGCACCCGGCACGGGTGTGGGAGCGTCGTTCGGGATGGCCTCACCGAACGCGGATATCGGCGGTTATCGTGACAATCCGATCGGTCGCGTGTTCCTCCGTTTTTACACGGGTGAATCGTTCGGGATTGAGGCAGGCGCGGGGATGGGTCTGCTCGAGGCCGAAGGGATGGGGAAGTTTTTCAGCACCCTCCTTTATCCAATCGACGTCCGGTTCCACCTCCAGCTCGTGAAGAAGAACCCGTTCCGGCCATTCGTCTTCGGTGGGTTGGGGGTCATCGTGTTCGATCCCAAGGACGCAAGGAACCAGCAACTTCCGCGGGCCGCGAACAGCGAGTACGGCAGGCTGAGCCCCTACGTTCCGGTTGGGATCGGGGCCGAGTACTACCTGAATGATCAGTACGCCTTCGGCGTCAACGCCGGTTACAACTTTACGATGACGGACAACCTCGATGACGTGGAACTTGAGGGGAACGACTCGTTCTGGGGGATCGGGCTCCAGGTCTTCGGATTTCTCACCGAACAGAACAACGACCTCGACGGCGACGGTCTGCTCAACGATGAAGAGAAACGCATCGGGACAGACCCGCTCAACCCCGACACCGATGGCGACGGGCTCAAGGACGGGGAAGAGGTGAAAGTCTATAAGACCGACCCGCTCAATCCCGACACCGACGGCGACCGGCTCCGTGACGGTGACGAAGTGTTCAGGTATAAAACCAACCCCCTCGATCCGGACACCGACGACGACGGTCTCGACGACGGGTACGAAGTCCTGACTCCCTACCAGGTGAACCGCGCTCCGGATGGACTCTTCTGGGGCGGGCTGCGGGGCCTGAACTTCGAAAATCTCCTCGACCTCACCGGGGCGCCCTCCCCGGCCCGCCGCCCGGCCGTCACGCAGTTCGCTTCCCTCGGCGGGGGGCTCCGGTCACCGGCCGTGCAGGACCCGACCGGCTCGACGACGGACCCGCTCAATCCGGACACCGACGGCGACGGCCTCAACGACGGGGACGAAGTGCGGAACTACCGCACCCACCCGCTGAAGCGGGACACCGACGGCGACGGCCTCACCGACGGCGACGAGGTGCGGAGCCGGCAAACCGATCCGCTCAGGCCCGATACCGACGGCGACGACCTTTCCGACGGCGACGAGGTCCTCCGGTACAGGACGAACCCCCTCGTGGCCGACACCGACAACGGTGGCGTCGCCGACGGCCGTGAAATCCAGCTCAACCTGAATCCCCTCGACGCCGCCGATGACGTCCCGATCATCAAGGTGGGCGAACGGATCATCCTCGAGGGCGTCAATTTTGAAACGAACAAGGCCACGCTCCTTCCCGGGGCGAGGGCGATCCTCGACCAGGTCGCGAGCAGCCTGCTCGCCAACCGTGACGCGGAAGTCGCGATCCACGGCCACACCGACAACGTCGGGGGAGCGAAGCTGAATCAGGACCTCTCGCTCCGCCGGGCCGAGAGCGTCAAGGAATACCTGGTGGGTCTCGGGGTCGCGCCCGAACGGATGACGACGCGTGGGTACGGCTTCGTCAAGCCGATCGCCGACAATGCCACCGCCGAGGGCCGGGCGAAAAACCGCCGCATCGAGTTCGTCCGCATCAAGTAAGCTGCACTCGTTGTTTCCATTCCGATCCCGGGTTTTTCAAAAACTCCGGGATTTTTATTACCTTGAAAACAATTTCAACGGTGGTTGACATGGCCATTCCCAGGGAAGTCGTTATCGTCGGGGCGTGCAGGACCCCGATCGGTTCGTTCGGGGGCTCGCTCAGCGCGTTCCCCGCGCCCCGTCTCGGCGCGATCGCGATCACCGAACTGCTCCGCCGGCCCGGCCTGGACCCCGCGGCGGTGGACGAGGTCATCATGGGCTGTGTCCTGACCGCCGGCGTGGGCCAGGCGCCCGCCAGGCAGGCGGCCCTCTTTGCCGGCCTCCCCGACGCGGTGCAGACGCTGACCGTCAACAAAGTCTGCGGTTCGGGGCTGAAGGCGGCGATGCTCGGCGCGCAGGCGATCATGCTCGGCGACGCCGATGTCGTCGTCGCGGGCGGGATGGAGAGCATGTCCAACGCGCCCTACCTGCTCGACAAGGCCCGCACCGGTTACCGGATGGGCCACGACACGGTGGTGGATTCGCTGATCAAGGACGGGCTCTGGGACGTCTACAACGACTTCCACATGGGGAACGCGGCCGAACTCTGCGCGAAAGAGTGCGCGGTCTCCCGGGATGCGCAGGACGAGTTTTCCGTCACCAGTTACAAACGGGCGATCGAGGCGCAGCAGAAGGGTTGGTTCAGGGAGGAGATCGTTCCCGTGTCGGTCCCGCAGAAGAAGGGAGAGCCGCTGCGCATCGCCGAGGACGAGGAACCGGGGAAGGTCAAATTCGATAAGATCGGGACGCTACGCCCCGCCTTCCTCAAGGACGGCACGATCACGGCGGCCAACGCCTCGAAAATCAACGACGGGGCGGCGGCGTTGCTCCTCATGTCGGCGGAGAGGGCCTCCGCGCTCAAACTCCCGGCGCTCGCGACCATCCGGGCGTTCGCCTCGGCCGCGAGGAAACCGGCGGAGTTCACCACGGCCCCCGCCGACGTCATCCCGAAGGTGCTGGGCCGGGCGGGAATGAAGCTCGGCGACATCGATCTCTTTGAAATTAACGAGGCCTTCGCGGTCGTGAACCTCGCCGTCAACAAGAAGCTCGGCATCGACCCGGCGAAGCTGAACGTCAACGGAGGCGCCGTGGCGCTGGGGCATCCGATCGGCGCGAGCGGCGCCCGCATCCTGGTCACGCTCGTGCACGCGCTCAGGAGGCTCGACAGGAAACGGGGAATGGCCGCCATCTGCATCGGCGGCGGGGAAGCCAGTGGAATGATCATCGATCGAACATGAAAAACATCACCGTCATCGGCGCGGGAACGATGGGGAACGGCATCGCTCACGTGTTCTCGCAATTCGGGTATGCCGTCACGCTCACCGACATCCGGGACGACCTCATCGACCGGGGATTGAAGACCATCGCCGGGAACATCGACCGGCAGATCAAGAAGGGGACGCTCACCGAGGCGGACAAGGAGAAGGTCCTCGGGGGTATCTCCCGCACCACCGACCTGCGGGCCGCGGTCGCCCAGGCCGACCTGGTCGTGGAAGCGGCCACCGAGAACCGGGAGATCAAGCTCGACATCTTCCGCACCATCGCGGCCGCCGCGCCGGCGGACGCGATCCTCGCCTCGAACACCTCTTCCATCTCCATCACCGAGATCTCGGCGGTCACCGGGAAGGCCCACCGGGTGATCGGGATGCACTTCATGAACCCCGTGCCAGTGATGAAACTGGTGGAGGTCATCCGGGGGCTTTCAACCGACGACACGACCACCTCCGAGGTCCTCGAGATTTCCCGGGCGCTCGGCAAGACCCCGGTGGAGGTGAACGACTACCCCGGTTTCATCTCGAACAGGATCCTGCTCCCGATGATCAATGAGGCGATCTATTGCGTGATGGAGGGGGTGGCGACGCCCGAATCGGTCGACACGGTGATGAAGCTGGGCATGAACCATCCGATGGGCCCGCTCACGCTCGCCGATTTCATCGGGCTGGACGTCTGCCTGGCAATCATGAACGTCCTCCACGACGGGCTGGGTGATCCCAAGTACCGGCCCTGTCCGCTGCTCAGGAAGATGGTGGCCGACGGCCGCCTGGGTAAAAAATCGGGCCGTGGTTTCTATTCCTACAGCTGACACACCCCACTTTACCACGACGCCCCCAATGAACTTCGAATTCACCGAAACCCAGAAAATGATCAGGGAGACCGCGAGGAAATTCGCGGTGGAAATCCTCGCCCCGAACTCCATCGAACGTGACGAACGGGAGGAATTCCCGACCGAGGCGGTGAAGCAACTGGGGGAGTTGGGGTTCATGGGGATGATGGTTCCCGAGGCGTACGGCGGGGCCGGGCTCGACGTAGTCTCCTATATCCTCGCCCTCGAGGAGATCTCGAAAGTCGACGCCGCCTGCGGGGTGATCATGTCGGTGAACAACTCACTCGTCTGCTTCGGCCTGAATGAGTGGGGCAACGAGTTCCAGAAGAAGAAATACCTGACCCCCCTGGCGCTGGGGAAGGCGCTCGGGGCGTTTGCCCTCTCCGAGCCGGAAGCCGGGAGCGACGCCTCCAACCAGCGGACGATCGCCACGCGTTCGGGCGACCATTATTTGCTCAACGGGACCAAAAACTGGATCACCAACGGTTCCACGGCCGATTACGTCCTCGTCATGGCCACCACCGATAGGTCGAAGGGATCCCACGGGATCAGCACATTCATCGTCGAGAGGGGGACGCCCGGCTTCTCCATCGCAAAAAAAGAGAAAAAGCTCGGGATCAGGAGTTCAGACACCGTCTCGCTCGCCTTCCAGGATTGCAAAGTACCCGCCGAGAACAGGGTGGGGGAGGAGGGATTCGGGTTCAAATTCGCGATGAAAACGCTTGACGGGGGCCGGATCGGAATCGCCGCGCAGGCATATGGTATCGCCGAGGCATCCCTGGACGCGGCGCTCTCGTATTCCCAGGAGCGAAAAGCATTCGAACGGCCCATTTTCGACTTCCAGGCGATTCAGTTCAAACTTGCGGAGATGGCCACGAAGGTCGATGCCGCGCAGCTGTTGATCCTCAAAGCCTCAATGTTGAAAGAGGCGGGCAGGCCATATGGCAAGGAAGCCGCGATGGCCAAGCTGTTCGCTTCAAAAATCGCCGTCGAATGCGCGCTGGAGGCGATTCAAATCCACGGCGGCTACGGGTACGTCCGGGAATATCTCGTCGAGCGGTATTTGAGGGATGCGAAAATCACCGAGATTTACGAGGGCACGTCGGAAATCCAGCACCTGGTCATCGCAAGATCCCTCCTGAAGGAGTGAATGGCGCGAAGTTGAATCGGGAAAAACATCCCATCCGGGAGCGATCATCCACCCCCGGGCAAACCACCCCCATTTTACCTCCCTGGCCACCTCACCTCTCCAATGTCCCCGACATCACAATTTCATGCCCGTAAAAAACCACGATTTCGTTAAGTTTTAGGCATATTTGGGACTTATCAGACTCACTTGAATGATCGCCTAAAAAAAACTTGACAAACACTTTTTTTTTTGGTATTATCTCACCGTTCATTTTTGGTGTCCGGGGAACCGACCGGGATGGACGAAAAAGTGGATATGTGTCAATATTCAATAATTCACAATTTATCAATAACGTAGAGGGCTTCAAATGAAGAAACTGCTCTTAGTTTGCTTGGTGCTCCTGCTCGCGGTCGGACTTACCTCCGCCGGTGAGAGGATGACGAAGCAGGGAACGCATTCGCTCAATTTCCTGATGAATGGTCTTGGAAACTTCGGTGTGATGGGTTCCCCGGCCGGTACGGCCAATGGCAGCTATATTTACGGTTTTGGCGGTTCGTACTTCATCCAGGACGATATGGCAATCCGTACGGGCCTGGCGTTCAACCGTTGGAATGAAAACGAAAAGAACGTCAGTGTCACCGGCGACGAACAGGACCAGACCTGGATGACGTTCGGCGTGATGCCGGCGTTGCTCTGGTACTGCATGAGCGAAGGCCCCGTGGCTGGTTACTGGGGTCCGACCGCACTGTTCGGAATGTCATCGTATGAGAGCGAATACACGCCTCCCACGGGCGCGGCTTCGACCTCGAAGACCACCTACACCGATTTCGGCTTTGGAGTCGTGGTTGGTGCGCAATGGTGGGCCTGGCAGCAGGTCGCCTTCAACGCGGAGTATGTCCTTGCCTACAATACCTCCTCCTCGAAGTTTGAGAGCGGCGGTACCTCCACCGATGGCCCGACGAACAGCGGTTTCGGGATCTATTCGTGGTCGGTCGGTTTGGGACTTTTCTTCAACCGTTAACACCTGGTTTCTCGCTCCAGAAGGCGTCCCGGTCTCCGGGACGCCTTTTTTATTATCCCTCCCGCGACCCGTATTGCGGCACGGGGGTATAATCCCTACATTGTGCTGACCTTGAGCGGATCCAATGATGCGAGCCACGTTTTCGACCGGATCACCGGAGTTTGACGCGTATCTGGGGGGCATCCAGGACGGCGATGCGCTACTGCTTGTCCAGCCTGCGCCCGTGGCCTCGAGACCGCTGCTGAAGCAGCTTCTCGGCCCGGTCCGAGACGCGAATCGGCCGATTCTTTACCTGAACCTCTCCGGAACGTGGGAATATCTCCTCTCCGGCACCAATCTCAGGAACCTCAAACCGCCCCCCGGCACCGGATCGAAGCCGGTCACGCTGGGAAGATGGCTGAAGGCCCGGATCAGGGAGATCCGTCGCGGGGAAATCCTCCTCCTGGATGACCTGTCGGAATTGGCGTCGCGCCTCGGCGGAGAAGATGCCGTGATCCCCCTTTTCGCCGCGGCGGCGGGATCCGCGCGGGCAAGCAAGGGTTTCCTTGTCGCGACGGCCCTCCGCCCAGCCTTCACGCTGTCGGCGCTGGCTTCCCTGAAGGAGGCTTCGTCATTGTGCGTCGATATGTCGTTCCACGCCGGCGACATTCTGCTGACGCCGATGCAAACGCGCAATCGGTACCACCCCGGCGCCCCGGCACCCTTCGGATTCCGTTTGCGGGGGAAGGGGGGCGGGTCAGTTTCCCGGATCGCGCCCGTGGGGGACTTCGATGCTCCCCGGGGGGAAAAAATCAGGTCCGACGCGTTCGCGAGGGAGGAGATCGCCTCGCGGATCTTCGACGGCCCGGTGGGGCAACTCCCGATGGGGTTGCTCGTCGCCGACCTCTCGGGATCGTTCATCGCCGCCAACCGACACCTCCGGGAGCTCCTCGCCGTCGCCGAAACCACCGATCAACCGGGGTTTCCCGACCCGCTTTCCTTCGTCGGCAGGGAGGGACGGCGCGACATCCTCCGGTTTATCGCGAGGGCAAGAAAATTCAGGTTCGGCAGCCTCGACGTGACGGCGCGAACTGCCGATGCCCGCAGGCTTCCCCTGCGCGTGCGATCGATGCCGCTCCCCGGGGATCTCACGCTTTTCATTTTGGAGGACAACCAGGCGAACGAGGCCGCGGCCGGGAGGGTGGCCGGGCTGGTGAAGGACTCGAGGGCGCTCTTCGCCGACCATCCGACGCCCCTCTGTTTCGCGGACAGGAAGCGCATCGTCGAATCCAACGAGGCATTCGTCCGGCTCCGGGGCCTTGACCCCGACACCCGCCGGGGGGGAACGCAGCTCTCCTCCTGCTTCACTCCGAAAACGCTCCGGTCGGTGAGGGAGGAAATGGACCGGCTCCTGACCGGGGGAAGCGCTGCGGCCGTCCGGGGCCGGTTCCTGCGATCGGACGGGACGGAGCTGTCCGTGAAGATTTCAGTCGCCCCCGCCGGTCCGGGGAGGGCGGGGCAGTGCGCCATCGGCGTGGAGGACGTCACCGAATATACGTCGAGGATCGCCGCCCTCGAGGCGGCCGACCTCAGGTACCGCACGATCACCGAACACCTGGCGCGGCCGCTCGCGCTCCTCCGCGGGACCGAGATCGTCTACTGCAATCCGCCCTGCGTCGGGATGTTCGGGGTCCAGGACACCGAGAAGCTTCGAGGCCGGTCGATCGTCGATTTCGTGCCGGAACCCGAACGGGAACGGTTCGGGGCGCTCCTCGCGAAATTCATCGCGTCGAGACAGCCCGCGCAGCGGATCGACGCGACGATCGGCGTGGTCGGGGGGGACCACCTGGGCGTGACCATGTGGTTCAGGAAAGTCGGCGGCCTCCCCGACGCCTCCATCCTGCTGGAGGTGGAGGACGTGACCGAACGCCGGAAGGAGGAGGAACGCCTCACCGGGATGCAGGAGGGCACCGCGCTGATCAGGTCGATCCTCGAGGCCGCGACCGGCACGCTCGAGTATGGAAAGCTCGTGCACATCGCGCTCGACCGCTCCCTGGAGATTCTCGGCTGGACCGGGGGGGTCGTCTTCGAGCTCGACGACGCCGGCCGGACCTTCACGGCGGTCTATTCCCGTCACATGCCGAAGAGGCTGCTGGAGGCGATCTCCCCGATCCCCGCGAAGGAAGGGCTCGGGGGGTACGTATCGAAGACCCTCGACAGCCACGTCTATTCGCTCGACAGGTACCCCAGTTTCCTCCCGTACCGGACGCTTTTCCGCGAACACCAGGTCAGGAGGATCTCCCTGATCCCGCTCATCCACGGGGACGCGTCGATCGGGTTCATCCTCGGGGTCTCCCCCGACGGGCCGGGCGCGGATCCTGTTTCGGTCGAAACGCTCACCACGCTCGGCCGCCAGCTCGGCAACGCGATGGTGAACGCGCGCAAGCTCGAGGTCGTCAGGGCGTCGGAACGGCGCCTCCACACCGCGGTCGATTCCCTTTCCGGCGTCGTCTACACCGCGGCGCCCGACGGCACGATCACCACCATCGACGCCGCCGTCCAGGGCATCCTCGGCTACGCTCCCCGCGAGTTCGACAGGAACCGGTCGCTCTTTCTCTCGCTCATCCACGAGGAGGACAAGAAGACCTACCTCGACCGCGTGACGGGATCGGAGGCCCTCGGCGCGGGGTTCGTGCGCGAATACCGGATGCGGCCGAAGGCCAGGGCGGGCTTCCTCCGGATGCGGGACTCCGTGTCCGTGGTGAGGGGGCCGGACGGCGGCGTGACCGGATTCATCGGCGTCCTCTCCGACGTCACCGATGAACGGGAGAAATTCAACGCCGCGGTCGAGGAGAGCGCGATCCTGCGCACCGTCCACGACGCCCTGCCGGACGGCATCGGCGTGTTCGACGACGGCGGCCTCTGCGTGGACTGGAACCCCACGATGGAACTCGTCACCGGTACCGGAAGGACGGAGGCGCTCGGGAAGCACGCCCGGGACCTCGCGCCCCGGCCCGCCTCGCTGGGCCCCGAGGGGTTCCAGGCCGCACTGACCGCCAGGAGGAGCGCGCGTCTCGGGCTGGTGGAATCGCCCGTCAGGCCCGGGTCCTGGTACGAGGCCTTCCTGGTGCCGGTGCCGGGCCGCGGCGACGCGGGTCCGGGTTTCCTGCTCCGCTACGCCGATGTCACCGCGCGGACGCTCGAACTGGAACAGCTGCTCCAGTCGGAAAAGATCCTCCTCAACGTGATCAACGCGATGGACGACGTCATGATGATCACGGACCTCGGGGGGAGGGTGGTGGAGGTGAACCAGGCATTCCTCAAGGTGATGCGCTACCCCCGGAGCCAGGTCGTCGGACAGGAGTTTCCCTACCCGTGGCTGGTGGAACGGGACATGAGCCGTTTCCTGGTCTGGATCGCCAGGATTCGGGAACAACAGTGGCTCCACGATTTCGACGTCACCTGGGTCGCCCGCGGCGGGGCGGAGGTCCAGATGAGCCTCAATACGACGCTCATCCGGAACTCGATGGGCGAGCCGGTGGCGATGCTCAACATCGCCCGCGATATCTCCGACCGCGTGAAGCTCACGCACGACGTGGAGGCCCGGAACAAGCAGATCGAAACGATCAACCGCATCATCACCCTCGCGAACCGGTCGAACGATTTCACGGAGATCTTCGCGACCGTTGCGGACGAAATCGTCCGCCTGATGCCCGCCAGCGCCGTGTTCACGGTGTCGCCGGAGGGGCCGTCCGATCCCTTCCTGCAGTCAGCCGTCCTCGACGGAGCTCCGCTGGGGACTGACGCCCTCCGCGCGTTGTGCGATTCGCTCTGCGGCGGGGAGGGTGCGGGGCGGGACGGCGGCATCATCCCCGATCTCCTCCACGACCCCGGGTTCCCCGACGCGGCCGCGCTGGAAGGTCGGATCCGTTCCGCCGTTCTCGCGCCGATCGGGGAGAATGGAAGCCGCGGCGCCTTCCTGGTGGTGGCGTGCCGGGAGCCCCACGCCTATACGGATGAACACGCGGCGATCCTCAGGCCGATCGCCCGCCAGCTCGACGGTATCATCGGGCGATTGCGCCTGTTCAGGCAGGTGGTTTCGGATTCCCAGGCCGTCCGCGGGCTCTACGAGCTGAGCCGGAAACTCACCTCGTTGCTCGATACGGCCGAGATCTACCGCGCTGTCCTCGACCACGTCGGGCGCGTCGTCCCCTGCGGACGATGTTCGATATCCATCCTGGACGCGGACACCGGACACCTTCACCTGGTGATGAGGATGGTGCGGAACGGCGGGGGGTTCGCGGTCGACCAGCTGCCTCGCGACGCCGGCGCCGCGCCGACGCCTGACGTCGCCCTGGTCCTCTCCACGCGGACGGCCCATCGCGGTCCGGAGGGGGGAAGCGTCGTCGTGCCGATGGTCTCAGAGGACCGGAGCATCGGCGTGATCGAGATCCTCCACGCCGACCGCGGTTCCCTCGACGACGTCCAGGTACGGCTCCTCGAGAACATCGGCTACCTGACCGCCATCGCCGTGCAGAAGGCGGGCCTGTACGAGGAGACCGTGAGGAGTTCGAGGGAGATCAGCCAGCGAAACCGGGAACTGGATGACTTCACGTATGTGGTTTCCCACGACCTCAAGGAACCCCTCATCAGCATCGAGGGGTTCAGCCGGATCCTGCAGCTCGATTACCGGGACGCGATCGGGGCGGAGGGGAAGGAGTACCTCGAATCGATGGTCGGGGCCACGACGCGGATGAAGGGCCTGATCGACGACCTCCTGATGCTCTCGCGCGTGAGCCGTCCGACCGAATCGTTCCGGCCGGTCGACCTCGCCGCCGTCGTTGAAGAAATCCGGGGGGACATGGAATTCGTCATCCGGGAGAAAAAGGTCGACTTTCGCGTGGACCCGGGGCTCCCGGCCGTCCACGGCAGCGAGCCCCAGCTGAAGATCCTCTTCAGGAACCTGATTGGAAACGCCGTAAAATTCAACGACAAGCCGGTTCCCGCCGTGGAGATCGGATTTCGATCTCAGGAAAATAATTCGTATCTTTTTTGGGTAAAAGACAACGGAATCGGCATCGAGCCGGAATATTTCGAGAAAATTTTCGTGATTTTTCAGAGACTGCACAGCCGCGAAGCGTTCGAAGGAACCGGCGCGGGGCTGGCGATCGTCAAAAAAATCATTGAAATCCACAAGGGAAGGATCTGGGTTGAATCGCAGCAGGGCACGGGTTCGATGTTTTGCTTCACGCTCCCGGCGGGCGGGGACGCCTGATCGGGTGTGATGGAAGAGACCGTCGACATACTCCTCGTCGAGGACAACAAGGATTTCGCGAAGCTGGTGCAGGTGTATCTGCAGCGGTTCGACCCGAAACGCTTCAACGTCACGTGGAAGGAAAACCACGCCGACGCGATGGCGCACCTGAAGGGCGGCTCGAGAGTCGACCTCGTGCTGATGGACTACTTCCTGCCCGGCAAGACCGGCCTGGAGATCGCGAGGGAAATCGCGACGACATACGAACAGATCCCGATCGTGTTCCTCACGGTCAACCGCGACTTCAGCCTCGCGCTCGAGGTGATGAAGCTCGGCGCGGCCGAGTACCTCGTGAAGGAGGAGATATCGTCGCCGGTGCTCCCGAAGACGATCCTCAGCGTCATCGAAAAACAACAGCTTCGCGACCGCCTGATGAACCTCGAAATCAGCCGCCAGCGGCTCCGGGCCATCAGGGAAACGCTGGGCGCGGTGGTGGAGGATTTCGAGCTGCCCCTGCGCGAGATGGAAAAACTGACGGGGGAGCTGCGCAGCCAGTCCGCGGAGCCGCTACCCGCGAATTACCTCGCGATGATCGGGGACAACATCCGCAGGATCGTCGAGAAGCTCGAAAAGCTGAAGGGGCTGAAGGAAGACAAGACGGTCCGTTACATCAAGGATATCAGGATGATCGACCTGTCGTAAGCCGGGCGGCGCCGCGTCCCCCGATTCCCCGCGCACCCCGAGAAGTCCACGCCCGCCCCGTTCCGCCGCAAACCGGGAACAATGATTCGGAATCCACCGCAGGAATGACATGAAAAAGCTTTACATCGAAGACCTCGGCGCCCATGCCGGGGAGGAAGCGACGATCCGGGGATGGCTCTACCACAAGCGGTCGAGCGGGAAAATCCGGTTCCTCGTCGTCCGGGACGGGACCGGCAGCGTGCAGTGCGTCATGGCGAAGGGGTCCGTGCCCGACGATGTCTTCGCGTCGTTCGAATCGCTCGCGCAGGAATCGTCCCTGGAGGCCACCGGCCGCGTCAGGAAGGACGACAGGGCCCCCGGAGGCTTCGAGATTGAGCTCACCGGGCTGCGGGTCGTGAGCATCGCCAGGGAGTACCCGATCACGCCGAAGGACCACGGCGTGGATTTCCTGATGGACCACAGGCACCTCTGGCTCCGTTCGTCGAAGCAGCACGCGATCCTCAGGATCAGGCACCAGATCATCTCCGCGATCAGGGAGTTCTTCGACGGCAGGGGGTTCACGCTCCTGGACGCGCCCATCTTCACGCCCGCCGCGTGTGAGGGGACGTCGACCCTCTTCGAAACCGACTACTTCGACCTCGGGAAAGCCTACCTGACCCAGTCCGGCCAGCTCTACGGCGAGGCGGGGGCGATGGCCTTCGGCAAGGTCTATGTGTTCGGCCCGACCTTCCGGGCGGAAAAATCGAAGACCCGGAGGCACCTGACGGAGTTCTGGATGGTGGAGCCGGAAGTCGCCTTCAACGACCTGGCGGACAACATGGACCTCGCAGAGGAGTTCCTCGAGCACGTCGTCGCCTCGGTGCTGCGCAACAGGGGGCAGGAACTGAAGACCCTCGAACGGAACACGGGCCTCCTCGAGAACGTCCGGAAACCGCTCCCGAGGATCACCTACGGCGAGGCCGTGGACATCCTGAGGAAGAAGGGGGTCGGGTTCGAGTGGGGTAACGACCTGGGCGCCGCCGACGAAACGGTGATTTCCTCCGAGTTCGACCGGCCGGTGATCGTCCACCGCTACCCCGCGGCGATCAAGGCCTTCTATATGAAGCGCGACCCGGCGAACCCCGACCTCGCCCTCGCGATGGACGTGCTTGCCCCGGAGGGATACGGGGAGATCATCGGCGGAAGCCAGCGCGAGGACGATTACGACACCCTCCTCGGACGGATCAACGAACACCGGCTCCCGCAGGCGGCGTTCGAGTGGTACCTGGACCTCCGGCGTTACGGCTCGGTGCCGCACGCGGGATTCGGACTCGGGGTCGAGCGGACGGTCTCCTGGATCTGCGGGCTCGACCACGTCCGCGAGACGATTCCCTTCCCGAGGATGATCTACCGCCTCACCCCGTAGGCCGTCCGTTGATCCTCGCGACCGGACTCATCAAGCGCTACGCCTCGGTCGTCGCCGTCGACGGGGTTTCGCTCACGGCGCGGAGGGGGCGGATGCTCGGCCTCCTCGGCCCGAACGGGGCGGGGAAGACGACCACGATCAGGATGCTCCTCCGGATCATCCCGCCCGACGGCGGGACGGTGACGTACGACGCGGCCCCCTACTCGGAGGCCGTGAGCGACCGGATCGGCTATCTCCCCGAGGAACGGGGACTCTACCGCAAGAGCCGCGTCCTCGATACGATCGTCTACTTCGCCGCCCTTCGCGGCCTCCCGGCCGCCGAGGCGAGGTCCAGGGCGACCGCCTGGCTCGGGAGGCTCGACATTTCCCGGTACGCCGACATCAGCGTGGAGGCGCTCTCGAAGGGCAACCAGCAAAAGATCCAGTTCATCATCGCCGTGATCCACGACCCCGACTACGTCGTGCTCGACGAACCGTTCTCCGGGCTCGACCCGGTGAACCAGGCCGCGTTGAACGACATCCTCGGGGAACTCAAGAAGCAGGGAAAGGCGGTGATCCTCTCCACCCACGTGATGCCCCAGGCCGAACAGCTCTGCGACGACATCTGCCTCATCGACGGGGGAAAGGTCGTGCTCGACGGGGCCCTGGGAGACGTGCGGGCGCGCTTCGGCCGGGAGACCGTACGGCTGGAGTTCAGCGGCGACCCGGCCGTGCTCGACACCGTTCCGCACCTCCGCGTGGTCGAAAAAACGGCCAGTACCGCCGAGGTGCTCCTGGGCGATCCCGGGATGCTGCCGGGAGTCCTCGCCGAACTCTCCCGCCGGCTCGACCTGAAGATGTTCGAGCGGCGGGGCCCCTCCCTGAACACCATTTTCCTGGAGACCGTCCGCCGGCGGACGCCGGGAGGAAAGGACGCGCGGGAGTGAACCCAAAGCTGCTCTCCGTGGCCTGGTGGGAGTATTCAGAGAAAATCCGGTCGAAGGCCTTCATCGTGTCCCTGATCCTCCTGCCGGCGGTCATCGTCGCCCTCGTGGTCGTGCCCGCGCTGTTCGTCACGGGCGCCGACAGGGATCCCCGGGAGCTGGCCATCGTGGACGAGGCCGGCATCTACGCGCCGGGCGTCGCGAAACTGCTGGAGGAACGATTCGTGCTGCCCGACGGCCGGCCGAACTACCGCCTGCGGACCATCGCGCTCTCGGGCCCGACCGATCTCTATCGCTCGATCCTCCTGGGCGATTCCCTGGTACTGCGCGGGGAGATCGAGGGGTATTTCATCCTCCGGTCGCCGATCGGCGACCTCGTGGACGTGGAGTACCGGACGCTCAACGCGGGCGCCATCCGGCTGCAGGAAAAAATCATCCCCGCGCTCCGCGAGGCGGTGATCGAGGTGAAGATGCGGGCCCGGGGCCTCGACCCCGGCCTGATCGGCGAGCTGGGCCGTTCCATCAACGTCAGGACATTCAAAGTCGCGCCGGGGGGCCTGATGGAGGAAACCGCGTTCGAGCAGACCTTCTTCGGGGCGTATCTGTACATGATGATGCTCTTTTTCATCATCATGACCAGCGGCCAGCTCCTCGTGCGGAGCATGCTCGAGGAAAAATCGAACCGGATCGTCGAGATGCTCCTCTCCTCCGTCCCGGCGCGCGACATCATGGGGGGGAAAATCCTCGGCCTCGGGGCCCTGGGGGCGACGCAGCTCCTCGCCTGGGGGGTGTTCGCGACCGTCGTCGGCAGGTTCGCCGGGCTCGCGGTGATACCCCTCGGGAGCGCGCTGCTGCTGAGCGTCTATTTCGTCCTCGGTTACCTGCTGTACACGGCCGTCTTCGTGAGCGCGGGCGCGCCGCTCTCCACCGAGCAGGAAGCCCAGCAGGTGACCTCGATCCTTTCGCTCGGCCTCGTCGTGCCGCTCGCCCTGGCGTTCCCGGTGATGCAGGATCCGGGATCGACCCTCGCGATCGCGCTCACCATGGTCCCGTTGTTCACGCCGATGATGATGGCCATCCGGATACCGACCCAGATGCCGCCGCTGACCGAGATCCTGCTCTCCCTCTCCCTGCTGGCGGCGGGGGTGTTCGTCATGATGCGGCTGGCGGGACGGATCTTCTCCGCCTCCGTGCTCCTCACCGGCAAACGCCTCAACTTCAGCGAATTGAAGGCGCTCCTGCGTCGTGGACGGTGAGCGGGCCGGCCCCGGGGGGTTTTGAAAATATGCATCTTTTTGGTATCTTCGGGGCATTCGAACCTACCCAATGCTGTCCGAATGGACGTTGAGAGTGTCTTCTTCTTTCTGATCGCCGGCGTGGCCGCGGCGTCCGCCATCCTGACCGTCACGAGGCAGAATCCCGTGCAGAGCGTCCTGTTTCTCATCCTCAATTTTTTCTGCCTTGCCCTGCTCTACCTCACCCTCCACGCGGAATTCCTGGCGATCATCCAGATCCTCGTGTACGCCGGGGCCATCATGGTCCTCTTCCTGTTTGTGATCATGCTCCTCAACCTCGCGGACGCCGATTCGTTGCGTGAACGCTCCGGACCGATGCGTTTCGTCGGCATGACGCTCGCGCTGGTGGTGCTCGGCCAGCTCGGATTCCTCCTCCGCGGCGGCGACCGGCAGCCCCGCCGCCCGCTCCCGGATGGGTTCGGGAGCGCCGAGATGTTCGGCGGCACGCTCTTCCGCGATTACCTCATCCCGTTCGAGATGACGTCGATCCTCCTGCTGGCCGCCCTCGTCGGCGTCATCATCCTGGCGCGGAAACAACCGACCGACACCCCATGACCCAGGGCATCCCCATCGGGTATTACCTCGCCCTGAGCGCGTTGATGTTCGTGACGGGCGCCGCCGGCGTGCTCCTGCGGCGGAATATCATCGTGATTTTCATGAGCATCGAACTGATGCTCAACTCGGTCAACCTCACCCTCGTGGCTTTCTCCGCGCAGCTCGGGGACCAGACCGGGCAGATCCTCGTCTTCTTCGTCATGGCCGTGGCGGCCGCGGAGGCAGCGGTCGGGCTCGCCATCGTCATCGCCCTCTTCCGGCACAAACAATCCGTCAGGGTCGAGGACATCAACGTCATGAAATGGTGAGCCCCCGATGACCGAACAGGCAACCGCGGTCGTCGGAGTCGCCCCGGCGCTGATCGTCCTCCTCCCGCTGCTCGGATTTCTCTTCAACGCTCTTGCGGGCAAACGGATCGCTTCGGAGAGGATCAGCGGCATCGCGGGAAGCGCGGCCGTCGGTTTCCCGTTCCTCCTTTCGGCGATGCTCCTTGCCGACCTGGCGGGGAGGGCGCCGGCCGACCGGTCGCTCGCGTTCACGTTCTTCGAATGGATCGCCGCGGGGTCGTTCCGCGTCGACGCGGCGTACCGGATCGACCAGCTGTCAGTCCTGATGATGCTCATCGTGACCGGGGTGGGGTTCCTCATCCACGTCTACTCGATCGGCTACATGCACGGGGACCCGGCCTTCTGGAGGTTCTTCGCCTACCTGAACCTGTTCATCTTCATGATGCTGAACCTCGTGATGGCGGATAATTTCCTCCTGATGTTCCTCGGGTGGGAGGGGGTCGGCCTCTGCTCCTACCTCCTGATCGGGTTCTGGCACTCCCGGAAATTCGACACGGGGGGATACGCGCCGGGAACGGCGACCACCTCGGACGCGGCGAAAAAGGCGTTCGTTGTGAACCGGATCGGCGACGCCGGTTTCCTCGTCGCGATGTTCATGATTTACGCGGCGACCGGGACGCTCGATTTCGGATCGGTTTTCACGCAGGCGCCCGCCCGGTTCATCCCCGGCGAACCACTCATCGTCGGGATCACGCTCCTGCTCTTCCTCGGGGCGACGGGAAAATCCGCCCAGATACCGCTGTATGTGTGGCTCCCGGACGCGATGGCCGGCCCGACACCGGTCAGCGCGCTCATCCACGCGGCAACGATGGTCACCGCGGGGGTCTACATGGTCGCCCGGTGTTCGGTGCTCTTCGTCCTCGCCCCCGCGACGATGGAGACCGTGGCGATCGTCGGCATCTCGACCGCCCTGTTCGCGGCGACGATGGGACTGGTGCAGACCGACATCAAGAAGATCCTCGCCTATTCCACCGTCAGCCAGCTCGGCTACATGTTCGCCGCGCTCGGCGTGGGCGCGTTCACCGCGGGCCTCTTCCACGTGATGACCCACGCGTTTTTCAAGGCCCTGCTCTTCCTCGGGGCCGGGGCGGTGATCCACGCGTTACACGATGAGCAGGACGTCACGAAAATGGGCGGCCTGCGGAAGGCGATGCCCGGCACCTACCGGACGCAAATCATCGCCGCCCTCGCCATCGCCGGCGTGCCGCCGCTCGCCGGTTTCTTCAGCAAGGACGAGATACTCTGGAAGGCGTTCTCTGGGGGGCACCCCGTGATCTGGGTCCTGGGCTGGATCACCGCCGGACTGACCGCGTTCTACATGTTCCGGATGATGACGCTGGTCTTCGGGGGGGAGCCGCGCTACGGCAAGGACCTGCATCCGCACGAAGCGCCCGCGACGATGCTGATTCCGCTGGTCATCCTCGCGTTCCTCTCCGTGACGGGGGGGTTCCTCGGCATCCCCCACGCTCTCGGGGGCGGCAACATCCTCGAGACGTGGCTCGCCCCGGTGTTCGAACGGTCGGAACGGATCCTCGGTTCCGCCGCCCACGGCAGCCTCGCGACGGAGTACGTCCTGATGACCCTCTCGGTCGCCGCCGGGCTCGCGGGCATCGTCCTCGCGAGGCGACTCTACCTGTCGCGCCCCGACATCGTCGACCGCGTCGCCGCGCGGTTCGCGCCGCTCCACACCCTGCTCTTCAGGAAGTACCTCGTCGACGAAGCGTATGACGCCGCCGTGCTGCGGCCGCTGGAACGCGGCTCACGTCAGCTCCTCTGGAAGGGGATCGACGCGGGCCTCATCGACGGCGCGGTCAACGGCGCCGCGCGCCTCGTGGCGGCGGTCGCCTCGGCGCTCCGCCGGGTGCAGACCGGTAATGTCTCGAACTACGTCCTCGCCGTGCTCATCGGCGTCTCGCTGCTCCTCGGGTTCATCATCGCCGGGTGGAAGGGATGACCGGGGAAACGCTCCTGCTCCTGATGATGGCGCTCCCGGCGATCGGCGCGCTGGTCGTGCTGGTGAGCGGGCGTTCCGCCGTCGGGGCGATCAAAGTCACCGGGCTGGCGGCCTCCCTCACCGCGTTCGCCGTCTCGCTCCTCGTCGCCGCCCGTTTCGATCCGGAGCTCCCGGGCTTCCAGATGATCACCATGGTCCCGTGGGTGGAGGACCTGGCCATCTCGTTCCACGTGGGCATCGACGGTATGTCGCTCCTGCTGATCCTCCTCACCACGTTCATGACCCCGATCGCGCTGCTCGCGTCATGGAACTCCATCGGGAACCGCGTCAAGGAATATATCGTCATGATGCTGCTCCTGGAGGCGGGGGTGATCGGCGTCTTCTCCGCCCTCGACCTCTTCCTGTTCTACATTTTCTGGGAGGCGATGCTGATTCCGATGTACTTCATCATCGGCATCTGGGGGGGGGCGAACAGGGTCTACGCCGCCGTCAAGTTTTTCCTCTTCACGATGGCGGGAAGCCTCCTGATGCTCGTTGCAATCATCTGGCTGGGCTACGAGGGAGCCATCCAGTCGGGCCAGGGATTCACCACCGACCTCCTGAAGCTCTACGAGGCCGGCCCGCTGCTTCCCGCCCAGCTCCAGCTGTGGATGTTCCTCGCCTTCACGCTCAGCTTCGCTGTCAAGGTCCCGGTCTTCCCGCTGCACACGTGGCTCCCGGACGCCCACGTCGAGGCGCCGACGTCGGGGAGCGTGATGCTGGCGGCGGTGCTGCTGAAAATGGGGACCTACGGGTTCCTCCGCTTCAGCGTCCCGCTCTTTCCGTCGGCGACGCTCGCGTGCCTCCCCTGGCTCTCCGCCCTCGCGGTGATCGGGATCATCTACGGCGCGCTGGTGTCGATGGTCCAGACCGACATCAAGAAGCTGGTGGCGTATTCGTCCGTCAGCCACCTGGGGTTCGTCGTGCTCGGCATCTTCGCGCTGACCGAGGAGGGGGTGCAGGGAGCCATCCTCCAGATGGTCAACCACGGGCTCTCAACGGGGGCGCTGTTCCTCCTCGTCGGGATGCTCTACGAGCGCCGGCATACCAGGGAGATCTCCGAGTTCGGGGGTCTCGCGAAGGTGATGCCGGTGATCGCCGTCCTTTTCATGGTCGTCTCCCTCTCCTCGATCGGGCTACCGGGACTGAACGGGTTCGTTGGGGAATTCCTGATCCTCCTCGGAGCGTTTACCTCGCCCTGGCTGAGCGGGTGGTTCGCCGCGGTGAGCACGGCCGGGGTGATCCTGGCCGCCGTCTACGTCCTCTGGATGTACCAGCGAGTCTTCCTGGGTGAGAACCGTAACCCGAAAAATTCGGCCCTGAAGGACATCTCGGCGAGGGAAATCGCTGTCCTCGTCCCTGTCGTGTTCTTCATCGTCTGGATCGGGATCTCCCCCGGGACCTTCCTCGGCGTGTCGAAGCGGGGGACGCAGGATCTCGTGGAGACCTTCCGGCGATCCGTCTCGGTTCAATCCGCGGACGCGGTTCCGGCCGTCGGCCGGGCACCCGGCACCCATGACTGACCGCCTTCGCTCATTCGCCGCCGCCGGATGGAGGAGGGCGCTCTTCTCCGTACCGGTCCTGACCCTCTCCCTGGCCTGCTTCGCGCAGGCACAGGACGCCGTGGATACCCACGCCGTCGCGGGGCACGAAGATCCCGTTACGCCGGTCATCCTGGCGCTGGCGATCATTCTCGGGGCCGCGAAACTGGGGGGGGAGCTCTTCGAGCGGATCAAACAGCCGGCCGTTCTGGGCGAACTGATGGCCGGGGTCCTTCTCGGGAACCTCATCCTCGCGTTTCCGGGCTGGACGTTCTTCGAACCGCTCAGGGTCGAGGTCATCACCGTCCATTGGGCCGTCGTGATCGACGCGATCGCCAGGGTGGGCGTCATCCTCCTCCTCTTCGAGGTGGGGCTCGAATCGACGGTCGGGGAGATGCGCAAGGTCGGACTCTCCTCCTTCCTGGTCGCCACCGTCGGGATCGTGGCGCCGTTCTTCCTCGGGTACGCGGTCAGCGCGTATTTCGTCACCCGCGTACCGCCGGCGATCCTGGCGATGTCGCCCGATTTCGACATCTCGAACATCCACCTCTTCATCGGCGCCATTCTCTGCGCCACCAGCGTCGGCATCACGGCCCGGGTCCTGAAGGACCTCGGCAAGATCCAGATGAAGGAATCGAAGATCATCCTCGGCGCGGCGGTCATCGACGACGTGCTGGGGCTGTTGATCCTGGCGATCGTCGGGGGGATCGTCGTGGCGGCCGAGACCGGGGGAACAATCAGTGTCGGAGAATTCATCCGCATCACCGGCGTGGCGGTAGGATTTCTCGTCGGTTCGCTCATCGCCGGGGTCGTCCTCGTTCCGCGGACCCTGAGGTTCATGTCGCGCCTCAGGGGGCAGGGGATGATGATGATCTCGGCCATCCTGTTCTGTTTCCTCTTCTCGTACCTCGCCAACCTCGCGGGCCTCGCCGCGATCGTCGGCGCCTTCGCCGCGGGACTCGTCCTCGAGGAGGTCCATTTCACGGAATTCAGGGAAACACGCACGCTCCACGAACTCCTTCGCCCGGTGACGACGCTGTTCGTACCCATATTTTTCGTCCTGATGGGGCTGCAGGTCCGCCTCGAGACGTTCGCCGACCTGTCCGTGCTCGGCATCGCGCTGGGGCTCACCCTCGCCGCCTTCATCGGGAAGCAGGTCTGCGCCTTCGGGGTCGTCGAGAAGGGCCTCGACCGCGGGATGGTCGGGCTGGGCATGGTGCCGCGTGGGGAAGTGGGCCTGATCATGGCGGGCATCGGCAAGCAGCTGAACGTCGTGGACGACGCCCTGTTTTCCGCGGTCGTCATCATGGTCATCCTCACGACGATGATCACCCCTCCGCTCCTCAAGCTCAGGGTCGAATCCACGGAGAAAAAACGCAGGGCCGCGTCGGCCTGAACCCCGGGCCGGCGGC
>CAZQSM010000015.1:0-13477 GCA_964596065.1 uncultured Chlorobiaceae bacterium | reverse complement strand
CCGGCGGCAGCACGCCGGTCAGCGGTTCCTGTGGAGCCTGAACAGCGCCGGCAGCCCCAGCAGCGAGATTCCCGCGAGCGCGGCGAACGCCGTCCCGTAGCCTGACGCCCCGATCATCCTTCCAGCCGCGTACCCGGACCACGACTCGCAGGCGTTCGTCGCCCCCATGAACGCGCTGAACTGGGTGGCCCCAAGCCCCTCGTCCGTGAGGTTCATGAACATCGCGTACGACGACGCGACGAACACGCCGATCCCGAGGTAGAGCGCCGAAAAAACCGTGGCCGTCCATTGCGCAGCCGGGGGTTCCGCGGCGGATTCCATCGCCGCCAGCGTCAGCACCACGACGGCGATTCCGAGGAGCGACGATCCCACGACCCTGAGCGTGCCGGCCCGGTCGGCGAGGTATCCGCCGGCCAGCGAACCGCACACCATTCCGGCCACCGCCGGTATCGAGAAGAACCACCCCACGCCGGCCTGGCTCAGGCCGCGGTCGATCAGGTAGGGACCGCCGACCGCGCCGACCCCCTCGAACGCGGCACCGGAGAGCAGCGCGAAGGCAAACGCCGACCACACCCTTCCATCGCGTGCCGCGCGCAGGAGGTCGGCCCGATAGCGGGAGAACCGGACGCCGGCCGGCACCGGCGTCCCAGCGGGCGGCGGCGGCTTCGTCAGGAAGAGGAGGAGGGAGGCGACGCACACGATGGTCGCGATGAGCGGGACGACGATGGCGTTCCCCCCGAAACCGGCCGAGGCGACGAGGAGGGTTCCCCCGAAGACCGAACGGCCGGCCAGGTAGCCCGTCTGCATCCAACCGTTGAGCGAGCCGCGCTCCCCCGGCGGGGTGGCGGAGATCGCGAGGGCGTCGATCGCCGCGTCCTGGAGCGAGGCCGCCGCCGCGTGGAGCAGGAGGCAGGCGGTGATCAGGGGAAGGTCCGTGGCGATGTCCAGGAAGACGACCGGCAGGAGGGCCACGCCCATGAGCGACTGGGTGGAAAAAATCCATTCCCTCAGCGTCCATCGGCGCCCCTGGGCGATGTCGACGAGCGGGGCCCAGAAGGCTTTCAGGATCCAGGGGAGGACGAGCAGGGATGTGAGCGCGGTGATCGTCCCGACCTCCACACCGCGGGAGCGGAGCAGCGCGGGAAGCGCCCACCAGATGTAACCGACCGGGGCCCCCTCGCTGAAATAGAGGGCGGTGAAGAGGAGTTTTTTCCCCCGTGGGGAATCGAGCAGGTTCAACGGCCCGCGTCGGGCGTTCGCCGGGGGATCCCGGTCATCGATCGTCTCCCGGCCGTTTGTTCTTCTTCTTCAGGCGGACTTCATACAGGTCGGTCCTCCGGTCGAGCCAGTTCAGCACGCTGCCCGATTGCCGGTGCCGCTTGAGCAATTCGAGGTCGACGTCGTCGATGATGACGGTCTCGATGTTCGGCGTGCATTCCGAGGCGATGGCGTCCCGGGCGAACGGTATGTCCGATGGCGTGTAGATGCCCGACTGCGCGTATTGAATGTCCATGTTCTCCACCGCGGGAAGATTGCCCACGGTCCCCGCCATCGCTACGTAAACGTGGTTCTCGACGCATCGCGCCTGCGCGCAGTACCGTACCCGCAGGTAGGCGTTGCGTTCATCCGTCGAAAATGGGACGAAGATGATCTGGGCTCCCTTCTGGACCGCCAGCCTGGTCAGTTCCGGGAACTCGATGTCATAACAGATCTGGATGCAGATCTTTCCCTTGTCCGTGTCAAAGACCTCCACCGCGTCGCCGGCCTCCACACCCCACCAGCGCCGCTCGTTCGGGGTCACGTGGAGTTTGTACTGCTTGCCGATTGAACCGTCACGGCGGAACAGGTAGGAAACGTTGAACAGTCGCCCCTCCTCGAGCGAAAAATGCGAGCCGCCGATGATGTTGATGTCGTATTTGATGGCCATGCTGGTGAAGAGGTCGAGGTACTGGGGCGTGAACTCCGCGAGCCGCCGCACCGCGAGGCCCGGCCGTTCGGCCGGGGTAAAGGAGAGGAGTTGCAGGGTCAGCATCTCCGGAAACAGGATGAAGTCGGACTTGTAGTCGGCGGCGACATCGACGAAATACGCGCATTGCCTCGCGAAATCCTCGAAGGTCCTGATCTCGCGCATCTGGTACTGGACCACGCAGATTCGTATGACCCGGGTCGCGATGAATTTCTTGTGCGGATCCGGCTGGTAGTCGAGGTTGCTCCATTCCAGGTAGGTGGCAAACCCGCTCGATTCGGTGTCCGACTCCATGTACGCCTCGAGCAACCGCTTGAGGACGAATCCGTTCGACAGCTGGGTGGTCAGCACCGGGTCGTAGAGTTCCTTGGAGATGACCTTGTCGACGTACTGCCGGGCAGACATCGCGTCCTTGTGCTGCACGTATCCCGGAATGCGGCCCCCGAGCACGATCCGCATCAGGTTCATTTTTCGGGCTAGGCGTTTCCGGGCGTCATAGAGCCGCCGGGCCAGCCGTAGTCCGCGATAGCCCGGGTCGACCATGATTTCGATGCCGTAAAGCGTATTGCCGGCGGGATTGTGGTTGCGGATGTATCCCTGGTCCGCGATGTCCCGCCAGCTGTGGTACTCGTCGTACATGGCGAAATCCAGGACGAGGCTGCTGGAGGACGCCACGATTTTCGACTCATATTCGACACAAATCTGCCCCTCCGGAAAGATTTCGAGCTGACTCGCAACCTGCTCCCGCTTCCAGGGAACCATTCCCGGGAAACAGTTCAGTTGAAGCTCGACGAGGCGGTCGAAATCGTCGATCGTGAGCGGCCGCACTTTAATTTTCTTCTCGAATGCCTTGATGTCGGGCTTGGTCATGCGATGCGTCTCCGTTGGCTGGTATCCTGAACTTCAATATATCGCCGGGTCTGCAGATATCCAATCGAAAAAACACTTGACATTCCGGGATATCTTGTTAGTTTAAAAAATATCATCCTCTCCATGAATATCGGGATTCTGTCCAAAGAATGAAGAAGGTTTTCACTTCGCTGATTCTGGCGGCCTACCTGGTCGTCGGCGCCGCGTCCGCCTGCGCCGCGCGTACGGAGGTCATCGCCATCGATCCGGTTGACGTCTCCGTCTCCACCGCACCCCCCGAAACACCCCCACCTTCCCCGCAGCCGAAGTTCCGGCGTCACCTCCTGAAACTTCAGACGCTCGCGAATCCCCTTGACGGCGCGCTCATCGAGCTCGTCTGCGAACGCGTACCGGCAATCCCGGAGCCCCGATGGAAGGAACCGAACCTCAATTTCATTCTCATCTTCCGCGCGGAACTCCTCCGCGAATTCAGATCCCCTCCAGGATCCTGACGTCCCCCTGACGCCGGCATCGTCCGGCGGATGTCGTCGGGGAAAGTGCCCGGGACCACGGCGCATTTCCCCCCGGGGTCGTATTTCAACCGATGTGAAACCTCTGCGAAGGGAGCTACACCGATGAAAACATCAACCACGATTTTTGTCCTCCTTGGACTGTTCTTCGGTTGGAGGAGTGACGCCTGTTCCCAGACCGATTTCACCGTCACGATCTACGCCGAGGACGGATCCGGATGGATCGATTCGGTCGTCATCGGAAAATACGTGGCGGCGACCGACGACGTCACGGACAGCCTCAGCGCCGCCCTGGTGGAGATGGAACTTCCACCCCAGGCGCCGGCGGGGGCGAACCAGGCCCCGGATTTCCGGATGATCGATCCGGACGGGGGATCCGGGTATGGCCAGGGCGTGGCCGTGGACGTCCGGGAACTCGGGAACGATTATCAGCGGAACACCTACCGCCTCCGGTTTCGGCGGAGCGACCCGGAAGGCTACCAGGTCACGCTCTCCTGGCGGGCGGGCCTCGACACGGTGAGCGGCGGCGGTTTTTTCCTGACCGACGGGCTGGGCGGATTTATCTTTCCGACCGTCGACATGAGCTCGATGACGTCGTTCCATCACGAGTCCTGGGACGCCCTCGGGGGGGGCTTCGTCGACATCGTCGTGGGAGACGGCCGGATGATGCGGACATTCAAGCGCGACAGCATCGCCCTCGCGGGCGATTACAAGGGCAAATATGGAAAATATGAGAAGTTGAAACCGTACGGGAGCGAGTGGTGCTTCACCTACACCAATACCACGGTGGACACCGTCAACGGCCTCTACGCGAAATACAGCCAGGTGGTCACCGGGCACTTCGCCGTCGGCGGCGCGATCTACGGCAGCCCCGACAAGCCGGGAAAGGAGAAGAAATGGAGCTATACCGGGATCAGCCTCAATCCTGGAGAAACGATCCGGATCTGCGGCAGGGGGGACAAAGGAAAGCCGATGGAGGTCAGGAAAGGCCAATGGTACTGGACGAAGGATGGCATCCGCGTCCGGAAGGAGGTAGTGCCGGTGCCCGCCGATTCGATGAGGCTCCTGCACCGGATGCCGAACATCAACAACATCGGGGAAGAGCTCTACGCCCTGGGCGCCGCCCCCCTCCCGAACGGGATCACGGCGGGCCTCACCGATATCGTGGCGAACGACTTCAAGGGAAAGCCGATCTACCGGGGGATCATCCATCCGAAAAAATGGAAGGCCGTGAGTAAAACGCTCTTCAAGAAGCAAAAAGCCGGCAATCTCTATCAGGACGGTCCGGCGTATTGCCTCGACACGATCAAGGGCAAGTACGTCAAAAAGCTGCTCAAATCGCTCGATCCGAAGAAGACGATCAGGTACAAGGAATCCGTGCAGTCCGGCAACCGGCTCATCGGTGAGTTGCTCGCGCTGAAAGTCAACATCCTCGCGAGCGAGTACGCGAGGACCCCGCAGGGGTTCGGCGCCCTCAGGTACCACGCGGAGGGGAAACCCTACGACGGAATGAGCATCGAGGAAATCGCGCGGGCCGCGGATTCCGCCATCTCCTGCGTCGGGGGACTCCGGGATACGATGACCTACGCCGATCTGGCGGACTTCCTCGAGATGCTCAATTCGTCGTTCAGCGGACCGTTCGACACCGTGAGTTTCAGCGGTCCGGGAGGCACCCGGGCCACCGGCGTCTTGGCCGTGGCGCTCGTCCCCTATTTGGAGACGGATGAAACATCGTTCGCCCCGGTGCCGTACGCGGACCTGAGCGCTCTCTACGGCCGGGAGCCTGAATCGTATCTGCTGGAGCAGAACTATCCCAATCCGTTCAATCCGACCACGACGATCGAGTTTTCGCTTCCGGAGGACGCGCTCGTCACGCTGAAGGTTTACAATCTTCTCGGCCAACTGGTCGCGACCCTCGCCGACAGGGAGGAATTTACCCCGGGCAGGAACGCCGTCGATTTCGACGCCGATCACCTCCCGTCAGGGGTCTATTTTTACCACATCCGCGTTTCGGGTGAGGACGGGTCATCCGGGCCGTTCCAGAGGGTCAGGAAGATGGTTTTGATGAAGTAGGTTCATCGTTCGGGAGGCAGCTACCTCGGAGCATTCTGTCGGGATTGGATGACCGGCAGGATGCTCTTTTTTTTCTGCGTTGTTTCTTGTCTGAAAAATTCATAATTTCAGGCAAATCGTCGGTTTCCATCGCGTTTGCGGCTCCGATATCACCCTGGCCATTCCGATGTCCCTCGACCATGCGATCATCCTTCCGCTCATCTCCATCTCCCTGGTGGGAATCCTCGTGCTCATCTCCGAGTGCGTGCTCAGCAGGGCGGAGCCGTTCAGTTACTGGACCAGCGTCCTGGGACTGGCCGGAACGGGCCTGCTCATATTCCCGGGACTTACCCCCCTGACCGGGCTCCCCGCCGTGACCACCCCCGGCGGCCTCTTCTGCCTGATCATCGTCGTCTCGGCGCTGCTCGCGGTCATCTTCTCCCGCGATTACCTCCGCCGCGGAGGGGGGGTGCAGGGAGAGTTTTACCTGATGGTCCTCTTTTCGGTGGGCGGGATGATGCTCATGGCGGTGGCGAAGGACCTCGTGATGCTCTTCCTCGGCCTCGAACTGATGTCGATCTGCCTCTACGTCCTCGCGGGATACGTCCGGAGACGGGTGGCCGGGAACGAAGCCTCATTGAAATATTTCCTTCTCGGCGCCTTCATCAGCGGGTTCATCCTCTACGGGATCGCCCTCATCTACGGATCGACCGGAAGCCTCTCGATCGACACGCTCGTCGGGCGCATGCAGACACCGGGACAACCGCTCCTCTTCTGGGCGGGCGTGATACTCCTCCTCGGCGGGTTCGCCTTCAAGGTGGGGGCGTTTCCGTTCCACATGTGGATACCCGACGTCTACCAGGGGGCCCCGACGCCCGTCACGGCGTTCATGGCCACCGGCGCGAAGACCGCGGCCTTCTCGGTCCTGCTCCTCGTGTTTTCCAGGAGGGCGGCGGTGGACGCCGACCAGCTGAGGGACATCGTGGCGTTCCTCGCCGCGGGCTCGATGATCGTCGGGAACATTCTCGCCCTGGCGCAACAGAACGTCAAACGGATGCTGGCCTACTCGAGCATCGCGCACGCGGGGTACATGCTCATCGGCATCGCCGCCGGTTCAGACACCGGTCGCGACGGCGTGTCATTCTACCTTATCTCGTACCTCTTCATGAACCTCGGTGCCTGGGGCATCGTCTCCGTGCTCGAGGAGAAGGACGACGGCAACCTGACCATCGGGGATTACGCCGGACTTTCGGCACGAAACCCGCTCCTGGCCGGACTGATGGCGATGTTCCTCTTCTCGCTGGCGGGGGTCCCGCCGTTCGGCGGTTTCTTCGGAAAATATTTCGTCTTCGTCGCCGCGATCGAAACCGGGCTCACCTGGCTGGCGATTCTCGGCGTTCTCGCGAGCCTCGCCGGCCTGTATTATTACCTCAGGCTTGTGATGGTGATGTTTTTCGAGGAGAGCGATCGCCCGGCGGCGGAGCCGGTGCCGGCCCTCGCCATCGCGGCCCTTGCCGCGGCCGCGGTGATCAATCTCCAGACAGGCGTCCTCCCGTCGTCGATCATCGCCCTCATCAATAATTTCCGGTAACGGGGTGGATCTCGTCGTCACGGCGGCGGGCATGCGGTCCATCGACCGGTACGCCGTCCGGCGATACGGCATCCCCGACTCGTTGCTGATGGAGAACGCCGGACGCAGGGTCGCCGCGGTGGCCTTCGAATCGATGCGTCGGGCCGGGCTCAATTCCGCCACGATCGTCTGCGGCACCGGGAATAACGGGGGGGACGGGCTCGTGGCCGCGCGCCACCTCATCGGGATGGGCGCCAGCGTCAGGGTCATCCTTCTCGGCCGGCCCGCCCGCCTGCGCGGGGAAACCCGGTTGAATCACGCGATCCTCACCAGGCTCCGGACCGGTACGGGCGTGCGTGGCAGATTGGAGATCGTTTCCGACCCTGCTGCCCGGAACATCGCGGGGAAGCAGGGAACATCGGTCGTTGTCGACGCGATATTCGGCACCGGCTTTCACGGCAGGCTTACCGGGGGAGCACTGAAGGCCGTCTCGTGGATCAACGATCAGCGAGCCCCGGTGATCGCGGTCGACATCCCGTCCGGACTCGACGCCGACAACGGCACCTTCGCGGGCCCCTGCGTCCGCGCGACGTCCACGGTCACGATGGGCGCGCTGAAGGCCGGACTGCTGGTCGGCCAGGGTCCGTCGGTGTGCGGGGAGATCATCGTCGCGGGGCTTGGAATTTCCCTTCCTCCCCGCCCGCCTGCGGGTGCCTGGATCCGCAGGGTGACCCCCGCCGACGCCTACCTCGCGCTGCCGGCCCGTCCCTTGAATTCCCACAAACACTCGGCCGGGAAAATTCTCATCCTCGCCGGATCGGTCGGATACACCGGAGCCGCCGCATTGACGGCCTCGGCGGCGTTGAAATCGGGGGCGGGGGTGGTGGTCCTCGCGGTCCCCCTCTCGATCTACCCGATCCTCTCAAAAAAATTGACCGAGGTGATCGTCAAACCCGTTCCGGAAACGATCGACGGGACATTCTGTGAGACAACCCTCGAGTCGCTCGAACGGGAATTGCAGTGGGCGGATGTCCTGGTCGTGGGACCGGGAATCGGCAGAAGCGAGGGGACAAGGTCCCTTCTTAAAAATCTCCTTAAATTGACCGGAAAGCAGCTTTTAATCGACGCGGACGGCTTGACTCTCATCGCGGAAGATAAGGCCTTGTGGGGCATTCTCCGCCGGAATACGTGTATCCTGACACCACACGCGGGCGAGTTTTCACGGCTGACAGGTTTAAGCGTGGATCGGATCGAGGCGGGGAGGGTGGAACGTGCCCGGTCTTTTGCGAAATCGAAGAAAATTCACCTTGTTTTAAAGGGCGCACCGACATTGGTAGCTGATCCGGCGGGAAAAGTATATATTAATCAGGGCGGCAACCCCGGGATGTCGTCCGCAGGGATGGGGGATCTGCTTTCAGGGATGATTGCGGCCCTTTGGGCGGAGTCAGGGAAGGCGGCGGCGGCGGCGTATGCGGGTGTCTCGCTGCACGGTCAGGCTGGAGACATGGCGGCAAACAGGATCGGCTACAGGGGTATTACCGCAAGAGACTTGTTGAATGAAATTCCTTATCTCTTTAAATTACAAACTATTAATCCCCACGCTTGAACCAGAGTAGGAGCTCCTTTTTCAGGTATCAACTACCCGCAATCCTCTGGGGGGTGTGCATCTTTATCGCCTCTTCCATCCCGACGGGCAGAGACCATTGGTGGCTGTTGCACAGGTACGATAAACTGGTTCACGCCTTGATTTTCTTCGTTTTTGGACTGCTCGTCTATCGCGCCCTCCACCGGGGGCCGGCACCCTCCATTTTCAGCTTCAGGCGGGTGTGGATGATGCTCGTCATCGTCATAGGGTACGGCATTTTCGATGAACTGCATCAGGCATACACACCCGGCCGTTCCGTCGATGGAAAAGACCTCCTCGCGGACGTTGCAGGCGGCGTCCTGGCGGGGGGCATTCTCGCGGTATCAAATTTCATGGCAGCCCGACGCGGTCAATCACAAAAAACCTGATCCTGACCCGTCTCCACGCCCACATTTTGTTTCTCGTCCCGCATTTCGTTATTTTTAATGAATTTCAGAGTTGAATGCACCTCCGGCGAAGCCCGGGCCGGGGTGATGGAAACCGGGCATGGGTCGGTGCACACGCCGGTCTTCATGCCTGTGGGTACCCAGGGCGCGGTCAAGGCGGTCACCCCGCGGGATCTCGCCGATATGGGGGTCGAGATGATACTCGGGAACACGTATCATCTGTACCTCCGCCCCGGTACGGGAGTCATATCGGCCGCAGGCGGACTGCAGGAATTTTCCGGTTGGAAGAAGCCGATACTCACTGACAGCGGTGGATTCCAGGTGTACAGTCTGGCCAGACTCCGGAGGGTGGATGACGACGGGGTCACGTTCCAGTCCCACCTTGACGGCTCGAGCCATCGCTTCACGCCGGAGAGCGTCGTCCGGACGCAGCGGTCGCTCGGGTCAGATATCATGATGGTACTCGACGAATGCCCGCCGTTCCCCTGCGACGAACGGTACGCGGACGAATCGAACCGGAGGACGCTCGATTGGGCGTCACGGTCGCGGGCGGAGGCGCGGTCGGGAGCGGGGCTCTATGGCTACGACCAGGCGTTGTTCGGGATCGCACAGGGTTCCACGTATCCCACCATCAGGGAGCGGTCGATCGGCGCGATCGTGGAGATGGGCTTCGACGGTTACGCGATCGGCGGCCTCGCGGTGGGAGAACCGGCGGGGGTGATGTACGGGATGATCGAGTTGTGCGTCCGGCGGATCCCCTCGGGTTCCCCCCGGTACCTGATGGGCGTCGGCACGCCGGCGAACCTTCTCGAAGCGGTGGAACGAGGGGTGGACATGTTCGATTGCGTCCTTCCGACCCGGAACGGGCGCAATGCCATGGCGTTCACGCGGCACGGACCGTTGACCATCACGAACGCGCGCCACGCGGACGAATTCTTCCCGCTCGACGATTCGTGCGGCTGTTACGCCTGCGGTACGTTCACGCGGGCGTATATCCGGCACCTGTTCATGGTCAGGGAGGTGCTCGGCCTGACACTCGTCACGATCCACAACCTCTGGTATTACCGGTGGTTGATGGTCGCGGCGAGAGAGCAGATCATCCGGGGGACGTTTGCCCCCTGGAAAACTGAACAACTGCGTTCCCTCGCGGGGACGCGACAATAACACACACACACACTACCAGGAGGTATCCTTGATCGAACAATTCATCCTGTTGATGGCCCCGCAGGGCGGGAACGACGGCGGAAGCATGGTCAGCACGCTGGTCATGTTCTCCCTCATCATCCTCATTTTTTACTTCATGATCCTCCGTCCGCAGCAGAAGCGTCAGAAGGAGCGGCAGAAGCTCCTTGAGAGCGTGAAGAAGGGGGATAAGATCACGACCGTCGGAGGCCTCCACGCCACGGTCCTGGGCGTCGAGGAGAAGACCCTCCTCATCCAGATCGCCGACAACGTCAAGGTGAAACTTGAAAAATCCGCGATTTCCGCCGTGACCCGGTCGGCGGAAGGGGAGACGGCCTGATCCCGTGCCTGAGAGCGTGAAACGCTCCGCCATCGGCGAGGCGGTCGAGGAAATCCGCGCGGGTCGGACGATCATCGTCGTCGACGACGAAGACCGTGAAAACGAAGGGGACCTGTTCATCCCCGCGGAAAAGTGCACCCCGGAGGTCATCAATTTCATGAGCCTCCACGGGCGGGGGATCATCTGCGCCGCCCTCACCGCGCAGCGCGCCGATGAACTCTCCCTCGGGCCGATGGTCGAGAGCAACACGTCGCTGCACGAAACGTCGTTCACGGTGTCGGTCGACTACATCCATGGCACGACGACCGGGGTTTCGGCATCCGACCGCTCGGCCACGATCCGGGCGCTGATATCGCCAGAGACGAAGCCGAGCGACCTCGCGCGCCCCGGCCACATATTTCCGCTCCGCGCGATGCGTGGAGGGGTGCTCAGGAGGGCCGGCCACACCGAGGCCGTCGTCGACCTCTGCGACATCGCCGGCCTCTATCCGGCGGGTGTCATCTGCGAGATCATGGACGCGAAGGGCGACATGGCGCGCCTCCCGGAATTGAAGAAACTCGCCTCCACCTTCAACATGCGCATCGTTTCCGTCCGGGAAATCATCGAATACCGGATGCAGCGGGAGAAGCTTATCCAGAAGCTCGCGACCACGAAGCTCCCCACGAAATACGGGACCTTCCGGATCCACCTGTACAAAAGCGAGACCGACAGGAAGGAACACGTTGCGATCGTGGCTGGTGAGTTCCGGCCGGAGGAACCGGTGCTGGTCCGGGTCCATTCGGAGTGCCTGACGGGAGACGTCTTCGGTTCGTTGCGGTGCGATTGCAGCGACCAGCTGCAGGCAGCATTGCGGATGATCTCGGAGGAGGGTCGGGGTGTCGTGTTGTACATGCGGCAGGAGGGCCGCGGAATCGGGCTGGCGAACAAGATCAGGGCCTATCAGCTGCAGGAAGAGGGGCTCGATACGGTCGAGGCGAACGAGAAACTCGGTTTCCGGCCCGACCTCCGGGATTACGGCATCGGCGCCCAGATCCTGAGGGACCTCGGCGTGGGAAAAATCAAGCTGATGACGAACAACCCCAAGAAGGTGGTCGGGCTCCACGGGTACGGGCTCGAGATCGTCGAACGGGTGCCCCTGGAGACTCAATCCCACGAGATGAACGAGAAATATCTGGAGACCAAGCGGGATAAAATGGGCCATCTGCTCCTGTTCGGGAAAAAAGGGGGCGAACATTCCACTTGATTTTTAAAAATGTATCCTATACATTGAAATAAGGATGATTTTAATCCAGCCGTCACTCTCCGGGTGATGGCTTTTCTTTTTACCGGAAGCGCATACAATCACGTCATTCAGGAAACGGCTCGATTATGTCGGATGCGGGGAAAGCGAATGGTATCGTTTACCTGACCAGGGAACGGATCGTGGAGCTCGAACAGGAACTCCGCGAACTCAAGGTCAAGGGCCGTGCCGATATGGCGGCCAAGATCGGCGAGGCGAGGAGCCACGGGGACCTCTCCGAGAACGCGGAGTACGATGCCGCAAAAGAGGCTCAACAACACCTCGAGCTTCGCATCGCTAAGCTCGAGAATACACTGGCCCGGACACGCATCATTGAAAGTAAAGACCTGCCCAATGACAAAATCTACATACTCTCCCGGATCACCCTGCAGGACCTGAAATCGAAGGAGAAAGTCGAATATATCCTCGTCTCCCCGGAGGAGGCTGATTTTGAGAAGAACAAAATTTCGGTGACCTCTCCGCTCGGGAAGGGGCTCATGGGACGTAAAACGGGGGAAAAGGTGAAAATCAACGTCCCGGCGGGCACCCTGGAGTATAAAATTCTCGAAATCAGCAGATAATCCGGGTCGGCCCGGGTCCCCTACTGTGGTCCCACCATGAGATCTTCCCGGGCATCCCACTGAAACGGCACAACTCACATTCTTCCGGTCAGAGATCCGGACCGATCCGGATGTCACCCATCCCGAATCCGGGAGACGCACCGATGGGTTGAAAATCGGGAAAACCTTGCAGGATGGTAAATATTTTACTATATTCACGGTCACGTTTGCGGGAATAGCTCAGCTGGTAGAGCGTCACCTTGCCAAGGTGAATGTCGCGGGTTCGAATCCCGTTTCCCGCTCGACGCCGCCCGAAAAGGCGGCATTGACATGATACGCGGGCTTTTGTGGTTGCTCGATCATTCGCTCCGCCGCCCACCACCGATACACCAGGCGTCGGGGCTTTATTTTTGTTTTTTATGGCGCCGTACCCAAGTGGTAAGGGAGAGGTCTGCAAAACCTTTATGCGGCGGTTCGAATCCGCCCGGCGCCTCATCGGTCAGCGAGGGGGGCTCCGCTGGAGAAAATTGGCGTGGAAGCACACGCCGGGGTGGCGAAACTGGTAGACGCACAGGACTTAAAATCCTGTTCTCCGCAAGGGGAGTGCCGGTTCGATTCCGGCTCCCGGCACGTCGGTCGTTCGTCGAGGGCTCTTAGCTCAGTTGGTTAGAGCGCTACCTTGACATGGTAGAGGTCATAGGTTCGAGTCCTATAGAGCCCACGATTCATTCATCATCCACAAAAACGCCCGGCGATCGGACGAGGTCCGATTTTTTTATGAACGCACCGCCAATCGACATACGGTTCCCTGACGGCTCGGTGAAGCAATTCCCCGCGGGTGTCACGGGGCTGGCGATCGCCGAAGGGATCAGCCCGCGGCTCGCGAAGGTGGCGCTGGCGGTCGAGGTCGACGGTGAAGTGCGGGACCTGGCGAGGGCGATCAATGCCTCCGCGTCCGTGAAGATCCTGAAGTGGGAAGACCAGGGGGGCAAGTCAGCCTACTGGCACAGTTCGGCGCACCTGATGGCCGAGGCGGTGGAGGCGCTCTTCCCGGGCACGAAATTCGGCATCGGACCCCCGATCGAGAACGGTTTTTACTACGACATCGACATGGGGGA
>CAZQSM010000014.1:0-38724 GCA_964596065.1 uncultured Chlorobiaceae bacterium | reverse complement strand
TCGGCATCGGACCCCCGATCGAGAACGGTTTTTACTACGACATCGACATGGGGGAGCACCGCCTCACCCCGGCCGATCTGGAGGCGATCGAGAAACGGATGGGTGAGTTGGCGGCGCGCGACGTCCCGTACGTGAGGCGCGAACTGCCCTGGGCCGAAGCCGTCGCGTACTTCAGGGAGAAGGACGATCCGTACAAGCTCGACCTTCTCGAAGGGTTGAAAGGACAGAGCATCTCGTTCTACAGTCAGGGCGGTTTCACCGATCTCTGTTACGGTCCGCACATCCCGTCGACCGGAAGGATCAGGGCGATCAGGCTGTTGAGCGTCGCCGGGGCGTACTGGCGCGGCGACGAGAAAAACGCCATGCTCCAGCGGATCTACGGCATCACGTTCCCGTCGCTCCCGGAGCTGGAAACGTACCTGCAACGGCTTGAGGAGGCGAAAAAACGGGACCACCGGAAGATCGGCAGGGAACTCGACCTCTTCGCCTTCCACGACGTGGCCCCCGGCGCCCCGTTCTGGCTCCCGAAGGGGATGGTCATTTTCCGGGAGCTTGAAAAATTTCTCCGCCTGGAACTCGACCGGCAGGGGTATGAGGAGATCAATACCCCGATCATGGTCAAGAAGGACCTGTGGGAACAGTCGGGCCACTGGGAGCACTACCGGGAAAACATGTTCTGCGTCGACGCGGATGACACGACGTTCAGCCTGAAGCCGATGAACTGCCCGGAAAGCACGTATGTTTACCGGCACAGGCTCCGGAGCTACAAGGACCTGCCGCTGCGGTATTCCGAAATCGGCCGGCTCCACCGGAACGAGGTGTCCGGGGCGCTCGGCGGGCTCTTCCGCGTCCGGCAGATCACGATGGACGACGCCCACATCTACTGCCGCCCGGACCAGATCCTTGCGGAGATTTCAAAGGTCATCGATCTCATCATCGGATTTTACCGCGTCTTCGGCCTGGAGCCGCACTATCATCTCGCGACGAGGCCGGACAACGCGATGGGGGAGGGGCGTCTCTGGGACCTCGCGGAAGAGAGCCTGAGGCAGGGACTCGAGGCCCGATCGCTTCCGTATAAATTGAAACCGAAGGACGGCGCCTTTTACGGGCCGAAGATCGACATCCAGATCGAAGACGCGCTGGGGCGTTCGTGGCAGGTCGCCACCATCCAGCTCGATTTCGTGATGCTCCCGGAGCGGTTCGACCTCGGCTACGTCGCGGAAGACGGTTCGCGACAGCGGCCGGTGGCGATCCACCGGGCGATCTTCGGTTCGTTCGAACGGTTCATCGGCATCATCACCGAGCATTTCGCAGGCGATTATCCGCTCTGGCTGGCGCCGGTCCAGGCCGTGGTCATCCCGATCACCGGCGACCAGCACGAGTACGCCGCCGGGATCCACGCATCGTTCCGGGAGGCGGGCGTCAGGGCGGAGTTCGACCCGCGGAACGAAAAAATCGGGTATAAAATCCGCGAGTGGGAATTGAAAAAGGTCCCCTTTATGGTTATCATTGGGGAGAAGGAACGAACGTCCGGGACCCTGTCGGTCCGGCAACGGAAAAGAGGCGACCTGGGCGCGATGTCCGCGGGGGATTTTCTCTCCCGGCTCGTCTCGGACATCGCGAATAAATCATTAACGACACAGGAGAACTGACATCAAAGGAAACGACCGTATCAACGTCAACGAGCAGATCCGATCGCTCAAGGTCCGGGTCATCGACGAAAAAGGCCAGGTGGGGGTCATGTCCGCGGCCGAGGGGATCAGGCTGGCGCACCAGCGGGGGCTCGACCTGATCGAGATCGTCCCGAACAGCACGCCGCCGGTCTGCAAGATCATGGACTTCGGAAAGTTCAAGTACGAGCAGACGAAGAAGGACAAGATGCAACGGAAGCACCAGCATGTCACGCAGCTGAAGGAGCTCCGCTTCCATCCGAATACGGACGTTCACGATTTTGAATTCAAAACGCGGCACGCGAAGAAATTTCTCGAAGAAGGGCACAAGGTGAAGGCCACAGTTGTGTTCAAGGGCCGCGAAATCACCTACAAGGAACACGGCAGGGAAGTGCTGCAACGGCTCGCCGAACAGCTCGTCGACCTCGCCAAGGTGGACCAGGAACCGAAACTCGAAGGCCGGATGATGGTGATGATCTTCGCCCCCGACAAAAGCGGGAAGAAGAAAGCCGCTCCGAAGGATCAACCAGAAGAATAACCAGAGAGGAAATCCGTATGCCGAAAATGAAATCCACGTCCGGGGCGAAGAAGCGGTTCAAGCGGACCGCGTCCGGTCAGTTCAAGCGGAGGAAGGCGTTCCGCAGCCACATCCTGTCGACCAAGTCGCGAAAACGGAAGCGGCAGCTCCGGAAGCCGACCCTGGTGTCGGAAACCGAACGCAGGAAAATGCTCGACCTGATCCAGTAACGGGCGGGCAGCCACAATCACACGACGTAACGTCAATTTTATTCACGGGGAAATACCACAATGCCCAGATCACAGAACAAGGTCGCTTCCCACCGCCGGCGCAAACGGATCCTCGCCCGGGCCAAGGGTTACTGGGGCGCGCGAAGCAAGGTGCTCACCGTCGCGAAGCACCACATCGACAAGGCCGGACAGCACGCGTACCGCGACCGGCGACTGAAGAAACGGAGCTACCGGCAGCTCTGGATCGCCAGGATCAATGCCGCGGCCAGGCTCCATGGCATGAACTACTCGCAGCTGATCTCCGCGCTCTCAAAAAAGGAGGTGGTGATCAACAGGAAGGTGCTCGCCGACCTCGCGGCGCGGGCCCCCGAAGCTTTCACCGAAATCGTGACATTCGCGAAAGCCTGACCACCGTCCCGGCGGCCTGAACGCCGATGCCGGGAGTTTATTCCGCCCCTGCCATGACACTGCTCGATCAACGTATCGGCGATGTTCGGGCGTCCGCGCTTCGCGATCTCGGCGCCGCTTCCGACGCGGCGGGCCTCGAGGCTGTGCGCCTCCGGTATCTTTCCCGGAAGGGGTCGATCGCATCCCTCTACGCGGAACTCGCCGGACTTCCCCCCGAGGGCCGTCCGGAGTACGGCAAGGTCATCAATGACCTGCGCCAATCGGTCCAGGCGGCGTTCGACGAGCGGGCCGCCCTCCTCGCCTCCCCGGCGGCGAACACCGGCGCCGGTCCCGACCTCACCCTCCCGGGACGGGAGCGGTGGACCGGCTCCAAACATCCCCTGACAGGCACCCTCGATGAGATCCGGAGGATCTTCCAGGGTATGGGTTTCGGCGTCGCCACCGGTCCCGAAATCGAAGACGATTACCACAATTTTGAAGCCCTCAATTTCCCCCCCGACCATCCCGCGCGGGACATGCAGGACACATTTTTCATCTCCAGAAACGTCCTTCTCCGTACCCACACGTCGCCGGTCCAGATCCGCGTGATGCGGACGACACCTCCCCCGATCAGGGTGATCATCCCCGGGAGGGTGTACCGCAACGAGGCAATCAGCGCAAGGAGCTACTGTCTCTTTCACCAGGTCGAGGGGCTCTACGTCGATAAAGGGGTGACATTTGCCGATTTGAAGGGGACGCTGGTGGTGTTCGCGAAGCGATTCTACGGATCGGACCTGCGGTATCGATTCCGGCCGAGCTATTTCCCCTTTACCGAACCATCGGCCGAGATGGACATCACCTGTTTCCTCTGCAAAGGGAAGGGGTGCCGTGTCTGTAAAAAATCCGGCTGGCTCGAAATCCTCGGATGCGGCATGGTGGACCCGAACGTCTACGGGTTCGTCGGATATGATCCGGAGCAGTATTCCGGCTACGCCTTCGGGATGGGGATCGAACGCATCACGATGCTGAGGCACGGACTGGACGACATCCGGATGCTCTTCGAAAACGACGTCCGTTTCTTGAAACAATTTCCATAAGTTCCGCTTTCATGAAGGTTTCCAGAAACTGGCTCCGAAGTTACGTGTCCATTGGCCTGCCCGACGAGGTCCTCGCCGAGCGGCTGACGATGGCGGGACTGGAGGTGGAATCTTATCATTCTCAGTCCGCCTCGCTCGCCGGAATGGTAGTGGGGGAGGTAAAGTCGGTTGAGCGTCACGCGAACGCTTCGAAGCTCACTGTTTGCAACGTCTTCGACGGGACCGGGCTGGTCCAGGTCGTCTGCGGGGCTCCCAATGTCGCTGCCGGGCAGAAGGTGGCGTTCGCCCCCGCGGGAAGCGTGGTTCCGAGGAATCAGCATGATCCTGACGGGGGGCCCCTCACCATCCGCAAAGTGTTGATACGCGGCGCTGAATCGTCCGGAATGATCTGTTCCGGATTTGAGCTAGGCCTTTCGGACGACGCGTCAGGCATCATGGTTCTCCCCGCTTCCGCCCGGTCGGGGCAGTCCCTGGCCAAACAGCTCGGCATGGAAGACACGATTTTCGACATCGGGGTCACGGCAAATCGGCCCGATCTGCTCTCCCATATAGGGGTCGCCCGCGAAATCAGCGCCCTCACGCTGAAACCGCTGAAGGTGCCGAAGCCTATCTTCCCGAAGGGGAAACAATCGACGCGGAGGGTCTTTTCGGTGGAGGTCCTCGACCCCCGATCGTGTCCAAGGTACGCGGCGAGAGTCATAGGTAGGATCACTGTAGGGCCATCTCCTGAATGGATTCGGAACGCGCTCACCGCAGTGGGCATTCGACCGGTTAATAATGTGGTCGACGTAACCAATTATGTTTTAATGGAATCAGGCCAACCCCTTCACGCGTTCGACTATGACAAAATAACCGGACACACGATCATTGTCCGCCCGGGGGAGGGGACCTCTAAGTTCACCACGCTCGACGGGAAGGTGCGCGAAGTCAACGGTGATACGCTCCTGATCTGTGACGGATCGGGGCCGCTGGCGATCGGCGGTGTGATGGGGGGTCAAAATTCGGAGATCACGCCGGGGACTACCACTGTGGTCCTCGAATCCGCGTATTTCGATCCGGTGAGCATCAGAAAGACGTCAAAACGACTGGGCCTCTCGACGGAGGCATCCCAGCGATTTGAACGCGGCGTCGATCCCGGAAACATCCGGTGGGCGATCGACCGTGCGGCGGAGCTCCTCCACGAAATCGCCGGGGGAGAGGTGTTCAGGGGATGCATCGACCACTATCCGGTAAAAATCCGCGAACGACACATCTCGTACAACATCCGGAAATCGAATGCACTGCTGGGTGTAACCATCAGCTCTTCAAAGACTTCCTCGATGTTCAATCGAATCGGCATCAGGAAGCAGCGGGTTGCGGCCGACGGTTCTGTTGTCTACGCGATACCGGGGTGGAGACCCGACCTGACAAGGCCTGTTGATCTCACCGAAGAGGCGGCCCGGCTCTTCGGATATGATAAAATCGACACCTCCGGCGCAATCACCATCATTCCCTCCGGGGAGAAACCCTCCGTCGATTTCTCCGACCTGATCAGGGACTATCTCTCCACTTCGGGGTTTCACGAGGTGGTCACGAACAGCATGACAGACAGGGAAGTCGCATCGATCGGCGGGGTGGAACCGGTGACGCTTGCCAACCCGCTCAGCATCGAAATGGGGGCGCTGAGGACGAACCTCCTCCCGGGTCTCTTAAGTACGATCAAACATAATCTGTTCCACGGAATTGAATCATCCAGATTCTATGAAATAGGAAATGTCTTCCGGCTGACGGGGAGAAAGGACCGCGAGCGTCTTGATTCCTACCTCCAGGAAGAACGGCTTTGTATAGCCATCTACGGTCTCGAATCCCCACAATACTGGGAGGAGAGACCAAGGAAATCGTCGATTTTCACTTTAAAGGGTGAGGCTAACGCTTTGTTCCGCAAGTTTGGCCTTGACAATCCCAGATATATTCCTTATCCTACTCCAACAGCTTTAAGTGAGCGGTCTATCTCCATTGAATTAAACGGAGAAGGTATCGGTTCCTTCGGTTCGGTCTCAAGATCGCTTCTTCAACGATTCGATATCGACACCGAGGTTTACTTCCTGGAGGTCACCGTCCCAAAACTCCGTGCCTTGTTCAAGGCGGGAGTCACTTTCCGACCGTACTCACGGTTTCCCGTGGTCCGGCGGGATCTCGCGGTGATCGTACCTGAATCGATCAGCATCGGCCGGATCGAAGAGACGATCCGAAGGGTGGGTGGTCCGATGCTCAGGGAGATTCTCCTCTTCGACATCTACCGGGGAGAGCAATCGGGCGACGGGATGAAGAGTTGCGCGTTTTCGCTCGAGTTCGTTCCACAGGACCGCACGCTCGAGCAACGTGACATCCTTGATCTGATGGGTAAGTTGACGGGGGAGTTGCAATCCTCCCTCGGCGCCGTGCTGAGACAATAGGAGAAAGAGTCTTGAATCCGAACCAGAGTTCCGAGATCGTCGATACGCCCGCCGAAGACAGCGCCAGGGTTGAAACCCTGCTGCGTGACCTCTGGGAGCGGCTCCGGACGTCCGCCCAGCAGGTCCACGACCTCCGGGAGGAGAGGAAAATGAACCTGGAGAAAATCGCATTCCTCGAGCAGGACCTCGAGCACCACAAGGTGGGACTCCAGAAAAAGGAGAATGAAATCAGGCTGTTGAGGGCGGAACATCTCCAACTCGTGAATTCCAGCGGGAAGAACCTGCTGACCGAGGAGGAAAAGGAGTACCTCAAGGGGCGGATCAGGGATTTGATTGTCAAAATAAACTCGTATCTTTGAGGTAGCGGTTCTTTAATAGGTGCGACCGGAAGAAATGGGAACCTGACTGAAAATGCGGAAGACAGAATCCAATGGCGATTGACGGCAAGAGCATCAAGGTGAAGATTTTCGGGTCGGAGTATCCGCTCCGGGGCGAAAGCGAGGAATTGACCAAGAAGGTCGCCAACTACGTCGACCAGATGATCAATTCCATCCATACGAAGATTCCGGAACAACCCCCGCTCACCGTCGCCGTCCTCTCCGCCCTCAACATCACCGAGGACCTCTTCAAGGAGCGTGAGAAGGTCAAGTCGCTCGCGGGCCTCGTCGAATCCGAGGTCGGCAGGATGAACGACTTCCTGGACCAGAACATCAATCCGGGTTCCTGAGCATTTCTATCCGTTCTTTTCCATACGCGGCGCGTGTCGGTATGTGACGATTTTACCGCACCGTCAGCCCTGTCCGGGGAGCGATCCCCGGGCGCGTGAGTCTGACATATTAAAGAATCTGACAGGTACTTTAATTGGGAACTCGACTCATGGGTGTCGTATTACAGGCCTCATCCCTCTGACCGGGGATTTTCCCGCCGGTCCATCAGGCGGGGAGACAGTGGACGTAAGAAACATCCAGGAGAGTACCCACCGTGTCTTGAAAGAGATTCTTCAATACACATGACTCATGGGCTGGGTGCGGTTTTTTATTGCCTGAAGATCCGGAGGAAGTATGGACGTGGATTTCTTGACGATGGCGCTGATCGGCGCCGCGGGGGCGGCTGCCGGCTCGTTGTCGGGATGGTTCCTGCACGCGAAGAAGGGGAAAAACGCCATCGGAAAGGCCGAAGAACGGGCCCGCGACATCATCGCCCGGGGCGAAGCAACGGCTGAGGCGCTCTCGAAGGAAAAGCTGTCCGAGGCCAGGCAGGAGTGGGAGCGAAGGAAGCAGGAATTCGAGAAGGATTCCGGATCGAAGCGGAACAAGCTGCAGTCGTTCGAGAAGCAGCTCTCCACGAGGGAGGAAAACCTCGAACGGAAGGTTGAACTGCTGAACCACAAGGAGAAGGAGCTCGGCCAGGCGAAACGCGACGTGGACGAGAGGCTCCGGCAGTCGACGGAAAAAAACGAAAAACTCTCCCAGCTCCTGCGTGAGGAGAACCAGCGGCTGGAACGCATCGCCGGACTCACCTCGGAGGAGGCGCGGAAAATGCTCGTTGACAACCTCCTGCAGGAGGCGAAATCCGAATCGGCGCAGATGATCAAGGAGATCCGGGACACCGCCAGGACAGAGGCCAGGAAGGAAGCGCAAAAGATCATCGTCCAGGCGATCCAGCGGTCGGCCGCGGACCACTCCGTGGAGACCACCATCAGCGTCCTGCACATCGAAAACGAGGAGATGAAGGGGAGGATCATCGGGAAGGAGGGCCGCAACATCCGCGCCTTCGAGGCCGCGACCGGGATCGACGTCATCGTCGACGACACGCCCGAGGCCGTCATCATCTCCGGGTTCGACCCCCTTCGCCGCGAGATTGCGAGGCTCTCGCTCGAACGCCTGATGGCCGACGGCAGGATCCACCCCGCGCGCATCGAGGAGGTCGTCGAGAAGGTCAGGTCGGAGCTTGACGAGGAACTCCTTCACATCGGTGAGAACGCCCTGATCGAGGGGGGTATCCACGGCGGACACCGCGAACTCATCCGGCACATCGGCATCATGAAGTACCGTTCGAGTTACGGGCAGAACCTCCTCGCGCACAGCCTGGAGACGGCCCACCTCGCCGGGTTGATGGCGGTGGAACTCGGTCTCGATCCGATCCTCGCCAAGCGGTCGGGTCTCCTCCACGACATCGGAAAGACCATCGACAGGTCGGTCGAGGGACCCCACGCGCTGCTCGGCATGGACCTGGTCAGGAAATATGGCGAACACGCCGTCGTGTCCAACGCCGTCGGGGCGCACCATGACGACATCCCGATGGAATCGGCCATCGCGGTGCTCGTCCAGGCCGCGGATTCCATCAGCGGGGCGCGGCCGGGCGCGAGGAGGGAAAACGTTGAGGCCTACGCCAAACGGCTCCAGCGGCTCGAAACGCTCGCGCAGTCGTTCGACGGGGTCTCGAAGACCTATGCCATCCAGGCCGGGCGGGAAATCAGGGTCATCGTGGAACACGACAAGATCGACGACGCGATGGCCGACCAGCTGGCGAACGACATCGCGAAGAAGATTCAGTCCGAAATGGAATATCCCGGCCAGGTCAAGGTCACCGTCATCCGTGAAACGCGATCGATCGCCTTCGCGAAGTAGGCGCGCCCCATCCGCCCCGGCGGGCGGCCGGAAGGGACGTCCGGTGCGGCCGCCGACGATCGCCGTCGGCCTCACCGGCGGGATCGGCTCGGGAAAATCGGTCGTGGCGTCGACCTTCGGGCGGCTCGGGGCGCTCGTCGTTTCAGCCGACCAGGTCTCGAAAGAAATCCTCGGCTCCGACCAGGGCGTTCGCCGGAGCGTGACCGGCCTCCTCGGCGCGGCCGCGTACGGCGCGGGGGGGAAGCCCGACAGGAAGTTCATTGCGGCCCGGATCTACCGGAGCGCCGCGCTCCGGCGCTCGCTCAACGCCATCCTCCATCCCGTGGTCATCGCCCGGATCGGCCGGTTGATCGCCGCCGAGCGGTCCCTCCGGAAGCATCCCATGGTCGTGGTCGAAGCGGCGCTCATCGTCGAAGCCGGGATGGTCCCGATGTTCGACGCCCTCATCGTCGTGGACGCGCCGCTGGCAGAGCGGGTCGCACGGATCAGGCGGCGCGACGCCATTCCCGGGGAGGACGCGCTCCGGCGTGTCAGGTCCCAGAAGGGCAACCGCGCCAAGGCGGCGCTGGCCGACATCGTCATCTCCAACCGCGGCGACCTCCGGTCGCTGCGGGTGGCGGCCCGGTTCGTCTACCGGCTCCTGGCGGAACTTCCGCGCGGGGCGCGATGAGCGCCGGGGGGACCGGCGACCGGTACGATTTCATCGTGATCGGTAGCGGGATCGCGGGGCTCACGTTCGCCATCGGCGCGGCGCGCCTCGGGTCGGTCCTGATCATCACGAAAAAATCGAGGGCCGAATCGAACACCAATTACGCCCAGGGCGGTATCGCGGCGGTCCTCTCCCCGGAAGATTCGTACGACCTCCATATCGGTGACACCCTGAATGCCGGCGTCGGCCTCTGCCATCGCGACGCCGTCGAGATCCTGGTCCGGGAGGGCCCGGGACGGGTGAAGGAGCTGATCGCGCTCGGCGTGGAGTTCACGACGCGCGCCGGCGGGCTCGACCTCGGCCTCGAGGGCGGGCACTCGGCGAACCGCATCGTCCACGCCCGCGACAAAAGCGGCTCCGAGATCGAACGGGCGCTCCTCCACGCCGTCGCCGCCGATCCGAACATCCGCGTCCTGGAACATCACCTTGCCGTCGAACTGATCACCCAGCACCACGAACGGGGGGGGCGGCGCCCGGGCGAACCGGTCAGGTGCTGGGGCGCCTACGTCCTCGATGAAGAGCACGGGACCGTGCGGAAGTTCCACTCCCGGGTGACGGTCATCTGCTCGGGCGGTGTCGGGCAGGTGTACCTCCACACCACGAACCCGACGATCGCCACCGGCGACGGGCTCGCCATGGCCTACCGGGCCGGCGCCTCCGTCGCCAACATGGAGTTCATTCAATTTCATCCCACCGCGCTCTACAATTCCGGCAGCCCCGCGTTCCTGATCTCGGAGGCGATCCGGGGTTTCGGTGGGGTGCTCAGGAACCTCCGGGGCGAGGAGTTCATGAAGACGCACGATCCGCGGGGACAGCTCGCCCCACGGGACATCGTCGCGAGGGGGATCGACGCGGAACTGAAGAAGACGGGGGAGGCGTTCGTCCACCTCGACCTCACCCACCTCGATCCCGACGCGGTGCGCACCAGCTTCCCCCACATTTACGAGACGTGCCTGGGCCGGTTCAAGCTTGACATCACCAGCGAACCGATCCCTGTCGTGCCGGCGGCGCATTACTCCTGCGGCGGCATCGTCACGGACCTCAACGGGCGAACCACCATCGGCAATCTCTACGCCCTCGGGGAGGCGGCGATGACGGGGGTACACGGCGCGAACCGGCTGGCGAGCAATTCGCTCCTCGAGGCGCTGGTGTTCGCCAACCGCGCGGTCGGGGAGATCGCGGGCCGGTTTTCCGGCCTCGCGGGGGACATTCCGGAGGTGCCCGAATGGGACGACAGCGGGACGTTCGACCCGGAGGAATGGGTCCTCATCGGGCACAACCGGAGGGAGATCCAGCAGACGATGTGGGATTACGTCGGCATCATCCGTTCCACGCTCAGGCTCGGGAGAGCGCTCAGGCGCGTCAACCTGGTTCGGGACGAGATCGAGGGTTTCTACCGGCGGACGCGCGTGGTCTCCGGCCTGATCGAACTCAGGAACCTGGCGACCGTCGCCGATCTCATCGTGCGGAGCGCGCTCCACCGGAAGGAGAGCCGCGGCCTGCATTTCGTCACCGATCATCCGGAGATGTCGGATGACTGGGTCCGTGACACCGTCCTCCCGCCCCTTTGAAATGACGCCATTTTTTCCGAAATTCCATTCCTCATGAACGACGAGATCGACAAACCGAGAGATCACTGCGGCATTTTCGGAGTGTACGGGCATCCGCAGGCGGCCCAGATCACGTATTTCGGCCTCCACGCGCTCCAGCACCGCGGACAGGAGGGATCGGGCATCGTGACGGCGTTCAACGACCCCTCGAGACCGAAGACCCTGTTCCTCAGCCACAAGGGTTTCGGGCTCGTCAACGACATCTACAAGCCGGAATCCATCTTCACCCAAACCCTCCGGGGGGAGGCGGCGATCGGCCACAACCGGTATTCGACCTCGGGAGCGTCCGACAACCCCGCCAACATCCAGCCGATCACGGTGAATTATCGCGGCGGAAACGTGGCCGTGGCCCACAACGGCAACCTCACGAACTTCCGGGCCGTCCGGCGGAAACTCCAGGAGACGGGCACCATCTTCCAGACGACCTCCGACACGGAGGTCATCCTCCATCTCATCGCGCGCAGCGCCGAAAACGACCAGATCCGGCAGATCCTGGAGGCGCTGAACCTCGTCGACGGGGCCTTTTCCCTCGCGATCCTCACCGATACGATGCTCGTCGCCGCCCGCGACCCGCTCGGCGTGAGGCCGCTCGCCGTCGGGAGGCTGGGCGAGGCGTTCCTCGTCGCCTCGGAAACCTGCGCGTTCGACATCGTCGGGGCCGAATATGTCTGCGATGTCCAGCCCGGCGAGGTCCTCGTCTTCGACCGTGAGACGCTTGCGACCGGCGAGGCGAAATCGTTCCGGCTGAACGGGTACGGAAACGCGCCGCGCCACTGCATCTTTGAATACATCTATTTTTCCCGTCCCGACAGCATGATCTTCAACGAGAGCGTCGACAAGGTCCGGCGGAAACTCGGGAAGGCGCTCGCGAGGGAGCATCCCACCATCAAGGACAACGGCGACGAAAAAGTGGTGGTGATCAACGTCCCCGACTCGAGCAACACCGCCACGCTCGGCTTCGTGTCGGAGAGCCTCAAGCTCGGCTACAACACCAAGTATGAGATCGGCCTGATCAGGAGCCATTACGTCGGCCGGACGTTCATCCAGCCCGCCGAGGGGATGCGGGAGTCGAAGGTCCGCACGAAATTCAACACCGTCAGGGGGGTCCTGAGGGACAAGGTCGTCGTGATCGTCGACGATTCGATCGTGCGCGGGACCACGTCGAAGCAGCTGATCAAGCTCATCCGCGAGGCCGGCGCCAGGGAGATCCATTTCCGCGTCACCTCGCCGCCGGTCAGGTATCCCTGCCATTACGGGATGGATTTCCCGAGCACCGGCGAACTGATCGCGAACGTCAGCGGCGGGGACATCGAAAAAATCCGGCAGGAGCTCGGCGTCGAATCCCTCGGGTATCTCTCCCTCGGACAGCTCGAGGCGTCGGTCCCGCGCGACCGGGGTCAGGACTACTGCACCGCCTGCTTCAGCGGCCGGTATCCGACGGCGATCGAGGAGAACGGTTCGAAGAACGAGCACGACGCCTGACCGGGGATGAGCGAGCGGATCTGGACTCTCTCCAACGGCCTGAGTCTCCTCCGCGTACTCCTCGTCGTGCCGGTCGCCCTGATCCTCCACTCCGGTCCGGCCGGTTCCCGTCCCCTCGCCGCCGCGCTGATCCTCGTCGCGGCCTTCACCGACTTCCTCGACGGACGGATCGCCCGGATGAAGGACGAGGTCACGCGCCTTGGGAAGGTCCTCGATCCGGTCGCGGACAAGGTGGGGATCAACGCGGTGGTCCTGCTCCTGGCCGCGGAGGGAACGCTCCCGGTCTGGTTCGCGGCCGCGGTGACGGGGCGGGACGTCGCGATCATGGCGGCGGCCCTGTACATGGCGCGGACCGGCGGGGGGGACGTCCCGCAATCGAACTGGACGGGGAAATGGGCCGCAGCGGTGATGGCCGCGACGGTCCTCGCGGGCGTGATCGATCCGCGCGACGCGGCCGGGTTGATGCGTCCCTGTCTCGCCGCCGCCGCGCTGATGATCGTCCTCTCCTCCGTCTCGTACGCGAAGCGCTTTTCACGATAATCGGCCACTGACAGGATTTACCCCGTGGGTCTCCTCGACAAATTGAAATTTTCACGCCTCAGGGAAGGCCTCTCGAAAACCAGGGAGTCCCTCTTCAGCCGCGTCGAGCGGCTGATCACCGCCCGTTCGCGGATCGACGATGCGGTCCTCGAGGAGCTCGAGGAGATCCTCATCCGGTCCGACGTCGGCGTGTCGACGACGGAGCGGGTCATCGCGAACATCAGGGAGCGCGTGAAGCGGGACCGGTACGAGGACACCGCTGAACTCGACACGCTGCTGCGGGACGAACTGGTGAAATTCGCGGGCGCCGGGGAGGGGGAGGGTCCCGCGGTACCCGACCTCTCCGTCCCCCTGGCCGGCTCCCCCCACGTGATCATGGTCGTCGGGGTCAACGGCGTCGGCAAGACCACGACCATCGGCAAGCTCGCCTCGCTCTACAAGCAGTCGGGGAAATCGGTGGTCATCGCGGCGGCGGACACCTTCAGGGCCGCGGCGAACGAGCAACTCGACATCTGGGCGCGGCGGGCCGGGGTCACGCTCGTGCGCCAGCAGCACGGCTCCGACCCGGCCTCCGTCGCGTTCGACGCGCACCAGTCGGCCAGGGCGCAGCGGGCGGACCTCCTGATCATCGACACGGCGGGCAGGCTTCACACGAAGGCCAACCTGATGGAGGAGCTGCGAAAAATCGAACGGGTCGTCCGGAAGGTCGACGACGCGGCCCCCCACCAGGTGCTGCTCGTCCTCGACGCGTCGACGGGACAGAACGGTCTTCAGCAGGCGCGGCAGTTCGCCGCCGCCGTGGCGGTGACCGGCATCGTCCTCACCAAACTCGACGGGACGGCCAGGGGCGGCATCGTCCTCGCCATCAGGAACGAACTGCAGATACCCGTACGGTTCATCGGGGTCGGGGAACAGATCGACGACCTGCAGCCCTTCGACGGCCGGATGTTCGTCGAGGCGCTGTTCCGGAAATGACCCCCGCGCTGACCTGGTCGGTCGTCGAACTCCGGTTGAAGCGGGTGTTCACGATCGCCCGGGGATCGAGGAGCGTCGTCCCGACGGTGATCGTGCGCGTTACGGCTGACGGGGTGACGGGGTTCGGCGAGGCCTCGCCGCTGGCCCGATACGGCGAATCGGTCGAATCGGTGGCGGGGTTCCTGGGGAGCGTCGCCGGGGAGATCGGCGGTGATCCGTCGGACACCGACGGAATGCTCGACCGGATCGACCGGCTCGGGACGGGGAACGCCTCGGCGAGGGCCGCGCTCGACATCGCGCTCCACGACTGGGCGGGAAAACGGCTGGGGGTCCCGCTCTGGAAACACTTCGGCATCACGGCCCCCGACGCTCCGCCGACGTCGATGACCATCGGCATCGACACCCCGTCCGGCGTCGTCGGGAAAGTGCTGGAGGCGGAGGCGTTCGGCGTCCTCAAGGTGAAGATGGGCGTCCCCGGTGACAGGGAGCTGGTCGAGGCGGTCAGGAGCGTCACGTCGAAACCGCTTCGCGTCGACGCGAACGAGGGGTGGAACACCCGGGAGGAGGCGCTCGGACATCTGCGATGGCTCGAGGGCGTCGGGGTGGAACTGGTGGAACAACCGCTGCCCGCGGGACGCGCGGACGACGTCGCCTGGCTCAGGGAGCGCAGCGGCATCCCCCTCTACGCCGACGAGGATCTCCGGGGATACGCGGACCTCGCGGGAATCGCCCGCGCGTATGACGGGGTCAACGTGAAATTGATGAAGTGCGGGGGCCTTCGGCAGGCCAGGAAGATCATCGCCGCCGCCCGGTCACTCGGGCTGAAAGTCATGATAGGATGTATGATTGAAACCTCTGTGGGGATATCGGCGGCCGCGCAGATCGCGCCGCTGGCGGACGTGACGGACCTGGACGGATCGCTCCTGGTGGACAACGACCCGTTCGTCGGGGCGGTCGCCGGCGACGGCACGATCGCCCTCGGCCAGCGGCCCGGTATCGGGGTCGCCGAGGCGCCCCGGTGAGCGACCCTGCCGCGCTCATCCGCGTCCTGCCGCCCGACCTCGCCGACAAGATCGCGGCGGGGGAGGTCGTGCAGCGGCCCGCCTCCGCGATCAAGGAACTGATCGAAAATTCCCTCGACGCCGGGGCCCGGTCCATCACGATCGTCCTGAAGGACGCCGGCAGGTCGCTATTGCAGGTCGTCGACGACGGATCGGGGATGGGCTGGGACGACGCCCTTGCCGCCTTCGGCCGGCACGCGACCAGTAAAATCTCCAGAGCGGAAGACCTCTCGCGGATCACGACGCTCGGGTTCAGGGGCGAGGCCCTCGCGGCCCTTTCCGCCGTGTCCCGCATCGAATTGAAGACGAGGAGGGCCCCCGAGGAGGCCGGAACGCTCGTGCGCATCGACGGGGGCGCCCCCGGGACGCGCGAGATGACGGGGTCCGCCCCCGGCACGTCGATCATCGTCCGGGACCTGTTTTTCAACACCCCGGGGAGGAGAAAATTCCTCAAATCGGACCGCACCGAATTCCGTCACATCCTCGACACGGTGCAACGCGCGGCCCTCTCCCGGCCGGGGGTCGCGTTCACCCTGCTGAGCGAGGGGGAGGAACTCCTTCGGTGCCCCGCCGAACCGATGGAGGCCCGGATGACCTCGATCTTCGGGAACAAACAGGCCGCGACGCTCATCCGGATGCGCGGGGAATCGGACGCGGGCTCGATCAGCGGATTTCTCGGCATGCCGAAGTTCGCGCGCAGGGGCCGCTCCGAACAATACCTCTTCCTCAACGGCCGCCCGATCGTGAGCCGGAACATCGGACACGCCGTCTACAGGGCGTACGAACACCTCATCGAAAAGGGGAGTTTTCCCTTCTTCGTCATCTTCATCGACATCGATCCAGGGAGGACAGATGTCAACGTCCACCCTTCGAAAAACGAGGTCAAATTCGACGACGAACAGCAGGTCTACCGGTGGGTGAACGCAGCGGTACGGCACGCGATTTCGTCCACGGACCTCGGCTCGATCGGGGCCATCCCGCTGGAGATCGGGGCGCGGGGAGAGGGCCTGGCACAGGCGTCACCCCGGCCCGGATCCCCGCGGAGCACCGGGGCCGGCGGCCGTGCGCCGCGAGGTCCATCGATGCCCCCCGCGTTCCCGTCGACGGGAAGCGCGGCGCCGTCGGTCTCCGAAGCCCGCGTGGACGATCTCTTTCGAGCCCCGGATGCGGAACGGGGAAGCGTTCCGGGGCGTCCCCACGACCACCCGGGCCCGTTCTGGCAGGTCCACGACAAGTATATCATCATACCCACGGGCGACGGGATCATGATCATCGACCAGCACGCCGCCCACGAACGCGTGATCTATGAAACCTCCCTCCGCCGGATGGACGCGATGGAGAAACGGACGCAGGAACTCCTCTTCCCGCAGACGCTCGAACTGAGCCCGGCGGAGGCCGCGCTGATCGGCGAGCTGATGCCGCTGCTGGAGAATCTCGGTTTTCTCCTGAAGATGTTCGGCCGGAACACCGTCATCCTCGAGGGCGTCCCGGCGGACCTGCGCCCGGGAGACGAAACGACGATCCTGAAGGACGTGCTCGGGCTCTTCAGGGAGGATGATCAGCGCGTCAGGCTCGACCCGAGGGAACGGCTCGCGAAGTCGTTTTCGTGCAAGGCCGCGGTCAAGGCCGGTGACCGGCTCAAGGAGTCCGAGATGGCGACGCTCGTCGCGCAACTCTTTCAAACCGAGGTCCCCTATGTCTGTCCGCACGGCAGGCCGGTGATGATCCGGCTCTCCCTCGACGAGCTCGATCGGAAGTTCGGCAGGACATCCTGACCGGGGGCTTCCGCCCCCCCCTAAAAAGCCTTCTACCGGCGGCCTATTTGATAAATAGGTCGAAAAACGATATCTTATCGATCATCAAACGGATTGAAGGATGCAGGGATGAAGCATTCCAGCAGTGAAGAAACCAGGGAAGCGCACGCGGCGTGGGAACGCGCGGCCGGCGGTCCGTCGAGGGCCCGGCAGGCGAAGTTCACGACGGTATCCGGCGAACCGATCTCGATGCTCTACTCCCCGCGGGACGTCGAACGGCTCGACTTCCTCGCCGACATCGGTTACCCCGGAGAGTTCCCCTACACGCGCGGCATCCATCCCACCGGCTACCGGGGGAAGCTCTGGACGATGCGCCAGTTCGCCGGTTTCGGAACCCCTGAGGACACCAACGAACGGTATCACTACCTGCTGAACCATGGCCAGACGGGCCTCTCGGTCGCCTTCGATCTCCCGACGCTGATGGGCCGGGACGCGGACGATCCGCAGGCGGAAGGGGAGGTGGGAATCTGCGGGGTCGCCGTCAGCTCGCTGGCCGACATGGAGGTCCTCTTCAAGGGGATCCGGCTCGCGGACGTCTCGACGTCGATGACGATCAACGCGCCCGCGCTGATGCTGATGGCGTTCTACATCGTCGTCGCGCAGAAACAGAAAGCCCACCCCGCGGAACTGCGCGGGACCATCCAGGCCGACATCCTGAAGGAGTACATCGCCCAGAAGGAGTGGATCTACCCTCCGCACCCGTCGATGCGGCTGATCACAGACATGATCGAATATTGCACCCGGGAGATGCCGCAGTGGAACCCCGTCTCGGTGAGCGGGTACCATATCCGCGAAGCGGGTTCGACGGCCGTCCAGGAGCTCGCCTTCACGCTTGCCAACGGGTTCGCCTACGTCGAGGCGGGCATCGCCAAGGGACTCGACGTCGACGCGTTCGCCCCGAGGCTCTCCTACTTTTTCAACTCTCACCTCGATTTCTTCGAGGAGATCGCGAAATTCAGGGCCGCGAGGCGGATCTACGCGCGGCGGATGAGGGACAAGTACGGGGCGAAGAACCCGCGCTCCTGGATGCTGCGGTTCCACACGCAGACCGCCGGATGTTCACTCACCGCGCAGCAGCCGGAGAACAACATCGTGCGCACGGCGTACGAGGCCCTCGCCGGTGTGCTGGGGGGAACGCAGTCCCTCCACACCAATTCGATGGACGAGACGCTCGCCCTGCCGTCTGAAAAAGCGGTGAAAATCGCCTTGCGCACGCAGCAGATCATCGCGCATGAAATCGGCGTCACCAACACGGTGGATCCCCTTGCCGGGAGTTATTTCGTCGAATCGCTGACCGACAGGATGGAACAGGAGGCCGAATCGTACTTCGAAAAAATCGATTCGCTCGGGGGCGTCATCCCGGGGATCGAGGCGGGGTTCTTTCAGCGCGAAATCGCCGAGGCGGCCTACCGTTACCAGCGCGAGCTTGACCGGAAGGAGAAAATCATCGTTGGCGTCAACGACTACGTCGAGGAGAACGAGGAGGTGAGCATCCCGATCCTCCTGATCTCGCCGGAGGTCGAGGTGCGGCAGCGCCGGAGGCTCGCCGAGGTCCGGCAGTCGCGCGACGCCGGCAAGGTCCGCGATTCGCTCCAGGCGCTGAAGCGCGCCGCCGAAGACGGATCGAACGTGATGCCGCGGCTGATCGAATGCACCCGGTCGTACGCGACCCTCGGGGAAATGTGCGGCACGCTCGCGGAAGTCTTCGGGATCTATGAAGAACCCGCGGTCTTCTGAGCCTTGAGCGCATCCCTGATGGCGATCCTGGCCTCCATGAGGCCGCAGCAGTGGATCAAGAACCTCTTCATATTCGCCGCCCTCGTCTTTTCGGGGCACCTGTTCAGCGGCCCCGATTTTCTCCGGACGTTCATCGGCTTCTCGCTTTTTTCGCTCGCCGCCAGCGGCATCTACCTGTTCAACGACATCACCGACATCGGACGCGACAGGCTCCACCCGGTCAAGTCCCGGCGCCCGCTCCCGTCGGGCCGCCTCCCGGTCTCCGCGGCGTGGGTAAGTTCGGGCCTCCTTCTCGCCGGCGGGCTCACCGGTTCGTACCTCCTCGAACCGGGCTTTTTCGCGCTCCTCGCCACCTACGCGCTCCTGAACGTGCTCTACTCGCTCTACCTCAAGCACGTGGTCATCCTCGACGTGATGACCATCGCCGCGGGGTTCGTCCTCCGGGTCCTCGGGGGCGCGGTGATCATCGGTGTGCCGACGTCGGAATGGCTGATCATCTGCACCGTCCTCCTCTCGCTCTTCCTCGGTTTCAGCAAGCGGCGGCACGAACTCACGGTGCTCGAAACGTCCGCCGACCACCACCGGTCCGTCCTGCAGCATTACAGCCCCTACTTCCTCGACCAGATGATCGGCATCGTGACCGCGTCCACCGTGATGTCGTACGTCCTCTACACGATCTCGGAAGACACCGTGCTCAAGTTCGGGACGAAGCACCTGATCTACACGGTGCCCTTTGTCCTTTACGGGATTTTTCGCTATTTATATCTTGTCCATAAACTGGAGAAGGGCGGCGACCCGACGCGACTCGCGTTGACCGACCGTCCGCTGCTGCTGAACACGATCCTCTGGATCTGCGCGGCGAGTTACATCATTTATCACAAGGGGTAAGTTCCGATGCGTTCGAGGGTTGCGGTCATCAAAACGGCCCCGGGGACCATCCTCCCGGACATCGAGGAGCTGATGAAGCTCGCGGGGGCGCGCGACGCGCTCGCGAAGGGGGCCACGACGATTCTCAAGGACAACATCTCCTGGCATTATCCCTTTCCCGGCGCCAACACGACCCCCTGGCAGATGGAAGGGACCATCCTCGCGCTCCGCAACGCCGGGTACCGGGACCTCGTCTGCGTCCAGAACAAGACGGTCGTCACCAACGCGTTCAAGGGGGAAGACCTCAACAACTACGTCCCGATCTTCCGGAAGTACGACATCCCCGTCCTCTACAATTTCCGCGAATCGGACATCAGGTGGGTGTCGTACACGCCGAAGGCCCGGATGCGCGTGCTCAACGACATCTACCCGGAGGGGATCACGATCCCCGGTTATTTCCACGGCAAGAACATCGTCCACCTGCCGACCGTGAAGTGTCACATCTACACCACGACCACCGGGGCGATGAAAAACGCCTTCGGCGGGTTGCTGAACACCAAGCGCCACTATACCCACTCGTGGATCCATCAGACCCTCGTCGATCTGCTGGCGATCCAGAAGGAGATCCATTCCGGCATCTTCGCCGTCATGGACGGCACGACCGCGGGCAACGGACCCGGACCCCGGACGATGTTTCCGGTCATCAAGGATTACATCCTCGCGAGCGCGGACCAGGTCGCGATCGACGCCGTCGCGGCGAAGATGATGGGCTTCGATCCGCTCGGCATCGAGTACATCAACATCGCGCACAACGACGGCCTCGGCGTGGGCAACCCGAGGGAGATCGACATCGTCGGATCCGACATCTCGGGCGAATCGTGGGGGTTCGAGGTCGGGGACAACGGGGCCAGCATGATCGGGGACCTGATGTGGTTCGGCCCCCTCAGGGGGATGCAGAAACTCTTCTTCCATACGCCCCTCGTCAACGTCTTCATCTTCGGTTCCGAGGCGTACCACGATTATTACCGGTGGCCGCTCAAGGACAGGAAGGTGTTTGAACGGTGGAGGCGGGAGACGCACTGGGGCCGGCTCTTCTCGCGGTACGAGAGCGGCGAGGTCTGGGCGACGCCCGTCGCGTCGGGCCGGGATGACCGTTGACCGGAACGGCCGATGACGGCGCAGCGCAGGGCTGAGGCCCTCCTCCTTGCGGCGACGGTCATCTGGGGGAGCACCTTCGTCGTCACGAAGGGTATCCTCGACGTCGCCAGTCCTCTCGCATACACTTCCATCCGCTTCCTCCTCGCGGCGCTCATCGTCCGGTTCCTCTTCCGCGGGTCGGCGTTCGGCTCCGGGCGGGGGGCCCTGGTCCCGGGGCTGGTACTCGGTCTCCTCCTCTTCGCCGGGTTCGCGTTCCAGACCATCGGGATGCAATATACGACCGCGTCGAAATCGGCATTTTTCACGGGGATGCTGGTCGTGTTCACACCCATTTTCCACATCTCGGCCCAGCAATGGTTCAACCTTCCCCGGAAATCATTGCTGTTCGGCAACATCGTGGGTGTGGTCTGTTCCGCGGCGGGGATCTACCTGCTTTCGTCACCCGAGGGGGGAGGGTTCTCGCGGGGAGATGCGATGACGCTGGTGGCTGCCGCCCTCTTCGCGATCTATATCGTCTACCTCGATACATCGTCGAGAAACGTGGAGACCATACCACTCACCTTCATCGTTTTCCTGTCGTGCGGAGTGGCGGCCGCGCTCGGCGCGCTCCTCTTCGAGGAGGTCCGGGTCGTTCCGGTCCCGGGGTTTTTCTTCCCCCTCGTCTACCTTACGATATTCGCCACCGTGATCGCGCTCGGCGTCCAGAACAGGTTCCAGGCCGACACCACCCCCACCAGGGCGGCGGTCATCTTTTCGCTCGAGCCGGTCATCGCCGCTGTATTCGCCTACTTCGTCAGGGGAGAGCAGCTCGGCCCGGTCGGAATGGCGGGAGGTGGTATCATTTTCGGGGGATTGATCCTCTCCGAACTCTCGGAGTACATCCCGGTACTCAGGAGTCCGCTCGCCGGCGGCGGCCCTCCGCCCGGTTGACTTTACACCGGTTTCGTGGTATGTTTCGACCGTTCGCATGAGCGGGGAGATCGCGCATATCGTGGTTTCGGGCCTCGTCCAGGGTGTGGGATACAGGTATTTTGCCTTCGGCAAGGCGGAAGAGCTGGGGCTGGCCGGTTTCGTGAGGAACCTTCCCGACGGAAGGGTGGAGGTGGCGGCCCGCGGACCTCGCCCGATGATCGGGGAGCTGGTTGAAGCGCTCCGTATCGGGCCGAGGTCCGCGCGCGTCAGCGATGTTTCTCTCGAATGGGTGGAAGCCCCTGAACAGTTTGATCGTTTTGAGATCCGATAAATGAGGTGGTGATGCGGGTCGGGATAGGCTACGACGTACACGCGCTGGCGGAAGGCCGCCCGCTGATCATCGGTGGGGTCGAAATTCCCTTCGGGAAGGGCCTCGCGGGTCATTCCGACGCGGACCTCCTTTCCCACGCCATCGCCGATGCCCTGCTGGGCGCGGCCGCGCTGGGGAACATCGGCCAGCAGTTTCCCAACGACGATCCTGAGTTCGCGAATATCTCCAGTCTTACGTTGCTAAATCGTGTCAACGTGTTGCTACGCAGGAATAAGTGGGAAATAGTTAACATTGATTCTACGGTCAACATCGAGCGGCCAAAACTCCTCCCGCACATACGTTCGATGCGTGAAAAACTGTCAGCGGCACTCGACCTCACGCCCGACATGGTGTCCGTGAAGGCAACGACGGGCGAGGGGCTGGGGTTTGTCGGGTCCGGGGAAGGGGCTTCGGCGATGGCGGTCGCCCTGATCAGGCGATCCGGTCCGGAGGCCTGATGGGGGATGCCGCTTCCGGGTTCCTCTCAGCGCTCACCGGCTGGGTCTCCGCCAATGCCGGGTGGATCGTCGCCATCTCCATCATCTATTTCGTCGTCAGCCTTTTCCTGATCCGTTACCTGATCATCACGATTCCACACGATTATTTTCTCGGCCGACCGACACCGCACGATGGGCGCCGTCACCCGTTCCTCAGGCTTTGCATCCGGGCCGGGAAAAATTTCGCGGGCGTCATCGTCGTCCTCGTCGGCCTGATCATGTCACTCCCGGGCGTGGCCGGACAGGGCTTCCTGACGATTCTACTCGGGCTGTCGCTCACCGATTTCCCCGGAAAACGAAAAATGGAACTGCGGCTGGTGCGACTGCCGCTCATCCAGAAGGCGATCAACGCGATCAGGGAGAAGGCCGGACGGATGCCGCTGTCGATCCCCCCGGACGCTCCTCCCGCGGCCGGCGGGGGGAGGATCGGACCCTCGCCGGATGCCTGAATTCCTCTTCACGCTCGACGTCGGACTCTTCCGTTTCCTCAACGGAACGCTCGGCAATCCCGTCTTCGACGCTCTCATGCCGGTCGTGACGGACCTCAACCAGTCGTGGTACGGGCGGACGATCATGGCGGGCGCCTGGCTGCTGCTCCTGATCAGGGGGGGGAGGCCCGGCCGGGCCGCGGCGCTGCTCCTCATTCCCCTGATCGTGCTCACGGACCAGGTCAGCAGTTCGCTGCTGAAACAGTGGGTGATGCGGCCGCGACCCTGTCATGTCGTCGACGGCGTCCCGGTGATCGACGGGATCCGCCTCCTGGTCGGGTGCGGCGGCGGCTACTCGTTTCCCTCTTCCCACGCGGTCAATAATTTCTCCGCCGCCACGCTGCTCGCCCACCATTTCCCCCGGTGGAGGGGCTATTGTTTCGGATGGGCCGCGATCGTCGCCTTCTCGAGGATTAGCGTGGGCGTCCATTACCCGTCGGACGTGGCCGGCGGGGCGCTCCTCGGCCTGTGCGCGGGGTGGTTATTCATCCTCGCGTGGAAGATGGTTGTCGCGCGGTACCCTGCGCTCGACCCCTTCAGCGGGGGGCCCCGGGCGTGACGCGCGCGATGACGGCGCTGCTCTGCGTCCTCAGCGGGGGGCTGCTCGGGTTTTCCTACCCTCCGTTCGAGACCGGTATGCTGGCGGCGGCGGGTTTCGTCCCGCTCTTCATCGTTCTCGCCCGGGCCGGAACCGCCGGAGACGTGTTCCGCGTCTGTTACCCGACGTTCTTCCTCTTCAACCTGATCACCCTCTACTGGCCGGGCGGATTCGTGCACGGGAAGGACGTCTACCTGATGATTTCCGGCGGGTTGCTCCTCGTCGCCCACCCGGTGTTCATGTCGATCCCGATGCTGGCATGGCATGCGATCCGAAAGGGCGTCGGCCATTCCCGGGCCGTGCTCCTCTTCCCGCTGATCTGGGTCGCGTTCGAATACGCCCACGCCTCCACGCAGCTTTCCTTCCCCTGGCTCACGCTCGGAAACACGCAGTCGTATGATCTGTCCGTCGCGCAGATCGCGGGCGTCGCCGGGGTGTACGGCATCTCCTTCTGGCTCCTGGCGATCAATGTCCTGTTCTACCGGCTCTTCGTCGCGGCAGCCGCCCCCCGACCGCCCGGGGCCACGCGCGCCGCGACCGCGGGCCTCATCGCCTCCATTATCGTCCTTTACGCGGCGCCGCGCGTGGCCTCTCCCTGGCTGACGCCCTCCGCCGAAGAACTGCTCCCGACGGGGCCGGTCGCCGCGATCATCCAACCCGACATCGACCCGTTCGAAAAATGGGGTCCCGACGCCTCCCCCCAGCTGAGGACGCTGCGGGAGCTGACCGATTCTGTCCTCCGGACCGGTCGGCCCGATTTCGTTCTCTGGCCGGAGACGGCGGTCCCGTTTTACCTCCTCTCCGCGGAGAACGCCGGGGCGTACAAGTCGCTGCGTGACTACGTCTCCGGAACCGGTGTCCCGCTGCTGACGGGAATCCCCGACATTGTGTTCTACCGCGATCCCGACACGGCCCCACGCGGCTCCCGCTCCCTGCCGGACGGGTCGCGCTACGAGACGTTCAACAGTTCGATGCTTCTGGTGCCGGGGGAGGACGTCCCGCAGAAATTCGCGAAAACACTTCTCGTACCGTTCGCAGAGCGGGTTCCATATTCCGATCTCCTCGGTTTCCTGAACGCGGCGCGCTGGAATTTCGGGCTGGGCGGCTGGTCGATCGGGCGCGACACGGCGCTGTTCCGCCTCCCGATCGCCGGCGGCGACACCGTGGCCTTCGGCAACCTCATCTGTTACGAATCGGTCTATCCCGGCTACGTCGCCGGCCTCGTCCGGCGAGGGGCGCGGTTCATCACCGTGATCACGAACGACAGCTGGTGGGGAAACACCGCCGGCCCCTACCAGCACAGGCAGTTCGCCGTGCTCAGGGCGGTGGAGAACCATCGCTGGGTGATCCAGTGCGCGAACGGGGGGATTTCGTTCGTGGTGGACCCCTCGGGGCGCATCCGCTCCGAGACGGAAATGTTCACGAGGACGGCGCTGCTGGCGGCGATCGGAACGCCCGAAGCGATGACGCCGTACACGAGGCACGGGGACTGGTTTGCGGAGCTCTGCCTCGTGCTCACGGTTTTCATCCTGTTTACGACGATGGTGCACCGGACCTACAAAAGAAAAATGGAATCGGCATGACACACACGATCGATCTGCGGAGCGACACCGTGACGAGACCCTCGCCCGGCATGCGGAAGGCGATGAGCGGGGCGGAGGTGGGTGACGACGTCTACGGGGAGGATCCCACCGTCAACCGACTGCAGGAAACCGTCGCGCGGATGTTCGGAAAGGACGACGCGCTCTTCGTCCCGAGCGGGACGATGGGGAACGAGATCTGCGTCAAATGTTTCACGGAGCCCGGTGACGAGATCATCGCCGGCGCGGATTCCCACATCGTCGTCTACGAGACGGGCGGGCCCGGTCTGCTGTCGGGGGTCCAGGTCCATCCCGTCGCGACACTCCGGGGCGTGCTCGATCCCGGAAGCGTGCGCTCCGCGATACGCCCTGACGCCTATTATTTCCCCCGCACCCGGCTCGTCTGCGTCGAAAACACGCACGGCCGCTCTGGGGGTTCCGTCTATCCGCTCGACCGGCTGAGGGAATTATGGCTGCTGACGAGGGATGCCGGCCTGCGTCTCCATATGGACGGCGCCCGGATATGGAACGCCAGCGCCGCCTCCGGCGTGCCGCCGGCGGAGTACGCCCGGTACGCTGACTCACTGCTGGTCTGCTTTTCGAAGGGACTCGGCGCACCGGTCGGATCGATGATCGTTTCCGACAGGAGGACGATCGATGCAGCGAGAAAATACAGGAAAATTTTCGGCGGGGGAATGCGGCAGGCCGGGATCCTCGCGGCTGCGGCCGAATACGCGCTCGAATACAATCTTCCCAAACTCGGCGAGGACCATGAAAAAGCCCGCATATTTTCGGCGGAAATCCGGAAGAGCGGCAAGATCGCGATACCGGCCGATTCGATCGAGACGAACATGGTCATTGTCGACGTCTCACAGACCGGCCGGTCGAGGGATGATTTCCTGACTCTCCTCGCGAAAAACGGGGTCCTGCTTACCCCCGAGATGGAGACGAGCGTCCGGGCCGTGATGCACCTGGATGTGTCCCGCGATGACGCGGTGCTGGCCGCGAGGAGGGTCGTCGAGGTTTTATGAAAGGATACCGGCACACTACCCGCCTCCGCGTGCGAAATTACGAGGTCGATTGGCAGGGCATCGTCCACAATTCGATTTATCTCCAATATTTTGAAGTCGGAAGGATCGAATATCTGCGGAAGGTGGGGCATCTTCTCGACCTGACCGCCGTCAATAAGGGTTCAAGGGTCGTCCTCGCGAGAAATGAAGTCAATTACATTTCGCCGGCCCGGTTCGATAATCTGCTCGACATATTCACAAAAATATCAAACATCGGTACGTCAAGCTTTGTATTTGAAGGTGTTATCAGAATCCATTCACGCGATACATTGATCGCAACGAACCGCGCAGTGCATGTCTGGCTGCACCCGACCGGGAGGTATCCCGTGACCGTCCCCGCCTCGTTCATTAAAAAGGTGGAAGTATTTGAGCGCAAAGAAATACCGCGTAAAATCGCGGATTTATAGGGAAACAGCGCCCCGCCGGGTCCCGAACCCGGCTTGCTATTGTCGGCAGACTTGATTATATTATCGCGCTGGTTTCGAGAGTCCCACATGGGACTTTTTTTTTACTGTTCTCCCCGCGAGGCGGTCTTGAATCGTACGTTCATCAACCGGGTCGCTGAGAAGATCGAGTCTTTCCTCGGCGAATTCGGTGGTCAGAAGGGAATCTTCCCCGTCGAAGTCATCATCCGCGGTCAGCCAGGCAATCTCGTCGTCGACGTGTTCATCGACGGGGACGCCGGCATTGACGCCGGGACGTGCGCGGAAATCAGCCGGGCTCTCGGCAAGGAGCTCGACGCCGGAGTGCTGGAGGGAGGGGGATACGCCCTCACCGTTTCATCGCCCGGCCTCGACCGGCCCCTGAAGTTTCCGAGGCAGTACCGCAAGCACGCGGGCCGGCGGATCGCGGTCACGCTCCGTTCCGGGGACAAGGTCGAACGGACCGAGGGAATCCTCCTCGCCGTCGGCGACCGCTCGATCAGCGTCGGGCAGGAGACCGGGGACTCCCCGCGGGAAGTACCCTTCGACGAGATCGTCGAAGCGACAATCGTCCCCCGCTGGTGACCCGGCCGGGCAGCTCAACAACCGATTTTCAAAGGCAGATCAGTCATGAATTCTGAAATCGTGGAATCCTTCTCCCAGATGGTCAGGGAGAAAAGGCTCGACAAGGACATGCTCGTCGGGATCATCGAGGACGTGTTTTCGATGATGGTCCGAAAAAAATACGGGCTGGAGGCGCGCTTTGACGTCATCGTGAACATGGACAAGGGCGAAATCGAAATATACCTCGAAAAGGAGATCGTGGAGGAGGTCACCGACCCCAACCTCCAGATCGACCTCGCCACGGTGCGCCGCAAGACCGACGAACCGCTCGAGGTGGGCGACGACTACGTGGAGGTGATCGATCTGCAGAGTTTCGGCCGGCGCCTCATCGTCAGCGCCAAGCAGAACCTGAACCAGCGGATCAAGGAAGTCGAGAAGGAGATCGTCTACAACGAGTACAGCAGCACGATCGGCGACATCATCGTCGGCGAGATCTACCAGATCCGCAAGAACGAGATCCTGATCAACCACAACCGGAATGAGCTGATCCTCCCCAAGTCGGAGCAGCTCGCCAGGGAACGGTACCGGAAGGGCGAGACGATCCGCGCCATTGTCAAGGAAGTCCGCAAGGGCGCCGCGAACCCTCTGGTCATCGTGTCGCGCGCCGACCCGGCGTTTTTGACGAAACTCTTCGAGATCGAAATTCCCGAGATCTACGACGGCATCATCGAAATCAGGGGGGTGGCCAGGGAGGCGGGGGAGCGGTCGAAAGTCGCCGTCCTGTCGCACGACGACCGGATCGACGCGGTCGGCGCCTGCGTCGGCATGAAGGGCGTCAGGATCCACGCGATCGTCCGCGAACTGAACAACGAGAACATCGATGTCGTGAACTACTCCGACAACCCCACCGTTTACCTGCAGCGCGCGCTCGCGCCGGCGAAGCTCAAGAGCATCGACCTCGACGAGGCGTCGAAAAAGGTGACGATCGTCGTCGAGAAGGACCAGGTGTCGCTGGTCATCGGACGCAACGGTCTCAACATCAGGCTGGCCTCCCGGCTGACCGGTTACGAGATCAACCTGATCAAGGAGGGCGTGGAGGAAGAATACGACATGGACCTGTCGGAGTTCAGGGACGAATTGGGCGAACCCCTGCTCGAGCGCCTGATCGAGGAAGGGTATGCCACCGCGCGGAACGTGATCGACGCGCCCGCGGAGGAGCTGCTCGTCATCGAGGGACTGACGGAAGAGAAGATCGGCGAGATGAAGGCGATGATGGAGAAGGAACTGGAGGATGCCGACATCGAAGACGGAGATCTCCAGGGGAACCTGGTGGTGTCCCCCACGGATACCGCGCAGGACGTCATGAAGGAACCCGACGCCCGGCCTTCCGCACCGCCCGAGGGAACCGCCGGGGATACGAAACGGGAGAGTGAATAACGGCCCCATTCGATGACTGCCAAGACCCCACATAAGAAGATCTACCAGGTCGCGAAGGAGATCAACATCTCGCACGAGACGTTGATCGAGTATCTCGCGAAACGCGGACACGCGGTGAAGAGCCACATGTCCGTCGTCACCGACGAGATGATGCACGACGTCCTGTCGCACTTCAAGAAGGACAAGGAGGTCGCTGAAAAGCACCAGCGGAAGATCCAGAGCATCAGGGAATCCCGGAAGAAGGCCGACGCGAAGAATGCGGCGGCCGAAACCGAGACGGTGAAGGAAAAGAAGGGCAGGAAGGCTGCCGAAGCGCCCGCCGAAGAACCGGCGGAAGTCGTCGAGGCCGCCCCGCCGCCGGTCCCCGAGCAGCCCGTGGAGCCGGCCGCGGCACCCGGGGTCCCCGACGTGCCCGCTCCGACGCCGGCGCCTGAGGAGGCGGCCGTCGGAATCGAAGCGTCGGAGGCCGGGCCGGAGCCGGCCGAACCCGGGGCGACGGGCCCACCGGCGGAGAAGAAACAGGAATCGTTCAGGGTGCGTCGCACTCCGAAGATGGCCCTCAAGGTGATGGGCACGATCGACCTCGACGACGTCCGCAAGCGGGAAGCCGCGGCCGAGGGCGCGGGAAAATCCAGGACCGCCGCCGCCGACTCCGCCGAGAGCGAACTGAAGAAAAAGAAGAAAAAGAAACGAATCCGCACCGAGACCACGCTCGCGCCGGTCGAGGAGACCGAGGATTCGTCGAGGAAGGGGAAGAAGCGGAAGAAGTCGAAGCACCTCGAGGTCGACAAGGTGGAGGTGGTGGAGGCGATCAAGCGGACACTCGCCGAGATGGACGACAGCGGAGCCGCGACCCCGCGGACCACCTTCAAGAAAAAACGAAAGGAAAAACGGGCGCTCCACGAGCAGGCGATCCAGGAGGCGAAGGCCCGCGAGGAGTCGATCCTGAAGGTGACCGAATTCGTCTCCGTGCAGGAGCTCGCGAACCTGATGGGCGTGACCGCCTCCGAGATCATCAAGAAATGCATCGAGCTTGGCCTGATGGTCTCGATCAACCAGCGGCTCGACAAGGACACGATCACGCTCGTTTCCTCGGAGTACGGTTACGAAGTCAAGTTCTATTCGGGCATCGCGGAGGACCAGGACGAGGACGAAGCCGAGGCCGAGGACGCGGCTGGCCTCGAAACCAGGCCCCCGGTGGTCACCATCATGGGGCACGTCGACCACGGGAAAACGTCGCTGCTCGACCACATCCGGCAGAGCAACGTGGTGGCCGGGGAGGCGGGCGGCATCACCCAGCACATCGGCGCCTACATGGTGACGGTGAACGACCGGCGCATCACGTTCCTCGACACCCCGGGCCACGAGGCCTTCACCGCGATGCGCGCCCGGGGCGCCCAGCTCACCGACATCGTGATCCTCGTCGTCGCCGCGGACGACAACGTCATGCCGCAGACGGTGGAAGCGATCAGCCACGCCCAGGCGGCCAACGTGCCGATCATCATCGCGATCAACAAGACGGACAAGGCGGACGCGAACACCGAACGGATACGGCAGCAGCTCTCCGAGAAAAACGTGCTTGTGGAGGAGTGGGGCGGTAAATACCAGAGCGTGGAGATTTCGGCCCGCACGGGGAAGAACGTGAACCTGCTCCTGGAAAAGATTTCCATCGAGGCCGACCTGCTCGACCTCAAGGCCAACCCGAAGTCGAACGCGAAGGGCGGCGTCATCGAGGCGAGGGTTGACCGCGGGAAGGGCACGATCGCGACGGTGCTCGTGCAGAAGGGCACCCTCTCGGTCGGCGACCCGTTCGTGGCGGGCGTGCAGAGCGGCCGCGTCAGGGCGATGTACGACGAACGGGGCCACAAGCTCCAGAGCGCCGGGCCCTCGACTCCCGTCCAGATCCAGGGTTTCGACGGGATTCCCCAGGCGGGCGACGCGTTTTTCGCCCTCGACACCGAGCGTGAGGCGAGGGAGATCAGCCTCCGGCGGCAGCAGCTGAAACGGGAGCAGGATTTCCGGCTCATCCGCTCCGTCACGCTGGACGACCTTTCGAAGAAGATCCAGGACGGCCAGGTCAAGGAGTTGAACGTCGTGGTGAAGGGAGACGTGGACGGATCGGTCGGCGCGCTCGCCGATTCGCTGATGAAAATCACGCACGCCGAGGTGAGGGTGAACGTCATCCACCGGGCCGTCGGGGCCATCTCGGAGTCCGATGTCCTGCTCGCGGCGGCGTCCGGGGCGATCATCATCGGTTTTCACGTCCGTCCGAACCTGAACGCCCGCGTCCTCTCCGAACAGGAAAACGTCGACATCCGGCTCTACAACATCATCTACGACGCCATCGAGGACGTGCGGAAGGCCCTCGAAGGCCTCCTCTCCCCGGAGAAAAACGAGGAGGTGACCGCCACACTCGAGGTGCGCGACACGTTCAAGATCCCCAAAATCGGCATGGTAGCGGGATGCCACGTGCAGGATGGAAAGATTACGCGCGGCAACAAGGTTCGGCTCATTCGCGACGGCATCGTCGCCTACGAGGGGACCATCAGCTCCCTGAAACGCTTCAAGGACGACGTCCGCGAAGTGGAATCGGGATTCGAATGCGGACTCTCGCTCGAAAATTTTAACGACCTCAAGGTCGGGGACACGATCGAGGCGTACAAGATCGTGGAAACGCAACGGAAGCTGGCGTAACGGAGGACCGATGACCCTGCGCACCGACAAGGTGTCCTCCCTGATCCGTGAGGAGATCGGCACGCTGCTCTCGCAGAAATACCAGGCGTCTGAGTACGGCCTGGTCACGGTGACGGAGGTGCAAGTGACCCCCGACCTGCGGATCGCGAAGGTGTATGTCAGCATCCTGGGGGACGAGGCGCGGAAGAAAGCGACCCTCGGGCAGCTCGAGCTGGACAAGAAGGCGATCCGGTCGCACCTGGGGGCGAATATCCGGACCAAATTCACGCCGGAGCTCCACTTTTACCTCGACGACACGATGGATCGCATCGACAAGATCGAGAGGATCATCCGGAAGATTCATTCGTCCGATCAGGGGGAGTGAACCCGGTCGCTGCGGGCCCCACGGGGATTGAACGGCATACGCCATCGGTGAACGGAATGCAGGTGTCCAGGGGCCTCGAGGGGGTGGCATTCAACCCGAAATCGGTCGTGACGATCGGGACCTTCGATGGAATGCACCTCGGACACCAGGCCATCGTCGGAGAGCTACTCGCCGCGAAGCCGGTGCCGGGCGGTCGCACGGTGGTCGTGACCTTCGACCCTCACCCGAAACGGGTGGTCGGGGACGCCCCGGTCGGACTGCTCACCACCATCGGGGAACGGATAGAGCTGTTGCGACGTGCGGGAGTGGACCTGGTGAGCGTGGTCGATTTTACGTACGAATTTTCGAGGCAACCGGCCTCACTGTTCTTCGAACGGTATGTCATCAGGGGGACCGGTGTCGCGGGGGTCGTCGTCGGCGACGATCACATGTTCGGCCGGGACCGCGAAGCGAGCATCGGGACGCTCAGGGAGATGGGAACGGGGTCCGGGTTCTCGGTGACGACGGTCGATCCGGTAATGCTCTCGGGATCCAGGATCAGCAGCAGCGCCATCCGGAGGATGCTCACGGAGGGCGACGTGGCCGCGGCGGGGAGGTGCCTCGGAAGGGACTACGCGATGGCGGCGACTGTCGTCCGGGGCGACGGCCGGGGCGCGGCGCTGGGCTTTCCGACCGCCAACCTGGCGCCGGAGTCGGCCGAGAAGGTCGTGCCGGCCGGCGGGGTCTATCTCGGTTGGGTGGAGACCCGGGGGATCGTCCGGCACGCGATGATCAACATCGGGACCCGGCCGACGTTCGGAACCGGCGGCCCCGCCGTCATCGAGGCTCACCTGATCGGGTGGAGCGGGGACCTCTATGGCAGGCCAGTGATCCTCGGTTTCAGGCAACGGATCAGGGACGAAAAAAAATTTTCACACGCCGCCGAACTGACGGCACAATTAGAACGCGACCGCGCGGAATGCCTCAGGCGGACCGGCCCGGCACAATGACCATCACGTAAAGGAGCAAGGAACGATGCCTCTCACAAAGGAGCAGAAACAGGAAGTCATCACGAGGTTCGGAAAAAATCCGAAGGATTCAGGCACGCCGGAGGTGCAGATCGCACTCCTCACGAAGCTGATCAACGAGCTGTCCGGCCATTTCAGCGCGCACAAGAAAGACAACCACTCGCGGCTCGGGCTGCTGAAGATGGTGGGCAAGCGTCGCAGCCTTTTGGATTACCTGCAGTCGAGGAGCATGGAGAGATACCGGAAAATCATTGAAGAACTGGATCTCCGTAAATAAGCGTCGCAACCACACAACTGGGAATATCACACAATGGTAAAAAAATCGATCGACATCGGAGGCAGGGAACTGAGCCTCGAAATCGGTAAGTTCGCGAAACAGGCCAGCGGCGCCGTCATGGTGCGCTGCGGAGACACGATGGTCCTCGCGACCGTCGTTGCCAGTCCGCTGCCGGACACGGGAAAGGACTATTTCCCGCTCCAGGTCGAGTACCGCGAGAAGATCTCCGCGGCCGGAAAAATCCCCGGCGGGTTCCTGAAACGGGAGGGCCGTCCATCAGAGAAGGAGGTGCTCACCTCCAGGTTGATCGACCGGCCGATCAGGCCGATGTTCCCGGAGAATTTCAGGAACGAAACCCAGATCATGGTCACCGTCTATTCCTCCGACCAGGAAAACGACGGCGACGTGCTCGGCGCGGTCGGCGCGTCGACGGCGCTCATGATCTCCAACATCCCGTTCGACGGCCCGATCGCGGAAGTGCGGGTCGGGAGGACGGCCGGAACGCTCATCATCAACCCCACCGTCACCCAGCTGAAGGAGAGCGACCTCGACGTCATCATCGCCGGGACCGCCACCTCCATCGTGATGGTCGAGGGGGAGGCGAAGGAGATATCCGAAGCGGACATGCTCGCGGTCCTCAGGTTCGCCCAGCCGTACATCAGGTCCATCTGCGAACTGCAGATCGCCATCCGGAAGGAAATCGGCGTCCCCAAGATGGAGGTGCCGGCGCGGCCGCTCAAGACCGACCTCGCGGCAGTGATCGAGAAGCACGCGGCGGCCGGCCTGCGGGCGATCACGCACGAAGTACTCAAGAAGGAGGAGCGGAGCGAGCGCAACGGCCAGCTGCTCGAGAAGCTGCTCGAGACGCTGAAGACCGACCCGGCGTTCGGCGAAGTCGCCGATCGCCACCGCGGCGAGGGCGATGCGACGTCGCAGGCGGATTTCCTCCTGAAGCACGTCAAGCTCGTGAAGGAGATCGTCAACGACATCGAGTACCGTGAGATGCGCGAGATGATCCTGACGAACGGGAAGCGGCTCGACGGCAGGGGCGTGAAGGACGTCCGCGCGATCGAGTGCGAGGTGGGGCTGCTCCCGCGGACACACGGTTCGGCCCTCTTCCAGCGCGGCGAAACGCAGAGCCTCACGACGATCACGCTCGGGACGAAAATGGACGAGCAGATCCTGGACGGACTGCTCCCCGAGTCCACCAAACGCTTCATGCTCCACTACAATTTTCCACCGTTCTCGGTCGGCGAGGTGGGAAGGCTCGGTTTCACGGGCCGACGCGAGATCGGGCACGGCAACCTTGCCGAGCGCGCGCTGAAGAACATCATGCCCGCGGAGGCCGACTTCCCCTACACGGTCAGGATCGTGTCCGACATCCTGGAATCGAACGGGTCGTCGTCGATGGCCACCGTCTGCGCCGGGTCGCTCTCCCTGATGGACGGGGGCGTCCCCCTGAGGAAATCGGTCGCCGGCATCGCGATGGGGCTCATCAAGGAGGGGGACCGGGTCGCAATCCTCTCCGACATCCTCGGCAACGAGGACCATCTCGGCGACATGGACTTCAAGGTCGCGGGGACGGCCGACGGCATCACCGCGTTCCAGATGGACATCAAGATCCAGGGCATCTCGTTTGAAATCTTCGAACGGGCCCTTGAGCAGGCGAAGGCCGGCAGGCTCCACATCGTCGGCATCATGGAGAAGAGCATCAGCAAGGCCAGACCCGACCTGTCGCCGTACGCGCCGAGGCTGACCCGGATCAAGATCCCGGTGGAGATGATCGGTGCGGTCATCGGGCCGGGCGGGAAGGTGATACGCCAGATCGTCAAGGACACCGGGGCGGAGATCAACATCGAGGACGACGGGACGGTGATCATCGCCTCCGTCACCGCCGAGGGCACCGAGAAGGCGCTGGCCATCATCAACAAGATCGTCGAGGTCCCGGAAGTCGGCAAGACCTACCGCGGAAAGGTCGTCAGGATCATGGACTTCGGCGCGTTCGTCGAGATCCTCCCGGGCAAGGACGGACTCGTGCACATTTCGCAGCTGGCGCTGAACCGCGTCGAGAAGGTGACGGACGTGGTGAACATCGGCGACGAGGTGAACGTGAAGCTGGTCCAGAAGGACGACGAGGGCCGCTATAACCTCAGCATGAAGGTCCTGCTGCCGGGCTACGACGAGGCCTCGGATCCCACGAAGGGCATCGAGCGCCGCCCCCCGCGCAGGGACGGCGGGCGCGATCGCCGCGGAGGCGGCGACCGCCGGCGTTGATGATACCGGCGTCCAAGGTCCTCCTGATCATCCTGGACGGATTCGGGATCGGGGACAATCCGGCGATTGACGCCATCGCGCAGGCCAGGAAACCGTTCATCGACGGGCTGATGGCGTCGTCACCCTGGACAGTGATCAACGCCTCGAGCGAGGACGTCGGCCTTCCCTCCGGACAGATGGGGAATTCCGAAGTCGGCCACATGAACATCGGTGCCGGACGGGTGGTCTACCAGGAGATCACCCGCATCGACCGGTCGATACGCAGCGGGGATTTTTTCAGGATCCCCGCCTTCCTGGAGGCCGCCCGCCAGGCCAGGGAGCTCCGCTCGGCGCTGCACCTGATAGGCCTCCTCTCCGACGGCGGCGTGCACAGCATGAACACCCACCTCTACGCGCTCCTCGAATTCGCCCGCCGCGAACAGCTCGGCGACGTCGTCGTCCACGCGCTGACCGACGGCCGCGATACCCCCCCGGAGGGGGGCCTCGGGTACGTCGGCGCGCTCCTAGAGAAGATACGAACGGTCGGGACGGGGAGGATCGGCACGATCATGGGCCGGTATTACGGGATGGACAGGGACAACCGGTGGGAGCGGACGGAGGCGGCCTACCGGGCGATGACCGAAGGCGCGGGCGAGCGCACGGCCGACCCACAGGCGGCGCTTCGCGCCTCGTACGCGAAGGGGGTGACCGACGAATTCATCCTTCCGATCGTGGCCACCGACGACGGGGGCAGACCGACCGGCCTCGTCAGGGACGGCGACGCGGTCATCTTCTTCAATTACCGGACCGACCGCACCCGCCAGCTCACGAGGGCGTTCATCGACGACCCTTTCACGGGGTTCTCCAGGAGCCGCAAGGCCGTCAGCTTCTGCACGATGACGCGGTACCATGAAGATTTTCCCTGCCCCGTGGCGTTTCCACCGTCATTCCTGACCAGGACGCTTGGAGAAATTCTCTCAGGCCTCGGGCTCCGACAGCTCCATGTCGCCGAGACGGAAAAATACGCCCATGTGACGTTCTTCTTCAATGGCGGCAGGGAGGAACCGTTCCCGGGGGAGGAGCGGATCCTCGTGCCATCGCCCCGGAATGTGGCCACGTACGACCTGAAACCGGAGATGAGCGCGGGAGAGATCACGGACCGGACGGTGGCGGCGATCGGCACCGGACACCACCACTTTATCGTCATGAACTACGCCAACGCCGACATGGTGGGCCATTCGGGGAAGATGGACGCCGCGAAACGTGCCGTCGAGGTCCTCGACGGCTGCCTGTCGAGGATCGTCCCGGCCGCCCGCGAAGCCGGCTTCACGGTTCTCATCACCGCGGACCACGGGAACGCCGACAGGATGGTGGACGCGGGCGGCGGTCCCCACACCGCGCATACGACGAACTGGGTCCCGTTCATCCTCGTCGGATCCGGCGATGGGGCCTCGCTGCGAAGGGGTGGGAGGCTCGCCGATATCGCGCCGACGGTCCTGGCGGTCATGGGGATCCCCGCGCCGCCGGAAATGGACGGGGTGTCGCTCCTGGTCGGGGGCCGGTAAGGGGTACGCTCGCGCCGGGCGGGAGCCGGTCAGACCTTCACCAGCTGGTGACTGTACTCCTCGAGCCGGAGTTCGGATCTCAGACGGCCGATGAATCCGGGGCCGTATTTGTTCAGGAACTGCAGCGCGTTCAGCTCGCGCTCCTGAAAATTGTCGTTCGGGTAGAGCGTCGACGACGCCTTGTGGAGCTGCCGCAGCGCCGTTTCGTGCTTCTTCGCCTGAGCCTCCACCGTTTTCTCCTTCAACTGGGCCAGAGTCCCCTCGAATTTCGACCGGGTCGTCTCCAGCGCGCCGAGCAGCGTCGGATCGATATACTGCATCCCGAATTTCAGCTCGTTGAGGTTGTCGTTCATCCTGGTCCGGGCCTCGTCGAACATCTCCCCGATGTTGACCTCCGAGAGAAGGTCGAGGACCTTTTTCTGGATCCGGGCGGGAGGCGCGAACACCTCGCCGACCGACAGCTCGAATTTCTCGAGCGTCCTGATGACGCGTTCCTCGACGATGGTCGCGCTGATCCTCGGGAAGATGGCGGGCATCGGAAGGCCGAAGTAGCGGTACACCGGCTCCAGCTGCGCGAAATACGCGATCTCCGAAGGGCCGGCCACGTAGGCGACCGTCGGGAGAATGGTGTCCTGGCAGATGGGGCGGAGGGCGACATTCGGGCTGAGCAGCTCCGGCCGTGAATCGACGATCCCGAGGAGCTCCTCCCTGGTGAGGTAGTGCCGGGTCCCCCGCAGCGAAAAATCATGCTCCCTCGGTTCGATGAAATACCGGCCCCCCTTGTGGTAGAGGAAGAGGTTCATCGCCTTCGTCTTGATCTGCGCGTGGTAGCCGTTTTCGAGTTCGGCGCTCCGCTGGATGATAAGCTGTGAAACGGCGGGAAAACTCTCGATCTCCTTCCGGAAGACGCCCGCGAGCTCGCGCTTGATGCGGGGGTCGTTCGCCGAGAGGAAGATGATGCCGGCCCCGGGGAAGAGGGAGTTCATCCAGGCGGCGAACCCGCGGTTAAACGTCGTCCCGGGAGCGTAGGCACTCCTGAGCGAGTCGAGCAGCGGTTGCCTGAACTCGGAGCCGGGGAGGATCCGCTGCAGTTCCCCGATGAACGCGTCGATCTGCTCGTCGATGGAGATTTCCCCGACCGGCAGGACGTTCCTGGCGACCGGCTTGCCCTTCGGCCAGTAAGTGACCTTGACCGGGTTGTTTTCCTGGTTGAGGACGCCGACCGTATTCATCTCTTCCAGGTCGTGGTCTTCCCCCTCGAGCCAGAAGACGGTGACGAAATTCAGGCCGGGGTGGAGCTCCCGGAGCTTCTCGGTGAGCTTCAGCGCCGAGATGGTTTTGTACATGGTGTAAAGCGGTCCCCCGGCGATGCCCACCTGCTGTCCGGTGACGACGGCGAACGTCGTCGCCTCCCCGAGCAGGCTGATGTTCCGGAAGGTCGTTTCGTCGCCGCCGAAGGTCCGGTTCTGATCGTTCAGGACGCCGACCAGCGTATCCCTCCGGACGTGCCCGTTGCGCCGGTGGCTTTCGGCGGGGACCAGCTGCTGGAACGACCGGAAGTCGGTTTGGAAGAACTGGCGGACCTTCTGGTAATCGTTGATGTAGTCCCGGTAGAGGGAGGAAAAACCGCCGACGGCGGCGGGCAGTTCCGAAAATTGTATGGATGACGCGTCGTTCATCGGCGAGGGGATCGTGATCAGGACTGGG